>CAZJDM010000017.1:0-42750 GCA_964544765.1 uncultured bacterium
AGATAATTTTAGTCTAATTTCATTTTTTCAGTAAATCTGTAATCAGTATACTGTAGCCCGGTTCAGGACCAGGACCAGGGCCAGGACCAGATTACAGATAACTGCTTATACTGATCACGGAATACTAGTTACAAAAAATATCAAATAAACACTATAATATTAATATTTTACATGATGAGTGCGAAAATACGAGATCAAATATTTCAACAGGTAGTAGGATTACGGAAAAGTTTCAGCAAGAGCTGCTGCGCATGGTGTAAAATTTGTAATCAACTAGAGAGTATGCTAAAATAAGGCTAAATATGAGCAGAATAAATGTTGAAAAAGTAGTTGAATATTGGAAAACTGGAGGCCAAAAGGATCTTAAATCAACAAAATCAATTAGATTTAGACAACAAACAAAAACAATTGATAGCTATAGTTAACGAATTTAACTTAGCTTGCAGATATCCTGACGAAAAACTTTCAATAGATAAAAAAGCAACTAAACAATTTACTCAAGAAAAAATCTTAGCAGTTGAGGATCTAATCCAATGGATATTAGAAAAATTGGAGAAATTAAGGAAAAAGTAATTCATTTAAGAAGCAAATTACTTGAACACCAAATTAATGTCTCTTTGATCGTATTATTTGGATCTTACGCTCAAGATCAACAAAAAAAAGAAAGTGATATTGATATAGCTGTTGTATCTCTTGATTTTGGAAAAGATCGAATAGAAGAAGGAGCTTTACTAAATTTATTGGCATCTGATATTGATCCTAGAATGGAGCTAATCCCTATAAGTGTAAATGATTATCTATCTGAAACTTCTTCCTCACCTTTGCTCTATTCTATCAAAACAGAGGGGATCCCCCTATTATAAACATGAATATTGATTTGAGACTTTTAATTCGTCTAGAAACCTGAGAACGGAAGACTGATAACTGAAGGCTGCGGACAAAGTCCGCCCTATGACTTTTCTAACCAAACTTTTAACCGTTCCAGCCCCTCCTGAACACTTACTATCGGTTCATACCCCAAATCTTTTTTAGCTCGAGATATGTCAAACCAATGATCTACTCCCATTCCATCAACGGTATATCTTGTTATTGGAGGATCCTTATCAATTGATAAGAGCTTATATATTGATTCTATGGTACTACCAATAGTTCTGACCACCGGTAGTGGTATTTTGCGTTTGATTTGCTTTTTACCTGCCATAACTAGAATTTGATTGACAAAGGGCCAAAGCTTAAAAGGTTCCCCCTGGGTAATAAAATATACTTTACCAGATATATCAGTCGAAGAATCATTAGGTAGAGAAATATTATACGAAGTTCGTAATTTTTGAGCAGCTAGAATATGAGCATGAGCCGCATTATCAATATACACTGCATCGACCTTGTTCTCTCCTTTACCAAATTGCCAAAGTCGATCAGCTCGTGCTAATAATCTAGGAACCAAATGATTATCCCCCGGACCCCATATTAAATGTGGACGAAGGATTACAGTTTTTAAGTCACTACTCGTTGCTGATAATATTTCTTTCTCTGCCATAGCTTTAGTTTTTGGATAGTATGCGGTGTATTGATCAGGATACTCGACAGATTCATCTACACCAGCCATATTTTCGCCGTTAAAAACTACACTCGGAGTACTGGTATAGATCAATCGACTACCCGCGTGTTTACATCCATCAATTATGTTTCTAGTACCGACTACATTAGCATTATAATATTCCTTATAATCACCCCACATTCCTGCCTTTGCGGCAACATGAAATACCTCATCACAGCCATCACATGCTTTTAATACAGTATCCCGATCAGCTAGATCACCCCGAATAGTTTCTACGCCCATCTTTTCTAATCCAGGATAATTTCCACGAGCAAGACTACGTATACGACATCCTTGAGTCAGAAGTTGTTTAATAATGGCCTGTCCCAAAAATCCACCGCCACCCGTTACCAGAACTTGCCTTTCACTTTTTGGATTATGCATAGAAACCTGTCTTTCGGTTTTTGAATTATTCACACAACACGATGTGCGGGTTTCGCCTATCGTGTGTTAATATAATCTGCCCTTCAATTTTTTAGTCGCCCATATGGTCAATTCTTCCCTATTGATTTTAGAATTATGTCGAACATCTACTGGCAAACTTCGATGAAATAAAAAAGTATCTATCTGGACAGTCAAAGTATTTTGTTGAACCAACTCCTTGAATTCCTTTTTCAAACGTCCTTTGAACCAAGGACTACATCCTTTGTTTAGCTCTACACAAAAAACTGGATGCTTTTTGCCATTACCATTACCATTACCATTACTTTTATTATCATTCCCATTTTTATTTTTACTTTCGGTAGACTTCCTATTCTTAATAGACTCAACTCCCACCAAAGCTGATCGACTCACCGCTGGATGTTGATTTAAGATCGTTTCGCATGGAATAGTAAATAAAATCTCGTTCCCAGTATCAACTCGATGAGACTTCCGCCCACAAAACCACAATCTATCAGTATCATCTCGCCAAACAATATCTCCCATCCGATGCCAAATCGTACCTTTATCCTTGATTTTTGATAGATCAGTTTTATAAGGATCTTCAAAATACTCATGGGTAACAATTGGCCCTCTAACAACAAGTTCACCTTTTTCCCAAGGAGACACCAATAAACTATCCGACCATTTATCAATAGGATCATCGGTAATTTCAATAATCCGCGCTTCAATACCTGGAAGTACTTTGCCCACACAACTTCCCTTACCTTCTTTAGATTGGTTTTCCGTAACGGACAAAATCTCTTTACTGCCAATAACACTTAAAGGCAAAGCCTCGGTAGCTCCATAAGGTGTATAAACTTGAGCCCCGTCTTCCACCAGCATAGCAGTAACATCTCTTAAGGTTTCGAGTCGCGCAGGAGCGCCTGCGGATAAAATTTTCCTTACAGTAGGTAGTTTTACTGATCTGGACCGCCCATACTCACCAATTCTCTTTAATACTGCTGGTGAAGCAAACATGTTTGTTACACTATGGTCAAAAATAGCCTCTAATATTTTCTCAGGATTTAATTTTGCCGGACGGGTAGGATCCATATCTGGAATAACCGCTGTCATACCCAACACTGGAGCAAATAAAGCAAACAAAGGAAAGGTAGGTAAATCAACTGAACCAGGTTTAATTTCTAAATAATCCTTTAACATCTGAACCTGAGCAATAAATGTTCTATGTTTATATACCACTCCCTTAGCCGGCCCCGTACTTCCTGAAGTAAACAAAATAGCCGCTGTATCTTCTTCGGAAGTTTCTACCAACGGAAAAGAATAAACATCTTTGGTAACTGATAAAAGACGACGATGAGTGTATCCTCCCCAAAACCATCTTCTACCAAGCGTAACATTGGTTTGAACGGATCTGAAAGCTGGAAAAAATACTTTACGCACAAAATGAGCTAAAGGAACACCTACTAAAGCATGGGGTCTTACCTGTCGAACACTATTTAAGAATTGTTTGATTCCCATTCCTGGATCGATCATTACCGGTATTGCTCCTACTTTAAACAAAGCAAAGGCTACAGCTGCCAGATCAATACCAGGCTCAACCATCACCACAACTCTGGTTCCTTTTTGAATACCAATTTTGAAAAAGGCATTTGCATATCGATCAGTAAGTCGATTCAATTGTTGATAGGTAATCTGACTATACAAAACATGCCCAAACCCATCTCGTTTAACTCGCCCCATCCAATTTCTGGTAGGAACAATAAAAGCCCGGTCATGAGGAATATTCTCCGTCATCTCAACTAATAGTTTTGCAATATTCATAATTTTAAATCCAATTTTTTAAAATCAATATCCTATAGAAAATATGAACCAACCCAATCACTCAAAGCTGTTTGAGAATCACTTCAAAGCTGTCCTGGATTTTGATAGAGACCGATAAAATTCCCCATATCCTCTGCGATTCTATCCGGTTCATCCTCTAAAACATAATGTCCAGCATTATGATACGTTTTTACGGCAGCGCTAGGAAAACGCCTTTTCCATTCCTCTAAAAAATCTACATCAAACACAAAATCACCCATTCCCCAACAAATCAACATCGGGTGATGATTAAAAATATGTAATTTTTCCTCAACCTCTTTTACCAATTCATAACTCTGATCAGTTTCACTCAGAGGAATATCCTGTACAAACCTTAAAATCGCTCTTCGATTGGACCAGCTATCATAAGGTGCTAGCAGACCTTTTTTTACTTCAGCTTTTAAGCCCTTTTTAGAAGCCATATAAACGGCGGTTAAATTAAATAAATTCAGACCCCTAACCATCGGAGCAGTTAGAAAAGAATAATTACGAACCAACTTTAATCGAAAAGGCAACTTTTTATCCTTCGGTAGAAAAAAAGCAGCGGTATTAAGAATAACTAATCGTTTTATTTTTTCTGGATACTTGACTGCATAAGCCATACCAATCATACCACCCCAATCATGCAAAACCAGGGTTATTTGATCCAACTCCAAATGATCGATTAATGCCTCCAAATCATCAACCCGATTTTGCAAGTAATAACTATATTCTTTATCATTTGGTTTATCCGACAGACCACAACCAATATGATCCGGTACAACTACCCGATGAGATCCCCGAAATTTGCTAACCAAATGACGATAATAAAATGACCAAGTAGGATTACCATGTACCATAACAAGTGGCTCACCACTACCCTCATCCAGATAATGATATAAAAGCCCTTTTCGATTTAGATAATTCGATCTAAAAGGATATATTTGTTTAAAATTATCTCTATTAAAACTCATACCATGCCGCCATTTCAACTAATCAACTAATCAACTAATCAACTAATCAACCATTTATACACAATAAGAAGAACCTGTACAAAACATTGTATCACCATTCTAATCCAATCAATAAACAATTTAAGCCACTACCTATTCCCAACAAACCAACTGATTCACCCTTTTTAAAAAAACCTTGTTTATCCGCAATTGCCGCAGTTATAGGCAAAGAAACAGTACCCATATTACCCAGGACTTCGTAGGTAGCAAAATCTCTATCTTTCACTATCTCCAAACTACGTAATATAGTTTCATGATGAGTTTTACCAACTTGATGAAGGACCACTTTATTAGGTTGCCCAGGTACTAGGTCCAATTCATCCGTGAAAACCCGAAAAGTATTTAACCCCAAGGCAACACCATTTTGTAATACTCCCACTGCATCTGTCTGCATAACAGTAGGTTGAGTCGCCGGAATACCAGTATCCGGACCCCACCGGCATAGATGGTTATATTCAGTCGCATTTCTAATAGTGGCTCCAATTAACCGATGATTAACATCAGATGTTTTTCCCGTTAAAATAAATGCCACCGCGCCTGACCCTCCAGTCATGGTAGCCAAGGAATTTTTAAATAGCTCCATATCAGGATTTTTTAATAGTCGCCCAATAGTTAGTTCCATTATCTGTCTGGAAGATTCGCAAGAAACAACCATCCCCGCTTTAATGTGTCCCAACTCAATTGCCGAGGCTATCTGAACCATACCATTTAAAACTCCCAAACAAGCATTGGAGACGTCATAAACCATAGCTTCCTTAGGAATATTTAAATTATCAGCTACTACACAAGCTGTGGCAGGTTCTAAAAAATCACGGCACACACCCCCATAAATCAACATGCCGATATCATTTATATCAATAGAGGATAATTTTAAGGCTTTCTGTGCGGCCAGAGTTGCCTTTTCAGACATAGCATGTTCTCTGTCCCACCAACGACGTTCCCTAACCCCTGTAAGCGATTCAATAGTACCTTTGCCAATTCCTAAAGACTGAAAAACAGGAGCTAATACTCTTTCCAGCTCTTCGCTAGTAACCACATTAGGGGCGAGCTCATAACCCATCGCATCCAGATAACTTTTCGAAAATCGCAAACAAAACTCCCTAGATTAATCGAATTCCAAAATTTATCATTTCATAGATATATAAGCCATCTACCTTTAAAAATCCATTGGCTTTTACTAGAGGTTCATCTCCATCAACCAATTCAGTTATCTCGGCTTCAATTTCCATTCTTTCATTCGATGGAAGGACCTGGCCTCGATATGTCCACTTATGTTTTACATCTATCAGGGTTGGCGTAAATCGCATGTGATCAATTTTATCCGTCCATCTATTAATAACGAAAACTTTTATTAATTGAAGAAAAGCTTCAACTCCTAATGATCCTGGACATACTGGATCCTGATAAAAATGAGCCTTAAAAAACCATTCATCAGGATCAACTTTCTTACTACCGCATATATAACCCAAACCCCCTCGTCCACCGTTAGGTAAATATAAATCAATTTGATCTAACATCAAGAGCTTTTTACCCGGTAAACTGTCTCGATTCATCAAGAGTTTTTCACCTAAAGTACTATCAGGATCATATTGAAAAGCTCTTTTTTGAACATCCCGGATTCCTACTTGATTAATCAAAGCTTCTTGACCAAAAAAACCAAAAGTGGTTGATCCTTTGTAAATAATCTCATTCCTAGATGTATATAATTCAAAATAAAAATCCTGAATAAGAGTATCTTTAGCTCGACTTACCTTATTAAGATTAATTCGTATTTTTAAGGTTCCAATTTCAGGAAATATTTCCTTGTATAAAACAGCTTCTCCCTCTAAGTTACGAAACTTCAAGTCAACATCACTGATCAAGGCGGAACCCAGGTAGGCTGCTGTCCAACCACAAGTCTGTAAAACAACCTCTAATAAAATACAAAAAGCCATAGACTCTTGCCGATTTTCTTTAAAATACCAGGCATCCAGAGGAACATCGTATTCTCCTTCAACCCATCCACCTGCCTTAAGTACCCAAGGTTCAAGATCACATTTTGTAATTCTGCTGTTAAATAAATAGGGAGGCCCTGGTAAGCGGGCCATTATTCGTTCTTTATCAAATATTTTATATCGCTCTCCAAAGGCTTTGGCTGGAGAACCGATCGCAAATTCCTCAAATTGTTCATAAGTAAAAATTGACTGAGACACTGAAGACACTGAAGACTTTAGAGATAATGGAGACATTGGAGATAATGGAGGCACTGGAGATACTGTTGACACTGGTGACTCTGGGGCAGAAGTCAAATGATTAAAGTAGTTAAAGATTTTATCTTTAGAAAGACCGCACTGCATAGACATATCTTTAAAGGAGACAATAGGCTTGTTATCAGCATACATGATAGCATCTGCAATCACATATGGAATAGGATCATAGGCAACTTTCTTAATATCAATTTGATAGAGAACTTTTTGAGTCTGAGCTGTCACCGGACCACGACAACGTAAAACTGTCTTAATCCCCAATACAGGTTCATAACACATTGCATCATCTTCTCCTACCCAACCCATCCGCAATAAGAATACTCTTAAAGTATGAGCACAACACTCAAACATTAACGTCCCCGGCATTACCATATCATCAACAAAGTGACAGGTTAAGAACCAATCATCAGGATGAATATCGGCTTGTGCCTTAATTATTCCTAGGCCATACTTACCTCCAGCCTGATTAAGCTCCAGTACTCGATGAATCAAGGTCATCCTACCCCCCGGTAGGCCAGGTAATTTATTGATAGATAAAGAATCAAAATCAGTTCCAAAACATTCAGCCAAACGCCCCTCTCTCAATGCCTCAATTTTCTTATCATCATATTTTTCAATGCCGGTAACAGTTAAGGGCCATCTATCTTGTTCTCCAATAGTATTTAATTTTGTCTGATTATCGTTTTTATCTTCAATGATTCCCCCTGAATTCTGGACCTCAAGAGGAGTAAAAAATCCGGCACAACCATTAGTCATTGAGATTAGTAGTTTCCCATCAATATATCCTTTAAAATTGAAAAAGAATAAATAAGTATCTACTTGCTTAATAAATTTATCAATATTTATAATAAACCTAATCGTTTCTCCCGGTCGGGGCAGTTGTCTAAAAAACTCAACCGTAGCATCCAACAAACGATAACTTCTATTCCCCTTCACAGCCAGATCAATACCTAAATAAGAACTTAAAAATAGGTCAGCCTGCCCTGCTTCTACTGTTATAGACGTCGGAGCTATACCATTATCTAAGTACCACGCGTTTGGCAACACATCATGTTCGGTAATTATCTGCCCAGAAGTTAAAGAGACTTTTTTTCCTTTAATTGACATAATCCTATCAACAAACATATAAGGTTCATCAGGTAATCGAACCCTGACTGGATATTCATCAACAATCGCAAATTCTGGCCCAAGCACTTTTGCTACTGAACCAACGGCAAATTCCATACACAAATCTCGATCAAAAAGAGGTTTTTTGCTTGAAACCTCAATATTTTGACCAATCATCTGATTTAATATATCAGTCTGTATGAAATAAGTTTGAGACAACCTTGTCAGGTTGTTTTGAGAACACCTTAAAAAAGCCTCGTGAGTATTAATAGTTAAACAACGTTGTTGTTCCATCACCTTCCATAAAGACAAAATAGGAGTATTTGACCTAGATACAGAAGTATCTAGGTCAAATTTTGGAGTAACCTTATCTGATATTAAAGCACTTCGCTCTGAAGTAGAATCACTCTTCTCTGATGTAGGAGGAATCTGCTCTGATATAGATGGACGAGACGCTTGAGTGATAGAAGGATATACAGGCTCAGATTTTGCTCCACCTAGTCTAATTTTTTTCCAATTACAACTCTTGTTTTTTTCCTCATGGTTTATTCGATCTTTATGATCTAAAAATCCTTCATCTTGGGTACCGTATATAGTTGACAAGTCAAGATCTACACCTTCCGCAGCAATTTTGGCCAGCATATTGAATAATGAAAATAACTCATCCTCATTCTGATCTTTACTGCTGGCTGTTACAGCTAGATGAGGTTTATCTTGTAAAATCTTTTTGATCATTCGAGTACAAGAAGCTCCTGGCCCTACTTCAATAAAAACTCTAACTCCATCCTCATAAGCCTGCCTTATCGTAGCGGGAAAATTAAAACATTCTAAGGCACCCTGAGTAATAGACTCAGCAGTATTACTAGAATTTACATCAATCACTCCTTGATGAGCACAGCTATAAAAATTAATACCCTTCGGAACATTAGTTACTGGAAACATATGTAAATCAAAATATGCATCCTTAACTGGTTCTAAAGCCTCACAATGAACGGTTATCATGCCTGAAAGAGGAAATGCCTCACATTGTAGAGAGTCAACTAACTTCTCAACATCTTTTTTATTGCCTCCTATTACACATTCATCATCAGTATTGATAATCAATAATCGAACGGTTTCATCATTTTTGTTAAGTAATGGTTCAACCTTGTACGCCGGCACATTTATCAATACCGGATGCCATTCAAACTCCTGATTTTCTGGAATTTGCCAAATCTCTCTGGCCGCACTACAAAAATTAGTTAGATCGGTTTTAAAAAGAGGCGATCTTTTCATCCTATGTAACATTTCTTCCAAGTCAGGCCAAACCTTAAAAGCAAAATATCCAACTGATTCTCCCAAACTATACCCAATGACATTGGAAGGAAATAAACCAAATTGCTTAAGTACCTGGGTCATAAGACAACCATAGGTGACCTGACCAAATATCATGTTAAGAGGATCACTTCTAAGTTTATTTTCTGCATCCTTGCCCCAACCAGGTGACCAATCACAGCGCCAAGGCAGATAGATATCAGGTAAAAACTGTTCTTTCAAACAACTACTTTCATTATCAAAGGAGTTCATAATATGGGGCCATCTCACCGCTAACTCTCTACCCATTTCTAAATAGTTATTGCCTGACCCCGGATAAACAAAAGCCACTTGCTTTAATTTGGAGGAACCATCATTTGATATATTTGATATTGCTGTCTGTGCATGATGATAATAAATACCCTGATGAGAATCGGAAATAATAGAATACGAATCATTTTTAAGCGATATGCTTAATAATGAGATAGAATTTTTCAATTGATCTTTGGTCTTGGCCACCAAAGATGCGGTCAATGGTTGATTTGGTAATTCCTGACCTCGTTGACTGTGATCGATTTTTTGATTTTTTATTTGTTGATTACGATCTGTTTCTTGATTATTTAGATGATACCAATTACAAGCAATAGAAGCTACATCCAGCTTAGAGTCTTTTACCAGACTTTCTAAATCATCCAACCTACTAATTAAATCCTGTACATTCTTCCCTTTTATTAAAAACAATCCATAGGGGAAATTGCCCATAGGAGAGGAACTTATGGACTCTAAATCTGTAGGTTCTAAATTAAATCTATTGTTAGCTTTTCCATTGTTATACTGTCTATTGTTATCCTGATCAAATTCTTCTAAAACAACATGAGAACAATCCCCCGTAAAAGTCATACTACTAACTCCGGCCTTCCTTTTGCCCTCATCAGCATTACGATACCAAAATTGAGGTTTCTTGGGGATGTGAAATAATCCTCTATCCCACAAGCCATCATTATCAGGCGATTCAAACCCGTTTAGAGGAGGAACGATTCTATTATAAAGACATAAACTAGCCTTCGTGACGGAAGCTAATCCAGCAACAGCTCCCGTATCACCTACTATCGACCTTAAGGAACCTAAGGCACATGGTAATTTCTTATCAAGAAAAAATTGTTGAAAGGCTTTTTGCTCAATTTGATCTTCTAATATTTCTCCACTACCATGAGCCTCTAGATAACCAATTTCTTTTAAATCATCCACCATATCACTATTACTATTATTATCAAGACTAGATTGTTCATAAGCCTGCTGCAGAGCGTTAGTATAGGTTTCAATAGTAGCAGCATTTGATTCAGCATTTATTCCGAAAGAATTACCTACTCCCTTTATAATTGAATAAATTTTATTACCATCTCGCATCGCATCTGATGATCTCTTTAAAACAAGGGCAACAGCTCCTTCTCCGGGCAAACCCCCATCTCTATTTTTATCAAAAGGTTTAATTTCACCCTGTGAAGAATAGGATCTGATAATATTGCGAGCTAATAGTTGACGCAAATCACCGGTTAATTCTACCGCTCCAACTAAAAATACATCCGTTTCATTCTGCCTTAATGATTGTATTCCAATTTGAAGCGCTTTAATACCAGACGCATCCTCTGAGGAGACAATAAAACTCGGACCGCCCAAACGAAGTGATTTAGCAACTCTACTGGCAACAATACCCCCTAAGGCACCAACTGTTCTAGTATTATTTAAAGGAGGTCCTAAGGAATCTCGTAATTGCTGGATCCAATCAGACAATTGCTCTGCATTCAAACTTAATCCCAGCTCTTTGGCCCATCTCCCTACCTGACGCTCTAAGCTCCATCTTAAATGAAAATTGGTAGCTTCCAAATCAAAATTAGTTCCTATAGTTGTACCAACACGTGGCTGTGATACTCGATAATCAATATCAGCATCATCCAGCGCACCCGCGGCAACCTTTAACATTAGTAATTGTTGAGGAAGTATTTGTTCAACCTCGTTAGGCGGAAGAGGAAACTTGCCTAAAGGAATATCCAGAAATTCGATATAGGCGCCCGGCAATTGACTGCCTATCATCTCCTGCAAATAAAGATCCTCACCATAAAATCTATGAGAAGAACATGGTTTGATAATAGAAGAGCCTGAAAACACTTTTTCCTGGAAACTTTTTAGACATTCTACCGCTCCAATATGGACCTCCATCCCAACAACAGCGATTGGTTCATTGATAGGGTCAATTTCTGAAGTTCCACTACTAGAATCAACATCCAAAGATTCATTAGGTCCATGAGATCCATGAGATCCATCAGTTCCATTGGATGTATTTGTAAAACTAATATCCTCTGGTGTACCGAAATAATTACTGGATAGATTTATTTCTCTATCTGAAGGCCACTCTTCAATAAGTACATGACTATTAATACCACCAAAACCAAAGGCATTGATGGCGGCTTTTCTGGTTTCACTGCCATCTCTGAGTTTCCACTCCTCTGCCTGCACAGGGATTCTAAAAGGGCTATTCTGCAATTCTGGTATAGCAAATTCTGTATCAAAATTGGCCGAAGGAGGTATAGTTTTATTTTTCAAGGCTAAAACAGTTTTAATAAAGGCCGCTGCACCAGCTGCGGTTAACAGATGACCGACTATTGATTTTACCGATCCAATCGCACACTTAGTAGAATTGTAATCCAAATTTTCCCATAACTTTTTAAGACTTTTTAGTTCTGTTTCATCTCCAATCGGAGTTCCTGTTCCATGACATTCAATAAAATCAACATCATTTGGTGACCAAGAACATTTTTGATATGCAGCTTGTAATGCTCTTAACTGTCCTTCTGAGGATGGTGATAATAAATTACCACCAATATCATTCGACAGTCCGATACCTTTAATGAGGGCATATATTTCATCACCATCCTTTAGAGCGTCTTCGAGTCTCTTTAAAATTACGATCCCAGCCCCCTCACCAACAACTAATCCATTAGCTCGCTGATCAAATGGAGAACATACACCGGAGGGAGATATTGCTTGTAATTGAGTGAATCCTATTTGAGTATATAGACAATCAGGCCGTGAAACTCCTCCAGTAATCATAGCATCTGCTCTACCGGAAATAAGCTCATCACAGGCCAACTTAATTGCATATAAAGATGAGGCACATGCCGCGTCTAATGTGTAACTACCTCCCCCTAATTCTAATGCTTGAGCCAATAAAGATGCAGGATAACCGACCACTCTACTATTAAGCGCTCCGACTACAGTTAAAGGTTTAGGGATTACGGGTTTAGACAATACCTTTTGTTTAAATATATAACCAAATGTTTCACGAGCAAGTGTAGAAGAACCATCAGTCGGTAGAGCAATGGCAGCCAAAATCACACCAATTCTTTGAGGATCAAGTTGGGATAGTTGAGAACCCATAAAGGCCCTTTTTCCAACATGTAATACGATTTGATAAAGTGGATCTAGTTCCTTTACTAATCGAGAGTCAATATTCAATCCAGATAAATCAGGATCAAATTTATCTAATAAACACGCTTTTATTGAATTCGTCTTATCGAGCTGGTAATCAGTTCGATATACAGAATCTGCCGCACTTATCCAACGATGTGGTGGGACTTCTCGACTAGCATTATTTCGATTAACAATATTTTGCCAATATTGATCTAAAGAAGACGCACCAGGAAACAATCCATCCATTCCCACCACTGCAATTGTATCGTGCTTAATCATCAAAAATACTCTTTTTCAAAAATAACAATAAAGACCTTATTTAACAATATTAGAGTATCCATGCAAGATGGGATTCACATTATGTAATAAAGTAATTATGATTAAAGTATGATAAAGATAGTTATAATAACTAAGCAACAGTTTCATTAATAAGTTTTAATCTATTACTTAGTTCCAAACCAATTCTTCGCCATAATTGAGGATAATCACGCGCAATCTTGATAAAGTTTTCTTCTGAAATCTTAGCTACAATTGATAATTTTTCAGCGATAACCGTTGCGCTTCTTTTGGCATTAGGATCAATCAGGGCCATTTCTCCCACGTGTGATCCTTCTTCTATAGACGCTACTTGCATCCTGTTGACCAAGATTTGAAATTTCCCTTCTAAAATGAAAAACATATCATTATCTTCTTCATCTTGAGTAATTATTTCATCTCCTTGTTTTACTTCATCAAGTTCAACACAACCAGCAAGCTTCTGCGCAATTTCATGATTGCCAAAGACTAAAAATTGTTCTTGTAATTTTCCAATTAAAGCATCCTTTCCCATTTCACCTTTAAATTTTTCAATCATTTTAATCCCTATTTTTTTTGTTGACCCTAATACTATGTACTACAAAATTTGCACATTACTTAAAAAAATTATTTCTTGACAAGATATTATAATATTTTATACAAGGCTCCTCAATCGGAAAAGTAGATTAGAATTTTATAATATAATAAAATTGCCATGAAGGTTATTTTTATTTGTTATATGGGATGCGATCCACGAATGGCATTTCATCCCTAAAACTTGGAGGTTACTTATGTGTTTGAGTAAAAAAATTGGTGTTTTGTGTTTCGCTTTCCTTTCTTTAATGCTGTCCACCAGTGGATCCTTGCTATTTGCGGGTAAAGGAAATAATGCAGCAGACCAAAGTAGAAAAGTTCTTTTCTGGGGATTAGATGATGAAAGTAAAGCTTTTCCCTTATCTAATTCAGTTTGTTTGCACCCAGGAACAGCGATCCGTCTCTCAGCATCACCACGAAATAACGTGGGAGGTTATATAAGAACACACCAAAATTTCGTTGAATGGATAGCGATTAATGAAGATGGAAGTGCACACCTTTTTAATCGCTCTGATTATTGTAATAGCGGTCCATTTAATCAAGATATGAATGGCAATATAATTTTTATTAGCCCTAATAATTTTGAAAAAGAAATCATTGTAAAAGTACGTTTAAAAGGCGACCAAACACCTTGGAAAGATATAACAACTAGCATATTATTAGTAAAACCTTCTCTAGATGGAACAAAAAGCAACTGCCCTTGGCCCAAACCTCTTACTGTAATACCTGAAAATCCACACCAAATAATTGATAAATGTGAGCAAAGATACAGCGACGGTAAAATTTTACGACGACCTAGAGGCTAACTTACACCTAAATTTAGTCGAAAAAATAACCAAATATCCCCGAATTTGTGTTGAAAATTACATAAATTCGGGTGTAATTGGTAATTATGTACTTTAACTTCTCAATATTCGCATCAATACCTGGCGCCTAACTTTTTGAGAGTTCGAACATTTTGCATTTTATTATTTTCTCTAGCCAGATTCATAGGAGAAAGACCATCCTTATCTGGAGCTGATATTTTGGCATGTTTATGAGCTAATATTTTTATCACCTGAGGATTGTCAGATTTCATGGCAGCTAAATGAAGTGGAGTTCTACCTTTATTATTACGAGCATTAACCCTAGCTCCCTTATCTAATAATAGTTTTATTATCTTAGGATCTTCTGAATCCCTAGTAGCTAAATGTAAAGGGGTATTACCTATATCATCTTTGGCATTAATAACCGCTCCTTTTTCTATAAGCTGTTTTACAACTGAGGTATATCTTGAACCAACAGCAGCTAAATGCAAAGGAGTTCTGCCTTGTGTATCCTTAACTTCCAACCTAGCGCCTTTTTTAATCAAATGTTTCAATACCCCAGGTGACCTAGAACCAAAAGCTGCCAGATGCAATGGAGTTAAACCATCACTATCTTTGACATCTACTTTGGCTTTTCGGTAAATTAAATAGTCTATTATATTTACATTTGTTTGCTTATAGGCTGCTATATGCAATGGAGTTCTGCCTCTTTTACTTCTCGCGTTAATTTCAGCGCCTCCAGAGATTAGCACTTTTAGAATTTTAGAGGACCTGGCAGTGGTTGCAGCTAAATGCAGAGGTGTCAGATCGTCTTTATCCCTAGCCATAACTTTAGCTTTTTTATTAATTAAAAAACGTATTACCTCCGTACTCTTACCGATATATGCTGCCATATGTAACGGCGTTCTGCCTATTTTACTCCTAACATCAATTTTAACTCTATGAGACAAAAGAATTGTTAGTTTCTTAGTATTTTTAGAATTCATGGCCGCCAAATGCAGGGGAGTTAGACCTTCATTATCTCTGACCTTAATTCTGGCGCCATTCAATATCAGATTCTTTAGGACATTAGGATTAGAGGCATGTACGGCTGCTATGTGTAAAGGGGTCATCCCTTGCTTATCTTTTGTATTGATTAGCGCCCTACGCCTGAGTAGTACTCTTATTACTTCCGTATCGTTTGAATTCATTACTGACAAGTGTATTGGTGTTCTACCTTTTTTATTTTTTAAATTAACCTTAGCTCCTCTTTTTAACAATATAGATAAGATTAGAGGTGTTTTAGCTTTCATAGCTGCTAAATGTAATGGAGCATTTCCTTGTTTATCCACTTGATTAACATTGGCCCTTCTTAAAGTGAGAAGTTTGATTACTTTAGCATATTTGGAACTAAAAATGGCCCAATGTAAAGGAGATCTGCCGGCCTTATCTTTGGCATTTGCATTCCCTCCTTGGTCCAATATGGTCTTCACATTGGCCATTCGAGCAGATTCAACTACCGCCCAATGCAAAGGAGTTCTTCCGTATCTATCCTTAGCATTTATCTTACCACCTCTAGCAACCAGTAGTTTTATTATCTCAGTATTTTTAGCCTTTACGGCGGCTTTATGCAAAGGTGTCATTCCATTCTTATCTCTATCATTGGCATTAGCTTTCTCGGCCAATAATAAACTTGCTATCTTAATTAAACTGCGCGATACCGCCAAATGCAATGGAGTTCTACCATCCTTATCTTCCTGATCTACATATTCTCCAGCATCTACCAACTCTTTGACTCCTCTGTAATCTTCTGCCCTGATAGCACTATGTAAAGGAAGTTTGGGAGCGGCAAATAAGACTGAGATATAATTATTCAAAAGGAATAAACATATTAAACACATATAAATCCATTGATAAAATTTATGTATGTTTAATGCATTTATAGAAGAATTTATATAACCTTTTGACGACAATCTTCTCATAACTTCCCCCTTTAGCAGACCGCATTGCTGCTAAACATGAATACAATTCAACAACACTCGATAAATGTTTGAATCGAAAAAATTACCATATTAACAATTATATCTTTTAATATAATAATAATACTTTAATAATAATACTTTATTATGGCTGACAATTGAACTACTTATAACGACCAGCTAAATCTTATCGTAAATCAGGATTCTAATATTAATATATAATTTCAAACACTTAATTGCCAAATATGATCAAACAGCCATCTTTCTACATAGTTTGTTTAACAAGTAAATCTATTTTTAAAATAATTTTTTGGTATAAATCAAATAGAAATCTAGTGTTAGTTAAAAGCTAGATAAAATTTAAACAGGAGATTTTATTATGATAACTAAATTACTTACCAAATCAAAACCAAAATTTTTACTAATATTGCTATCCATTATGTTTTGGTCATGCGGACACCAACCACCAAAGTCAAAAGTTAATAGCAAATGGGGATCTTGTCCAGAAATAACCTACAAAGGGGTTCAAACCCTTACTGAGCAAAGATTGGCTGAATCAGCAAAGATGACTGCCCAAAAGTATTTTGAAAGTCAATTTATTAAGCCAGAAAAGCAAGGTGTTAAACCAAGGGAAAATGCTAGTGATCTACGAAATAATGCCATTGAATCATATAAACAATTGTTAATCAGATTTCCTCGCCAAGTAGAAAATCAACTTAGAACTCTATCATCGGTCCTTAGAATAAACTTAAGATATAGTAGAGACACGAAAGAACAGATTACTGGTTTGTTTCATACTTATACTGATAATGATATTATTTTAGAAGCTTTGGAAATTGATCCTTATACTCCTCGACCAAGAAGGGATTTATCAGAGCAAATCCTTCCATTAGCAAAAATAGCAATGGTAAATAGAGTCCAACTACTAGCTGCATTGTTTACTTCTGCTAATCTAACCCCAAATCAGTTTAAATCTTCGGTGGTAGATGGATCGAAGTATCATACTGAATTTGGTGATCCGAATATTACTGCTGAAAATATTTTGCGAAATATTTCCTTTTTACAAAAAGCAGGCATGACTAAAGATGAAACAAATTCCTTAATATATCAACTAACAAAGTACACGGTAATTCTAGAATTAGCAGGTTATCACCAGCAGGCCTTTACCGGCTTGTATCCAGTAATAATTCAATATTTCAGTGGAGATCCTAGAAAATTACATCTTGAAGTATTGATAGAAGAGACCAAACAAGAATTGAAGTATTGAAAGAAGAAACCAAACAAAAATCGAGGAAGAAGACGTTTTTAATCCTTGATAACCTTATTACCGATGGTATGGCCCACCATCGGTAATTCAATTTTTTAGTTATTAGAGGTCTGATATCTTTTAAAGAAGGCGTAATAACATCATCAATAACTAAGACCATTGTAACCTTATCAAGTCCTTTTACTCCGCATGTTAATTTCTTAATCAACTTTTTACTACCATCAACTAAAATTTCTTCAAAATCAGCAATTGTAAAATTAGTCGTTTTTTAGGACAATGGTGAATATAACATTAGCTCAGTATTAGCTTAGTATTTCCTCATTTTTGCCCGAATCAAATTCATGATTATTTGACGTATCAGGAACTAAATTGATAGAATTAAAAGTGAATTAAAAACACAATACCATAAACTTTATGTCAAAATTGAACTTTCATATTACCTTACTTATTATATTATTTATTACATCTTTACTTATTATTAGCTGTGAAGAGGAAGCAACTCGACCTAAACCAACTAAAAAACCAGATGCTGTTGGTTCAAATAAGGATCTTCTAAAAGATAGGAAACCTACTCCAGAAGAGTCAGCACTACCAGGAGCTCGTACTGATGGTAGGGATCTAACCTTAAATGATGGTGGACCGGATACCAGAGTTTTTATAAGTGATGATCATGGTCAACATTCAGGAGGCGGTGAAGGTGGGAGTGGTGGAAGTATGGACAGTGGAGGTGGCGGGTGCATATGCGCATTGAATTGGACGGCGAGAGCAAGACTATCAGATTATTACGGCAAAGGATTTATCAAGTGGCTTACACTCTTATGCTGTTAGTGGTTTAAGTGAACTATTTGCCCAAAAGAATAAAAAGACATGTTATGGAATAACTGTTAAACAAGAACTTGACGGAAATACTGCGACAAAATCGCTAATAATTAATCCAATTATTTATCTAGTAGATACTAATTCAGCTTGTTATACAGTATTAGTAGCAGACAGTAAAATTATAAACCGCCAAGTAGTACCTTCCAAATCAGCTATAAAGTTAGAGTTTAAAGAAGAAAAAGTTTCTTTATTGGGCTCGTTAATCCCCAATCCAATACCCTTGTACTATAAAGATAGAAGAGTTGGTACCCTTTCAGAAGATAGCCAAAGACATTCAGAATTAATTAAAGAACTACAACAATCATTAGCGGGATTCGACATTGGGAAAGGTGAATATGGTACCAACTTAGACAGTTTAAGAATTACATTATGCATGGGTGAATATGCTGAGATTTGTAAGGTTCATTTAGATAAATATGACAATTTTTATCTTATAATAAAATAGGATTTTTTCTATGATGGTTTTTTATGAGTAAACCTATTTGGATCATAATACTTTTAAGCGTTTTATTATTGACGTGTAAACGTACTTTTATTGAACAAGCTAGCAGTTCAACTAAAGCTTCAGATCCCTCTACTGAAATAATTGAAGTAATTACCGCCGGCTATCTATCTGGAGGTATTCATTCACAGCCTATCAAAGTATCAAGTTGGAACAAGGATGACCTATTAAAGAATCAAGGAAAAATGTTTTGTTATGGTCTATGGGCCAATCCAGGTCAGAACAAAGATAATATAGAATTTCATCCTGTTTTTTATCAAATAAATAATTATGAGAAATGCTATGTTCCTGGTCAAGTAAAAACAAAAGTAAAACGAGAAGATGCCCTCATTCTGGATTTTAAGGACCAAAAGCATTTTTTGCTTTATTCCCCCCTAATTGAATCTATTAGTCTATTTTACCAAAATATTGAAATTGGAACTTTAGAAGAAGACGCTAATCAACATACACTGCTGGTAGAACAAACATTAAACAGATTAACAGGAAAAAGTGGTCCTTTTACTGGTTATGACAGCTTAAAAGGGGATATATGTTATTCAAGTTGTATTTGCGCATATGAACCCACTGTACCCAATACATTTCAAGAAAACCTTCTGATGGAAAGCATATTTATAACTTTAAAACCTGGAGCTTTTCTACCAACGTTTTTAATAATTATGAAGGACCGGTTACAATTGCAGTTTTCAATGAGAGTGATGAAATACTGGATTCTTTTCAATTTGATATTCAAAAAGGTATGTTTCAGGCGCATAGCTTTATAGATGGTAGAGTTACTGAACAGTTGAATAATAAAACCCTTTCGTATGCGAATGACGACACTCTTGTATTTACAATAAAACCCTTTTTTAACAATAGTTTTTTTCACGTAGGCTATAAACACTTTAATTTCCAGTGTCAGTTCCAATTGGGAAAGACAAAAATATTATCTACTGTTCAATTTCCAACAAAAACTTCCGACTTTACCAATAGTGGTAATACTATTTTATGTGAATTAAGAGGTATCCAACTAGATAATTATGTAGGACCTGTAACACTTACTTTTATCTCTAACACGGCTTATAGTGATAGACAAAACATCTATCAGTTTAGTCTAAAAAAGCTGAAGTCAGACTAAGGCTTAGCGATATCCACCCAATCGATATTTAGACAAGACAGTTTTTGTGGCTTGGTTTTTTTTACAGTATTATCGATCTTCTTAATAAAATCTAAGAGGTGTTTCTTTATTTTGACTGAATCAGCCTCGGATATTGTTAAGGGAGCGGTAAACATCATTTCCGAATCAGAGAGTCTATTATTCTTTTCCAAAGATTTAAGTCGCCAATTAGTATGATGATTTATAACTAAGGGCGAATCAGCCGCAATATGAGTTTGTTTTGCTCCAATACGATAATAGCCATTTTCTTCAGTACATAATTGTTGCTCTTTTAAGAAACCTAAGGCTTTATTAACAGTCTTCATAGGTAATTTTAAAGCATCAGCGATAGACTGGTCACTCTGCCCTCCTGAGATATTTGAAAGCTGTCTGATTGCAGTATAAATCCAACTAGAATAGAAAGTGGAGGATGCTTCAAAACTAAGTTTTTTACTTTTCACAATACGACTCTGAATTTCCAAATATTTCTTTTTAATGGAATCTAACTGTCTAGAAATAGCCTTACGAAGGGTTTGATTTCCAGCTCTATCTAAGGACACAAGAGCCAAGAAATAATCTACTTCTAAATCATTAAATCCTAAATACTCACAAATTAGGCTGGCTTGCTCTAAATTAAGGTCTTTATCTCCTCTAAAAATATGACTCATCATAGTGGTGTGTACCTTTAGATGTTCAGCCATATTTCTCAGCTGCCCTCTACCACCTTTAGGACTTTGTTTGATTCTATCATTAATATAGTTTTTATAATTATCATAATCAAAGACTTCCATTATTTAAAATTAACATATAATTTCAAATAATTAAATATAAAAAATGATCATATAGTCATCTTTTACTTAGACCACCTTACATATAATCTATAGAATTGGCATAATCTAGGGTTCTTTTTTACTGCCAACATAGGCTATTTAATTCTTAATTTTTCAATAGTTAATCCACATTTTTATATTTATATCAAGCTTATATTATTATTTACCGAATAAATAAGTAAGACATCCAAAATTATATAGAGTTGTATTCAAAATACGACCAATTATCAAAACATGAGGATAACATCATGATTAAGCCTCTTTTTCTTGGAATTTTATTGATCACAATATCATGCGATCCCGGTGTAACCAGATCCGTTGTCAAAAGTGTAACCAAAAGCTCCGCTGTTGGTATAAAAACCTTCAATTTTGGTAAAAAAGCGGAAGATGGCACTGAAACAAAGTCGTTAGCGGGAGTTAACGAACTTGAAAAGACCGATAATCAAATAAGTTTTGTTTCTGGGGTTGAAAGTTTAGATATTCAATCTAAAAAAATGGATGATGGCAACAATTACGATGAAATTATGATCCCAGGAACAGTAATTAACACCGAACCTGGAGAACCTCAAATACCTATCTATTTAAAATCAGTACCCTTACCTCAAAACAATAAAGCAAACCTCGTTATAGACAATGTTGAATGGGAGAAATTGGAAGGAAACTTCACTGTAGCACCAACTCAATATCCTCTAATCGATGCTGATGAAGGGGTAGTAAAACTGCCTTTCATCAAAAACGAACAAGCATATAATGTAAAAGACTCTAAAGAAGAACCGCCTCCAGTCAAGATTTTAGGAATAACTACTATACGAGGAAAAAGATTCGTGGAAGTCTCTTACACCCCTACTTTCTTCAATCCCACTGATAAATCTATTATGGTTGCTAGTGAAGTTGGATTTCATTTAGAGCTGGAAACCGATGAGTCCTTAGCAGCCAAAGCCACTAAAGCTGAGGATGCAGAAGGTTTCTCGGGCGGACAGTACGTCATAATTACTTATGATGACTTTTATGAAAGTGCTAAAACGTTAGCTGATTGGAAATATCAAAAAGGACTCAAAACCGTTATCGCCAAGGCTTCAGAAATAAGCTCTACTAATGATAAAGATGCCATTGCTTCAAATGAAATCAAAGATTATCTGCAGACTTCTTACAAAAATTGGGTAATTAAACCGGAATACATCCTTATAATAGGTAATCTGGACAAAATCCCCGCGTCTAAGATAGTCAAACACTTGTACCTAGATGAAGAGTTCCCTACTGATTTGTATTATTCAACACTTGATGGATATGATTACCAACCAGATGTAATGATTGGACGCTTTGCCTGCTCCACCCCCACCGAATGTTCCAAACTGATCGATAAAACTCTTACTTATCAAACCAAACCAGATCTATCCCCAGAATATTGGCAAAATGTTCTTATTGCTGCCGAATTCGAAGGAAATAAACAAGGCTATGAAAAACGAACCTACATCGAAACAGCCGAAGCTCATCGAGCATATTGGCAAAACCAGGGATACAGCGTCACCAGTGTTTATCAATCTGATGTCTCGGTTAAAAAATACTATCATAGTCGAAACTCTATATTACATGAACATGGTAGTATCTTTGATCCTCAACCTCAATTTATCGGCGCCAATACTCTGGCCACCAACGCCATAATTGATGGAATCAACCAAGGAACCTTTTTGATAATGCACCGGGGACATGGCCTTCCAGAAGGTTGGGTGACACCACACCTAACCGCTTTTGAAATAGAAAGACTGGCTAATAATAATAAATTACCAGTAGTATTTTCTCTAAATTGCTTAACCGGAATATTTGGCAGTGAATTTAGTCAAGCTTGGATGACAGCCGCAACTGGCGGAACACACGCCTTTATCGGAGCAACTGAATCAAGTAGCTCGGGTTATAATGACTGGTTCGCCCATGGTCTTGTAAATTCTCTACAAAGAGATTTCTTTACTACCACCGGACAAATGAGCGGCTTTAAAAATCCTCCTTTTACAGATAACAACTGGAAGGGTCAAAAAATTGGTGAAATGTTAAATTACGCCAAACGGATGGTCTATGACAACTATTCTACCGGCGAAGGTACCCAGTTAACATATGAATTATATCATCTACAAGGCGATCCTGAAATGGATGTCCGAACATCCCTGCCTCAAGAGATTGAAGTCAGTCACCCTTCAGAGATTACTTTAAACAGCCCTAATATGGATATAGTATGTACTCAAGATGAAGAGCCGTTAGAATTCGCAGAAGTAGCCTTAACCCTTAAACTAGAGGATGAAGCTTATAGTTTTAATAGTGAAAGTGAGTATCAAAGTTTTGTGGGTATAACTGATGATGAAGGAAATGTAAAATTAAGGCACCTACCTTTCAAGGTTGGTGATACACTTACTTTAACAGTTACAGAACAAAACAGTTTACCCTTTGAAACCATAATAAAAGTAACAGGAGAAATCGAAGAAGCTGAGGAAACTACCCTGCTGGCCCTTGATAAAAGAGCTATTGATCAGGCTAAAGAAAAACTAGAAGATGATGTTGACTGGTATAACGACACCGGATTATTACGCAATGAGCCGATTGGTGCGAGTAATCAAACAACGCTCGCCATAACTATATCTTCAAGTGGGGCTCAGTTTAGATACAAAATAATTACTGGCGAAGATTGCCAAGATGACACCACCGACTACAGTCAAATCAAAAGTGTCATAGATAACTCTCCGGATATAACCGACGATATCTTCCATTTAAAAGATGGAAAAGTCACTGTATGTATGGAGACAGTGGATACTGGCGGAAATCGACTGGATTTTGAATCGGCCACATGGTTTAAAAATATCGTTGGAGACATGCCCGTCAGATTTACAACTCACATAGGAGTCAATCACCAAGGAGGCAAAATTAATCTGGCTAATGCTGCCGATAGACCCCAAGGAATTGATTTAGACAATGATGGAAACATATATATTGTCGGACTAACCAAAAGTAATCTGGCTGGACTAGACGGCACCAGCAGGAGCGGTATTAGTAGAAAATGGGATAATTTTGTTGTTAAATTTGACTCTAGCGGGACTCTACAAAACGCTTTCCAAAAAGGATTAGGGACCAGTGATCACGATTATCCTGGTGATATAGCTGTAAAAGATGACTTTATTTACATTACAGGTAAAACCAGGGGAAGTCTGGGAGACGAAAATGGCGGTAACTATGACGCTTTTCTTCTTAAATTAAATAAAAATAGTGGCGATGTTATCTGTAAGGCTCAATTAGGAAAAAGTATGGGATCAACCCCTATTAATGGAATCTCCACTCGCAGAAGCATGTGTATTGATGTTGGTGTTGCTATAGATATAGATGAAAGTGGCAACATTTATATGTCGGGCCATACCAAGGGACATTTAGGAGAGATAAATACCAATGCCAGAACCAGATGTAGCAAAAATAATTTTGATGCTTTTATTACTAAATTTGATTCAGAATGTAATCTTCAATGGACCAAACAATTAGGATCTGACACTACTATAAGTGGTAAAAATACCGATTTTACTTCAGAGGACCAAGTAACAGACTTGGTAATAAGTAAAAATGGACTTTCTTTATATCTCGCTGGCTTTACTAAAGGCAACATGATCGAAACCAAAGCAGGTGGAGAGACAACTAAAAACGCTTATATCGCCAAATTAAGTGCTACCAATGGTGATCTGGAGTGGATCACTCAAATGGGTTCTGAAAGTTTGCAGAATGCCGCCTTAGGAATTAATAATACTTCCGCAGATACTAACAATTATGGAATTGCCTTGGATCAAAACGAAAATATAATTATGACAGGAACTACTTCATCCAACCTAATAGAAACAAATAACACTGGCAAGGCAGATATAATTTTCGCCAAAGCTAACTCACAAGGAGAATGGCAGTGGATCAAACAAATAGGGACGCAAACAGCATCTAATGCTGGTAAATCCCTTGCCGGTAATAATATAATGATAGATACCATTTCAAATGATAAACCTTCTTCTATAATTGTTGATAGCGCCAATAATATAATTATATCTGGCTCCACCGAAAGCAGTTTAGGAGCAAATAACCTCGGTAAATATGATTATTTCATTGCCAGAGCCAATTTTGACGGCGAAATGATTAGTATTATTCAATTGGGATCGGACAAAAAAGATCAAGCAACCGATTTAGTTATTGACGATAAAGGTAATTGTTACGTTACTGGAATAACCCAAGGAAATCTTAATCAAGAAAATAATCCCAATGACCGCTATGATGATATTTTCATAACTTCCTACCAAGATTGCGCGGCCCAAGTCAAACCTAATTCCTGTATTAATCTACCTGCCAACGCACAATGGAACTCTACCGATTCGTTTAATCAATACTGGATCGTTAAACACAAAGGAATAGGTGGCGAATGGAAACCCAAACCCTTTGGCTACTTTAACTTTGAGCCAAGTAACACCGACTGTCGATTTAAATGTCAAAGTGATTATTCCTGGAACGAAAGTAGCAACAAATGCGAATATCCTTTTATTCAATTCACGGTCAATAATCAAATAAATGAAAAAGAAATAGACGCCAATGACGTAACAATAACGGTCACCTTGTCAAGCTCTAACATTAGCGATGCAACAGTAGCTTATGAAATCACTGGAGGAACAGCTAATTCTAGTGATTATACTGGTCTGGCTCAAACCGGAACGTTCACTATTACCGGTGGAGACACTACTACAACGGCAACTTTAAAAATTGAAAACGACAATGTTTATGAAAGCAGCACCGCAGATACTTTAATTATCAAATTAAAAAATCCTGTTACCAAGTCCCAGATAGGAGAACGAGATACTTTTACTATCTCGATAACCGATGACGATCCGGAACCCTCGATTTTCTTTACAACTGACAACATAGAAACCCACGAAGGCAATGCACCTTCTTATGTCGCGGTAACCTTGTCCCATCCAAGTCAATTTGACGTAAGTGTTGATTACGCAATAGATATATCTAACAGCAGCGCTACTAACGGAGATGACTATCAATTTGCCGCTTCAGGCACCTTTACTGTTCCACCCTATCAATTGAAAAATGCCAAGAAACTCACCATTGAAAACGATAATTTAGCGGAAGGATTAACTAATGAAACGATAATATTTAACCTCGCTAATCCATCGGGAGGTCTACCCGGAACGCCTGACTCGTTAACCATATCCATTGAAGACGATGAAGCTTCACCTATCGCTTCATTTGCTTCTACCGGCACATCAATCAACGAAGATGGTGCCGGTAGAATACAAGTAGGTATCAATCTAACTAGTACAGGAGCTGTTCCAATACTTATTAACTATGAAATAGATACTGCTAACAGTACCGCTAAATCCCCTGAAGATTTTACGACCGCGACAACCGGAAATGTGATCATTCCAGCCGGAGACTCAGTTGCCTATATTACCACTGAAATTGTAGATGATGAAATATATGAAGGCAGTACTCCAGACATATTAATCTTCAAAATTACAGGCTCACCCGATACTCGAATTGGAGACTCTGATACTTTTACATTAACAATCAAAGACGATGGTGACTTACCCCAAATATATTTCGTTAATGAGATCCAAAGCATTATGGAAAACCAAACTTCCACCAACGTAGCGCTTACCATGTCTAACACCATTGAAACTGGCATCTCAGTCACCATTGCTTACGCGGTAGATTTAGATAAAAGTACCGCAAATGATCCCGACGATTACCGTTTGAATAGAGGTAATTTTACCTTTGCTCCTGGAGAAACTTTAAAAGAAATTGCCGTCAATCTGGTAGATAATATTTTCTTTGAAATGAACGAAACAGTGGTAATTAAATTAAGTGATCCACTAAACGCTACCATAGGTAGTTCATTTAGTACCCATACCTTAACTATAACCGACGATGATCCACCGCCCAAAGTAGATTTTGTCACCACCCCGAACACCGTAAAAGAAGAAGATGGTAAAATCAACCTTAGCATTACCCTTTCCGGGGTTGTGGCTTCTCCAGTGACAATAAATTATACTATAGATGGAAACAGCACGGCTACTAATGGAGATGATTTTAGTCTAGCTTCTGGTAGTTTTAATATTCCCGCCCTGCAAACCAAGTCCTCGATAAAGATAAACATCGTCAACGATAGTATTTATGAAGGTAATGAAACCATGACTTTTAAGCTGGGTACTCCTCCTGAAAATTTTGATCTGGGAACCACAACTAGCCATACTATTACCATAGAGGATAATGATACTGAACCTACCGTTTATTTAACTACCAACGAAATATCAATAGGTGAAAACAATCCATCTACCGCTATAACCGT
Source organism: uncultured bacterium (assembly GCA_964544765.1). Taxonomy (GTDB): domain Bacteria; phylum Bdellovibrionota_B; class Oligoflexia; order CAYFLR01; family CAYFLR01; genus CAZJDM01. The sequence goes on from CAZJDM010000017.1 coordinate 27,571, forward strand.
TACTCTTTCTAACCTCAGTAAATTTGAAGTAACCGTACCCTATACCATTGATACCGCTAATAGTACGGCTATAAACGATACTGATTATCAATTGGCAACTTCGGGAACATTCACTATCGCGCCCCTATCACTCACAGATTCAACATCAATAACACCTCTAAATGATACTATCTACGAAGGTGTTACCCCTGAGACAGTTTTAATCAATCTAGGTAATCCTAATAACGCGTCGATAGGAGCAACTACGTCGACTACTATTTCTATTACCGATGATGAAGAGCCACCGACAGTCTCCTTCGCCAGTACCGGTCAGCAAGTAAATGAAAATACCGCTGGAGATATTAATATAAGTGTTAACCTATCCAGCAAGGTACCAATTCCCATCGCTATAAATTATTCGGTCAATGCTGACAGTACAGCTCTTAATCCAGGTGACCACAATCTTCTTAGCGACAATGATCCTATCTCCATCGATGGTAGTATTACTATAGCTGCCATGGATGTATCTGCCTCCAAAACTATAACTATAGTGAACGATGATATTTATGAAGGAAGTGATCTTGAAACCTTAATAATAGATCTTCGAAATTCTACCGATGTAAGTATTGGTGCAAATCGTACTCATACTGTTTCAATCAGTGACGAAGATGATATACCAGTAATCTCCTTTATAAGGGCCAATCAAACTGTTAACGAAAAAGATGATCCTTCAACTACTGTAGCTTTAACTATCTCTAAAGCTATCGCCTCCAATATAACTGTTTCAATAGATTATAAAATTAATGAAGGAACCACTACAGCCAACAATCCAGCTGATCACAATTTGGCTAATGGGAACTTCTCTTTCTCTCCTTCGGATACTAGTAAAATAATAAATATAAATCTAAAAGATGATGGAATATATGAAGAAAATGAAGTTCTGAAAATAACCCTGAGCAACCCTCTAAATGCCCGAGTAGGAGATACCTATAATAATCATACCATTACCATAACTGATGAAGAGGACCGTCCTCAAATAGAGCTAATAACCGCAACTTCCAACGCTAGAGAAGATGATGGCACGACAACTATTAGTGTCACTCTCTCTGGACCATGCGCCAATCCTGTTTCTCTCGGATATACCATAGATACAGCTAATACTACAGCCACTGATGGCAATGATTTTACTTTGGCTACCTCCAACTTTTCGGTTTACGCATTGCAAACTTCTGCTTCCATCACCATGAGTATAAATAACGATGGAATATATGAGGGCAGCGAATCAATAAAACTACTACTAGCTGCGGCACCGGCTAATGTCGATTTAGGAATGAATACAACTCACACTCTTACTTTAGAGGATGACGATCCTAAACCTACCATTTTCTTTTCAGCTAACAATCCCGGAACTTTTGAAGAAGCGGAAACAGATCTTTTATTTTCAGTTTCTCTATCCAATCCATCAGCTACTGATGTATCAGTGAATTTCGCGATTTCCGGTAATAGTACAGCAGTTGCGACCGATGATTATACCATCGCTGATACCAGTTTTTCTATTGCGGCAGAACAAACCAGTAATTCTGTAAATTTACATATTGTTAATGATGATGTCTTTGAGGGTACCACTCCCGAGACCTTAATATTTGATCTGGTAGCTCCTCCGGTTGGAGTCGACATGGGCACTCCTGCCTCTATCACTTTAAGTATTACGGATGTAAATGATATTCCTAAAGTTGAGTTTACTTCCATTAATCAGGAAATAAATGAAGGGCAATCAGGAACACTGCAAATTCGGGCAACTAAACTTACCGATGTTGACGTCAATGTTAATTATCAGATACTAGATAACAGTACCGCAGAAACTACGGTCGATCATCAATTACCCGATGGAGGTAATTTTGTACTTGCCGCAGGACAGTGGGAATCAGTGATTAACTTTAATACCAACCCAGATAATACCTATGAAGGCAATGAAACCATTGTGATTACTTTATCTGGTTCCGATCTTAGTTTGGGAACTAATACTGTTCATACGGTTACTTTAAATGATGATGAAGATCTTCCCCAAATCTCCTTTGACGCTCCAGGGCAACCCCGCAAAAATGAAGGTGATCTAGTTAATGTTATTGTTAATCTATCCAAATCAGCTACCGTTCCCATATCGGTTAATTACCAAATTGAGGGTTCGGCAACACCAGTTGACGACCATAGTTTTAATACTACCGGTACATTTGAAATTTCGGCTCTTTCTACTTCTTTAACTTTATCGGGAAATTTGATTCCAGATGATATCTATGAAGCGGATGAAACGTTAATATTCACTTTAATGGAGCCGGTAAACAACGCGGTTATTGAATCTCCCAGTTCTCATTCAGTAACCATTGATGGAGGTCAAAAACCAGTTGTTTCATTTGTTGGATCAACTCCACTTGAAGTAACTGAAAGTGTGGGTAGTGTTGTTGTTGCTGTCACTCTATCCTCTCCATCAACTGATGATGTCACAATACCTTATACCCTTGAAGGCAGTACCACTAATTCTGACGATCATAACTTACTGGCTTCGGGCAGTTTCAATATTTCTAATCCAGCCACCTCAGCTCAGTTATCTATAAATATTAATGACGACAATTTATACGAAAGATCAGAAACATTGGTTATAAAACTGGATAATAATCCAACCAACGCGGTTCCTATTGAAACAGATACTTCCTATCGCATCAATATTGCGGATGAAACGGATTATCCGACCTTATCATTCGAACTTGCTGATCAATCCGCAACAGAGGGAACAACTGCTAAAGCTAATGTGGTTCTCTCTAATCCTTCTGTCGATGATGTTACCGTTCTTTATATTATTGATAACACCAGTACGGCTGTAGCTGATAATGATTACACTTTATCCAACGGTCTATTACTAATTGCGGCTCAGTCTACTAAAAAATCAATTGATGTACCCATTATTGATGATCAAGTTTTTGAAGCACCCAAATTCTTAAAGATAAATCTGGGAACACCTAATAACGCCAATTCTGGAGATATCAAGAGCCATACTATCAACTTAGATGACTCAGCTGATAAACCGACAATTGGTTTCAAAGAACCTATCTTTATAACTATCGCGGAAGAGACAGGAGGCGCTTCTATAACCTTAAATCTTTCTAAAAGAACTTCCTACCCAGTCAAAGCTACTTACACTGTAGCAGGCACAGCTACCGCCGGGGATCATGATTTAACCAGCGGCACTTTCACTATTCCACCAAACACTCTAGAGGATTTCTTTGGCTTTACCATTTTTAATAACGATACCTTTGAGAATGACGAAACCGTAGAAGTCATAATAAATAGTGTTACCAATGCAGATATAGATCCCGTGAGAAGTAATTACATGCTGACTATAAGCGATGAAAACGACATACCCAAAATCAGCTTTACAGCTGCCACTCAGGCTGAGAAAAATGAAGGAGACGCTCTTACCGTCAATCTTCTGCTCTCTAAGTCAATAGCTATAAATGTAAGTGTTGATTATATCATTGAGGGAAATAGTGAAAATGAAGATCACACTCTTTCCAGCGGCACCTTAAACATCTCTCCAGCCGATGGTGGGGCGGCCAGAATAACAGGCACTATCAATCAGGATGATTTCTTTGAAGGAGAAGAAACCATCGAAATTATTTTGAACAATCCTGTCGGCATTAGCCTTGGTGATGTAACCAAACATACCATCATTATTAATGACGACTCTGATCGACCCGAACTTTCATTTACAGTTGATCAGGAAGTAAATGAAGATGACGGAATGGCTTCTATTGGTGTGGAACTCAATAGAAGCTCGCTAGTGCCTATAACAGTCGAATATGTTATAGATACTACCGCAAGTACTGTTACTGCGGACGACCATCAATTCGGAGCTGGATCATTCTCTATCTCACCCTACGAATTAAACGCTTCTATAAGTAGATCCATTGCCAATGACAATATTTACGAAGATGATGAGGTACTGGTTTTTAAACTACAAAACGCCATGGGAGCGCAAGTTGTAAAGGATACCCATAGATTAACCATTCTTGATGATAATGATCAACCCAAGGTGTTCTTTACTTCCTCCAGTCAAAGCAGATCCGAAGGCAGTTCACCTGCCGTTAGGGTAGAAATATCTCCTTCGGTTGATCTGGATGTTACCGTTGACTATACCATTGACGGCAGCGCGTCTTCAACTGATGACCATGAATTTTCCTCCGGGACCTTAACATTCACCTCTACCAAATCCAGTATCGACATAACTGGACTAATAAAGCCCGACAATGTATATGAATTCAATGAAACAATCGAACTTACTCTTACCAATCCTGATCACCTGGCAATAGATGAAACAAGAAATACTCATGTAATTACCATAGATGATGAAGATGATAAACCGACGGTTTCTTTTGTGGGTAATACTTTCACCACTCAAGAAGGTAATGCTGTAATAATCTATGTGGAGATTTCTAATCAGTCTGAATATCCCGTAACAGTTGACTACACAGTTGAAGGAACCGCTTCTGATGATGACCACACCTTTAGAGAAGGTACCGTCACCATCCCTTTTCCCAAAACCAGGAATACTATTAGCGCCTTAACCGACGAAGATGATATCTTTGAAGGAGTAGAGACCATAATTTTGAGCCTGTTAGATCCACCCGCCAATGCTGACCTAAATGACTCACCTAACACTTATACAATATCTGTATCTGATGACGCTGATTATCCCAATATCTCCTACATTCAAGAATCCAAAACAGTATTTGAAGGTACACTGACAGAAGTTACCGTTACGATTTCCAATCCAAGTACCCAAACTGTCTCGGCAGAATGGGCCATAGATGCTGCCAGCACAGTCACTGGAAGTGATCATAATTATCAGAGTAGTGGAACTTTTTATGTTATCTATCCCGCCACCACCGATAAAATAGAAGGGGCGATTAGTAATGATGGGGAGTACGAGCCTCCTGAAACCTTGGTATTTAATCTCACCAATTCTCAAAATGGTAATTTAGGTGATCCTAAATCCTTCACCTTAAATATTGATGATCAAAGTGATTTACCTGTAATTCAATTAACTGGTTCTGGGCAATATGTCTACGAAGGTGAAAATCTCATACTGACAGTTTCCACCACTAATGTGATCAGTGCCGACACCACTGTTCCTATTTTACTTGCTAGCGGCGGCAGCGCGATTGAAGGTATGGACTTTAATTTTACGGCAACTGCTATAACCATTCCTCAAGGGGACTTAAGTGTAGACTTCCCTATCCCCATCAATGGCGATACTGAAAGTGAATTCGATGAGAACTTTACTATTGAGATATTAGAACCTGACTATGGTGTTTTAGGATCTAGTTCTAAATACAAGGTCACTATTTATGGAGATCTTGACTGCGTTGTTGAAACAGTGACCACCTGGCCGCCCGCTACCATAACAGCGTCTGATTGCCCCACTATAGAAGTTAAAGCGGGAGGAAAGTTAACCACCGACGTAGATGGGTTTATCGCGACCGATGTTTTAAAAATATATGGTGAATTTATTAATAATGGCGAGCTCACGGTTAATACTAAGATCAGTTCTTTTGCGGGTACTTTTACCCAAAGCAAAACTGGAGTATTACATACTACCGCGTCAACAGATATTGAGTTTCAAACAGGAATTAATAGTTGGAGTATTTATAACCACGATGCTCTGGATATACCAACCTTTAGGAGTTTTACCCTTACCAATGATACTACCTTATCTACCATTATGAATCCTGCTTACAGTAATTTTGAAGGTTATGAAAATTACGGTATGATTCTTAAAGTAGAAAGTGATGTTACGATTCTAAGTGGTTCACAAATTAATGTTGATGGAAAGGGATGGTATCGCAGTGGTCCTGGCTTTGATTACTTATCTACTCATGACTATGGATCTATAGCTGAGCCCACGACTGCTGGATCAGGTGGAAAAATTTGCGCAGGTGATGCTGGTGGTGGAGTTGTACACTTAATAGTTAATGGCACCTTAACTCTTGATGGTTCTATTACTGCTAATGGACTTAACGGCACCTGTAACAATTGGGGTAATAGTGATGGGGCCTCATCAGGAGGAAGTATTTGGGTAGAAGCCGATAAGCTTTATGGGACAGGATTTATAGAAGTCAAAGCGGGAAAAAGCTCTAGAGATTCAGTTGCCCATTGGGGAGGACGAGTTTCCATCAGGGCGGCTAATTCCACTGAAACTGATTGGTCCAGAAGTATCAATGCTGATGGAGCCATAACTGATACTAACTATGGTTCTATCCATGAAGTATATAAAAACAATCTATTTTTCTACAACCAATCAACTCCTCTGGTCTCAGACTTTAACAAAGTTACCTTAGGACCTAATACTTCTATAAGCGCTCCGGAAGGAAAAACCCGAAGTATTAACGAAATCAGTTGTCAAAATGGAACCATCACTGTTCCGGAGGCGGCTTCTACTAGACTGATCGTCGGAATTATCAATAATAATGGATGTACTATTAACAATAGCGGCTATTTAGAGGTAACGGAAAAACTTGACCTAATAAATGGAACACTCAATAACACTGGTGAATTAAAAATTATCAGACAATTTAATCTACAAGACGGGATTTACGAACAATTAGGAGAAACTGCCACCTTGACAGCTAATTCAACTTTAGCTTCCTTGAACGTCACAGGCAGTAGCTCTTGGTCAGTTCCTTTGAATTCTGACATTGAAAACATGGCTACCTTTGCACAAATTTCTGTTCTAGAAGGAGGAACTTTATCTTCAAAGGAAAATCCATTATTTGATAACGCCGCTCCCTATGAATATTATGCAATAATTTTAAAAGCTCAGAATATGAACGTATATAATGAAGGTTCTGTCAACGTTGATGTCAAAGGTTATCCTGATGGTTACGGTATAGATCCATCATACCCTGCTCCTGGTCAACGAGGATGCGGTAAAGGAGCATACCATGGAGGAACAGGCTCTAATACGTATGGAGATTATATTAAGCCACTAACTCTTGGATCTGCCGGTGGTGGTACATGTTGCTGCAGTGGATATCGTAGAAGCGCGAATAACGGTGGTGGAATTATCTATCTACTTATTGAAGACACATTAAATGTCGATGGAACATTAACAGCTACCGGAGGTGGAGGCGGATGGCAAATGGGATCTGGCTCCGGAGGAAGTATTTGGATTGACACTAATAATCTATATGGCAATGGAGCTATCAAAGCGGCTGGAGGAGAAGGTTCCCAAGGTGGAGGAAGCGGTGGTAGAATTGCTGTCTATGCTAATTCTCCTTTAGACGATTGGTATGGGTTTATCAACCATTATGGCGCCAGTCAAGGTAATGGTCCCACGGGATCTTTTTATTGGAAAGGCGTAACACTCGTAAGTAGTTATTGGCAGATTGGTCCCAGCAGCGCATCCAATCTAGGAGGAGATGTTTCTGCTGAGGATGGAGGAAACGCGGTAGCAATGGACAATAGTGGTAATATCTATTTAGCTGGATATACCTATAGTAATATGAAAGAAACTGGCAGTTCATATAATGGAGGCAAGGATATCTTTTTAGCCAAGTATAACTCTTCGGGAAATTTAATTTGGATCTATCAGGACGGAACTGACAATCATGATGAGATCTATGATATCGCGATCGATAACTCTAATAACATTTATATTGCTGGCTATACTAATGGGAATCTGGCCGAAGGTGAGGTAGGTGGCACTGCCAACGATATCTATTTCGCTAAGATAAATTCAGATGGTGTTTTTCAATGGGATAGACAATTTGGTACTTTAACCGCAGGTGATGACGGTTGTCCCAACGGTCCCGACAATGCTGAAGAGGCCTATGGAATTGTGGTCGATAATGGCGGCAATCCGATTATAGCTGGAAGATGCGATGATATGGGATTTTTCGCCCAATATAGTTCTTCTAATGGCGCTCAAAACTGGTTTCGCTTGTGGGGACCAGACGAAGGATATCCAAGTGACATAGCCATTGATAGTGCCAGCAATCTTTATCTTACTGGATACACCACCAGTACTACTTATGCTGATTGGCAAGGACAGGAAGACTTTATTATAGAAAAATATAACTCAAACGGCAGTAGTTTAACATGGGGCAAACAAATAGGAACCATGGAAACTGATATTGGTTATAGTTTAGCCATTGACAGTTTTGACAATGTATATGTTACGGGAGCAACTGAATCTTTTATAGCTGAACTTTCCTCTGGTTTCGATATTTTTCTCATCAAATACAATTCTGGTGGAACCCAGCAATGGATAAAGCAGATAGGTCAGGATACAGCAGCGATATATAGGATAAATAACGGAGGACATGATTATCCTGGATCATTAACGGTTGGTTCGGATAGCCTCGTATTAGCTGGTAGTTTGGGAAATTCTCAGATTATTGCTCATTTTAAAACCAGTACAGGAGAAATTATCGAATTTCTACCTCTAACTAATGCTTATGCTTATGATATTACTATAAGTCCCTCTGCTCCCAAATGCTATGTCGCTGGTAAAACTCAAGCCGCCTATGGAGAAGGAGAGTCTTCTTCGGGGGGTTGGGATGCCTTCATTACTATTTTAGACAACTGCGATTAATTTATCATATTATCAATTATTTATTAAATTCTTGACAATTTCTAAACACAAAGATATATTGTTACGACAAGTAAATTTGTTTTCCAAAAATATGAATAAAAACAGGGTTATGATTTACAAAAGACCAAAAACCTTTTTTTATAAGCTATTAATTACTATTTTACTTTTAATTATAACCTCTTACCCCCTACACACTTTCCCTTTTCATCCATTAAGAAATACACTAAAAACTAAGAAAATGATCCGTAATCAAATAGAATTCCTAAATAAAAGACTCAAACAGTCAAAGGAATTTCAAGGTAAATTGCAGGAAGTCAAGGAAGAAGCAGATCAAAGTTTCTATGGTTTCACCGCTATCTTTAGCGTGGTGTCAATGTTGATTTACATTTACACCATTAGAGGTATGAATAGATCATTTATTCCGGTAAAGACTTGGTATTCCTCCAGTGCCGCAGATCCCGAAAATCAACGCTTATTCGCAGAAAGAACTTTACAGGGACAAGATCCCGCTGATATGAACAGAGATCCTGCTCATATGGACAGACTCAGAATAGAAGAGCCTACCTTGCTCAGACCTGATCCCCCCATAAACACAGGTTATCCCATAGAACTCTTAACTAGTCCCTTTCCTCACTCTGAACTTCCTCCTGGTTCACAGAGCAATCCCGAAAATAACCGTCAATCAGTACCAAATCAACCAGATCACCAGTCAATTAGAAAACCAGTTGGGTCCCCCACCCTCAGTACAACTATAGCAACCAGTGAAGATAGTACCCTAGAACAACCATCAGATAAAAAAAAGAAGAGAGTGAAAAGAAAAGAAATTAAAAATCCCACTAAAAGAGAATTACTCGCCTCCTTACTTCCTTATGTACCTGAATCACCAGCATGCCAACAACTAAAGTTAAATAGAAAAACCACCTATATACCAGGAGTTCTTTCTAGCCGTACAAGTCGAGCCATAACCTTTTCTTTCTTTACTGTACCACTAACCTTTGCAGGCATTATTGCGGCAGTCTTTGATGAAAAACACCGAAAGTATAAAGACAATATTGAAAAAACAGTAAGTGAAAATGCTCCTGTATTTGTTGTCCAACCTCTATATAATAGATTAACGCGTGAATATCAATTAACCGTTACCCAAACCCCAGTAACCTATCCATCGTCAGTACCTGATACAAGACGGCAATCAATAGATCAATTTTTTTATAGTCTTATGGATTCATTTAGATCTAGGGAAAAACAAATAAATGATCTATATCAAGACGAACAAAAACGCCTTAATAATGATTGGTATCATGCTGGCACCTGGGGACTACAACGAAACGTAAAATTCCTGAACACTGTTATTTTAGCAGAAAAAAAGCGCCAACAATTGTATGAACAAGAGATCTCAACCTTAAGACATACTTTGGATCAACTAAGTGTTCAATGATAATCTAATGAGTTAAAGGAAATAATTGAACGTTGATTTGATAAACCTGATCAGGAACTGAATGAGAGGATTCATAATTCATAATATCCATTAAAAGGGTATAAATTTTATTTCTAATGGCCGCAGTCATATCTTCCTTGATAAGTAAAGTTAAAGTACAAATAAAACGTCTCTCAGGAGGGATCAAATCCATCATCTGTTGACTAAGTTCAATCATGCTTTGATGGAACTGTTTTACTGATTTGCCAGTGACCTCCATTTCAGTGGCAATATGCTTTTGAGGTAAAATATAACGAGCGTTTCGCGGATCAAACTGAATAAATTTAGCCTTTTTCAATTTTTCTAAACTATCGTTAATTTGTTTCAAGGTAAACGGCAAGTATAGACGTGATGCGATCCACTCAGCATTAAGCGATGGATTACCTAAATTGAACATTTCCCGCACTAACAAATTAAAACATTCCGACATGGCAAAGTTAGATAGTTTTTCCTTAAACTTACACTGCCCCATTTGCTTTTTACGCCGGGTCATAGGGAAAAATTGAAGGTTAAGTTGATGCACTTCATAATCATCATTATTATTATCAATAGAAGAAATTATATCATGATTGAAATTTTGAATTTTGGATCTAATCTCGGACACATGATCTTCTGAGATGGCTGTAGTTAAGGCCTGAAGAAAGCGTCTTTTTTGAGGGATCCTTTCAATTGATTTAAGGGCCAAAGACAATGACTCCTGAAAAAAAGGCTCAAAATCCGAACCACAAACCCGATACCTGGAAGGAATAATTTCCTTTGATCTTACCAATTGTTTGGTTTTAGAATCAGAAAATGCCAAAGATACCATTTTTAAATCAACAAAAGTCGCCAAAGTCTTTTCAATCTTATCCGTCACTAAGGGCCAATATGCTCGTTTTTTGATCCATGCGGATTCTGATTGAAAATCCTTCATTCCCATCAACTCCCATAAAAGAATTGAATAGAAATCAAAATTAAAAGAATAATCCGTCTGAGGACTAAATCCAATAGCTCCTAATATGATAAGTGGAAGATTAATATTAAGAATATAGGGTTCATTTTGAGCGCTCATGATGGTTTTACTGATCAAATCATCAAAAATCCGATAAAAATTATTTGAAGTATTTTCTTTTTGTAACTGGGGAATTTGGTAAGCAATTTGTCGATGGACGTCTTCGAAAAAACCCTCTAAAAATTCCTCTGAAAATTCTATAAACTGCATATCACCAATAATTACATCTATCTGTTGTCTGGCTAAATCGCTTTTATAATGAGTTTGCTTTTCTCTCCATCGTAGACTAGAGAGTGTTGGTGAAATTTGATACTGATTAATAGTTTCGCCATAAATAACACTTCTATACCAAACTGCGTGTATTTGAGCTGGATGGACCTTCTGGCGAATTCCCTTTTCCTTAAGATACATATTGGTAAATAATTCTATCCACTCAGGGCGCCAAGATTCTGTACTTTGGGAAGGTGATGTGATCGATATTTTACATAAACCCTTTGATTCTTTAGAAGCTGACGTAATTCGCAATCCTTTCATCTGGGGATAACCAGCAGCCAATACAACATTAATGGGTTGATCACTTTTGGATAATCGTATTTTCTCCCAAACGATCTTAAGAAGCTGTTCATAGATTTCAAAGCCTGCCAGGTTTCCAGCACTAAACTCCCTATTCATAACCTTCTTGACTTTTTGATAGTGATGAACTGGAGCAGATAAGAGCTGGTTCATTTGTTCTGGATACAAAGTAGCTCTTATCTGCAAAAGTTTCGACGAAAAGGATATTTTTACTGGTGAATTATCCGTATTCATATTTAATCTTTATTTATGCATTATCCTTGCGCATTATCCTTATGCCTCATCTTCTTCTTTTTCAAACTCCAAGTCATCTGTGTCAGCTGTATCCTCATCAAGAACTCCTTCAACATCTAATTCACTGGTATCAATGTTTCCATCCTTGTCTTTTTTACCCATTTTCAATTTTCTCTTAATATTAAATTTGATTCTTTTAAGAGCTATTCTAACACTACTATCTTGACTTAAGCTAGAATGAACAATTAGATCAACATCTTCCGATATTCCTAGGCGAGTCTTAATTTTTAGCGCTTTCTTAGCTGCTTGTTCAGCCTTTTTGGCATCCTTCTTAGCCATTTTTTCTTGAACCTTAGCTGCTATTTCAACATCTAAATCAGCAAGTTTTTCATTTAATCTTTCTAACCTTCGTTCATTAGCCGCGGTTTTAAATTTAACCAAATCTACTCCGGCAAACCATTGCTTAATATCAAAAACAATCACGAAATTATTAACCAAGCCTTGTTCTAACGTAAATCCATTATCACCCTTAATTTGAATGTTTTCTGATTTATTGTAAAGAACAGCAAAGGTTACTTTTTCTCCATCTTCATCTAAATAATAACCTTCAACATAAAGAACATTACCATTTAAAGGATCTCCTTCGGTCTCACTGCGATACTTTTTAAGTTTAAATTCAATACGATGAAAAGTACCATCAGTAAGTGATACCTCAGGAAGAGGAGGAGTAACCTTACCTGTGATTAAATCAACTACATAGGGTCCAGTGAATTTAGTATCTTTATCCAACTCTGCTTCTTTTTCATATTCCAACTCTTCAGTCTTTTTACGATCAGCTTTTTTCTTATCTTTGGCGGCCTTATCTGATGATCCAGTACTAGTCGATGTACTTGTGTCTGAATCAGTTGATGAACTGGTTGCTGTATCTGACGCGGAATCTCCGCTATTACCTTTATCCTTATCCTTTGCGGCCATTAAACTTGCGGTACTTCCGCCGTCTAATTCATTTACTAACTCATCATCTTCCTCTTTATCTTGAGCTTTTCCTCTTTCATGAACTTTCTTTTTTAGTTCTTTTTCTTCCGCTGAGGGTTCTTTACTAGCCTTAATTTTAATCATGGCTATATTAACTTTGGCCACAGTGATATGAATACCATTGGCTAATATTACTTCAGTGTCATCTTCACTATCAGCTGAATTCACCAAATTGTAACTTTTGTCGGTGTCTCCAGCAAAAGATAGCTTCATGGAAGCGCTAGCGCCCGAAGAATCACTAGGTGCTGCAGAATTAACGGGAGAAATGGATGAATAAAAAGTTCCAACACTGGTAGCGATATCATCGCCTGAACTCTCTTCTTGAGGAGTATCATCATCTGGCGAGCCTACAAAGGCTCCACAAGCAGACAAAGATATCGTTAAAATACCTGCCATTAAAAACATCAAAAAAGCTCCGAACCAATTCATGTTTTTAATTTTACCTTGTGTAATTAATCTTGTTTTCATAACATCCTCCTTTTTTAGGAAATGAAAATAATCAATAATATATTGTCACTCTTCAACATATGTTGTTTCACCTGAAGTAACTGTTATTATTTGATTTATATCTTGATACTGACCATCGGTTTTAAACAATCTTATTTTATAATCTCCCGCCGGTAAAAATGACAAAGTAAAATTACCATTCTTAGGTATGGCTGAATTAATTGCGTTATCGCAATCAGAAATAGTGTCTAATGATGAATCACTTTGATAGGTACATACTACCATAACTTCATCAGAGGTAGAACCTTTTATATTACCAGTCTTTTTATCTTCTAAAAGACGTAAGGTTGGTTTAAGTATGTATTTACCATTACCGTCTTTTTTCCTACCAGACGAATTACCAGTCAATTTGACCGATTTTCGAAGATCAAAGTCAATGATGAGTTTTAATTTTTCACCTTCCGTTATGGTGAATTTGGATTTAATTTTAAGACCGGTTTCAGAACCACTTGGGACGGTAAGTGGATGTTCACTATCATCATCCAAAACGATACTACCTGAATTTTGTTCATCCAATATCAATCTAATTTGATTATAATCTCCTGCCTCCAACTCCAATAGCGAAGCAAAGGCTTCAGTCGTTCCATCTTGAAGTTCTAATAGATCAATTTCCGTAGTAATAGATAAAGGAATATCGATCCATTTATCGCCCTTCTTAGACACTTCCAATCCAGTAATTCTGATATAAACATGAGAAGCAGAATCAATCGGAGCATCGGTTATAGCAAAATCAACTGATCCATAACCCTCACCACCATCATCATCATCCGGATTACCTATTAAGCTGCCACAGCTAATATTAAGCAGTTGAAAAAACAAACTGATAATTAAAAACATGATGATATTTATACAATGTTTGGTATTTCTACTTTTCATAACGCACCTCTTAATCAACTTGTTTGAGTTACTGGAAACAATTGAATATTTATTTGATAGATTTCGTTATCTTTTTGGTCATATTCTTCTGATTCCAGTAATTGTTGTTGAAAATTTTGAATAATATTTTTTAAAAGTTTAACCTTGAATTTAGGGATACAAATACTAACACCACTTATATCTCTTTCATTCTTCTTAACACGAGTAATGGCTTGTTTACCATTTTCAATCATCATTTGGTGGAAGCGGGCTATTCCTATTGTACCTAATTGAGGTCCCGTAGAAAAATCTTTTTTGGTTTGAAAATAACAACTCTTTTCTAGATCGAAGTAAATGAGACCCAACTTTTCTAATAAAGTAAGACTGCTTTTTGCTTGCTCAGGTCTTATTGAAGGAAATATTCGTTTAGCGATCCAGGCTGGATCCGATTGAAAGTCAGGCAGCCCAACCATATCCCTGATTATCGGATGATACCAACAACTAAAAAACTCTAACATATCTTTATCGTATGTGGTAGGTAACACCTGAGATTTAATGGCCATAAGAGTATTAAATAACTCTTCACGTTGTTTAATAGATCGAGAATTATTATACTCAACTAGAGTTAAAAAATATTTACGCTGCACACCCGTTAATCGCAGTTTTTTTGCAATCACCTGAGCTGCCTTTAAACTTAAGGGTCTTCTCCCCTTGAAGATTTGATTAATAATATTAGTCGCGGGAAAACCAATATCTAAGCCAAATTGATTATAGGTATAGCTTTTATCATGCTCTTTTAAATCTTGAAAAACTTTTTGCAGATAAATTTTATGATAGTCCCTACAAAATGGTAGACATAGTAAATTAATTTTATTCTGGAATAGG
>CAZJDM010000018.1:0-42479 GCA_964544765.1 uncultured bacterium
AATAAGCCAACGGTTGATAATTACTTGTTATCTGGAACTTTCAGCAACTGCTGCCGTGCGCAGGTTTCTGCCCACGGTGTAAATTTTCTATATTTCCTAGTAGTTATAAAAAGATTTTTACCGTATAATTTTATTAGCAAATAATCGTCTAGTTTTATGAGTCATAACATGGATGTTATTAAGATTGATCAATTCCATAAAACTCTTAGTTGTCGTAGTCGAGGTTCCTTTTTAATAGTGGCGGTGATTTTAACCATGGCGATGTTGATGGTTGGTCTTGGGCTGTTGAAGTTTATTTCCTCCAACCGAATGCAGATGGGTAAATTGCATAAAATATCTTCTGAAAGAACCGTACTGCACAATCTACATCAATTAATTGCCAGAGAAATCGCTAGTGGCCATAGTGATGTTGCGGTTACCGGGCCTCCAGATCCTTTTAATACATTGCGGCTAGCAATGAATAATTTTTTATATACCAATACTTTTAGCGATCTTAAGACGAATGTTGGTAGTATTAGGGGATCAGGGACTAATTCTTTTAGATTTTTCGATAAATATGATGGTACCGGTAATAATGCTATTAATTCGAACTATACCGTGATCATTGATGTTGAGCCGGATGTAGCTGGTAATAGAGATATTCTTCCTGTTTTGAACGAAGGAAGACCCATGACTTTTAGAACAATCCTGTTGTCATATCCTTTAAATTATTTCCAATGTGCGCTAGAACCCGCTCTTGGCGCTGATGAAAATGCTGTCTGTGGTGACATTAATAATGATGATGGTGCAATTGATGATGATGGCGATACTCAACTTTGTTTATCTGGTATAAATTGGAAATCTTTTTTCTGTCGTGGTGATGCTAAAAATTCATTTCGTAGGGTCGATGTTAGTGATCCCTTTGATTTTAATTCATATCCTAAAAAGTTAGTAGCTCAAAGTGCGGGCTTTTATTTTGATTCAGCTGATATTGCTGATATTATGGCCGATAATCCAGAAGTAATAAAAGATACTACCTTATCTACGGTGGTGTTTTTGCAAGAAGAATTTATTATTACCAAAGAGGCATATTCTGATTTTGCCCTAATTACCAGGGCTCGCGATGCGAATGGTGTTTTGTTGACCTCTGCAGGAAAAGCAGTAACGGTTGTTGGGAAGGTATATCTACCTGGGTTGGACGCGACTGCTGTTGGTAGTATTGATACGAATTTTACTTTTCGAGATGATAATGAAGTAAGTACTATATTAACTCACGATATGACTAATCCAAGCGTTACTGTTAGTGCGGGAGCTACGTTGGGAAGGGGACAGGTAAGTCCTAGGGCCTTAAAAAGATATAACAGTGTTTTGGGAGAAAGATTAAACTTAGGGACAATGGATGGGGTTCCTACTTTAGCTGATTTGAACTTTAATCCCGGCACAGTACGTGATGGGACAACAGGTAATGGAGATTGGGATGGTTTAATGGATTTAATATTAGAGCATACGGCTCTGGATACAGAATCAAATGATAGATATAATGAAGATGTATCTCCTTTTAACTGTAATTTTTTATGTGAAGATGATAGCTGTACTTTCCTATCTGGGGATCAAGATCGTGAATGTCCGTATTATAACAGGTCCTTTGCTTCAACTCCGGGAGAAGTTCCACTCCTTTCTAAGGACATTTTTACAAATGGCGGTAATATCGCTCCTGTGGGAATTCAAAGTATCAATGCTTTCAGCTACGATCAAACTGATTTTACCGATCCCGTCGGGGGTGCTGGTACTATTAAAACCTCATTAACCATGGCAGCAGCTTATTTGGCACTGATTGGAGATAGAACTTTAGATGAATCAGGTATTGCTCCTAATCCAGGAAACTTTAGCATATTCGAATCAGTATTTTTGACTGGAAGTAGTGCCAGTATTTCTATTGCAAGCATCCCAGTCAATAATTTTCGTTTGCGTTTAAGTTGTGATTACGAGACAGCAGACATAAATCCTGGTACGGCAAATGCAGATCAAGCCGATCGGGTTAAGTTCTTATCTATGATGGGTAAGGGCACTTATTGTCTATACGTTGATAGTGATGCCAGTGGTGCGGAATTTGCCTTTACTACAAGGTTTAGAGGTCTACCTCTTAAATTAGCTACGTTGAATCATACAATGGAGGAACGTAGAAATCTACTAGCAGGTGATAGCTGGAAACATTATATTGAAGATAACGATAATTCTATCAGCTTATTGTTGACCCCTACATTGCTTTATTATACTGGAAATGCGCGCCCGTACTTTTTTTCAGGTGGTACTGCAGGAGTTAGTAGTCTTGGTAATGTTTTGCAGTATGGATACAAAATCGCTGGAGCTGATGCAAGTTTGGTCATGAAGCCTTGGGTGATAGATAATATTTATAGTGCTGGAGCAGTAAATTTTCATGTTAAGTTAGAAGCGGGAATTGGTTGTGCTGCTGCTGTTACGATGGCTACCCCTCCGGATCTCATTACCTGTCCAGACACAAATAACTTTAATGTATTACACAACTCTGGTTTGTTGAATTTAGACGGAGTTTCAGCTTACATTAATGCTTTTACTATGCGAACAGTTAAGTCCATTCTTGATCAGGAATCAAATAGTCAGATAGTTTTTGGTGATCAAAATAGCCAGGTGGTAAATTTGCGGTCAACTGCCGGACCGATATCTGAGATCCCATATTATTTAAGTCGGATTGGATTAGAAGGAGAATATGCTGATGTTAAATTTATTCGACTTCATCGTGGCATGGGGCTGGATGATTTTAGTACTGAAATTCCTAATTTTGCCGTTAAGTCTTTTGGGGCAATATACGACCAGGGACCTATTACATTTATTGTAGAAGGTGACCTAGAAATTGATCAACCGATTCATTCCTATGATGAGAGCGTAAGAATGGGTATTATTGTTACTGGAGATGTTGATGTTAGGTCTGCCGCAAGGCGTTGTACCAGTATTGGTAATTATTGTAAATGTGAACAATTAGACGCTTTTATTATGGCTAACAGTATAACTTTCTCGCAACAAAATGTTGATGATATTGATGTTGGTGCTTCGTGTCGAGGGGGAGATAAAAAGATATTTATTATTTCAGGTGGGCTATATGCTTATAATGGGATAGCATTTAATGGCAATGGTATTGAGTATGAGGTTAGAAATTCTTTACAAAAAGGATCCTTTGCCCGACCTCCGGGATTTGGAGATACCGGAGTTTATAATGTAAACAGAGTTGCCCCAGTAGTGAAAAGATTTCACTTAGAAAATGCAGATATACAGAATTTTATTGGAAACGGCACTCCAATACCCTATAGCACATTAGAGGATTATTAATCATGATTTTAAATAAACATAATCCAGGATTTACCTTGATGGAGGTTATGGTCACTGCGGCAGTTATTGGAGTGGCTTCAATAGGTCTTGTCTCTTTGTCCAATTATGCCTTTGATATGCGGGGAAGACAGTCGGTCAGAGTTAAGGCGGTTAAGTTTTTGGAGAACGGTATACAAAAACGTATTCAAGTAGCAACTAATGCCGCTAATCCTCCTAAAATTGTATTTCAGCCAATCTCTCCGAGTGCTCATGATGGTTTTTCGAAATGTGTTTATGAACAGATCGAAGATAAAGGAAAAACCTTTTTCTTACTTTCAGTAATCCAACAGTCTGATTCAACAACAGCTAGAAATGATTGTTTAACATTGATGGATACTTTATTGGATGAACCGAAAATATTTTGGCCAGGGACTGGTACTGCTCAACAAGGAACAATGCTGGATTTTGTTTTTCCAGAAATCTCTAGTGTAACAGCAAATGTAAGGGGTCGCATTCTTTATACCACTGTATTATATCCATATAAAGGTACTTCTGGGGGTAAATGGTACTATAAGACCGTTAGAAGAAAAACCGTTGTACCGGAAGAGTATTAACAAGTATGAAATATTTTAATCAGACTAAACATTCTAAACATTTTAATTATGGCTTTACTTTAGTTGAGCTAATGATAGCAATGGTAATAGGATTAATAGTACTTGGTATTGTAACAACTAACTTTTCACAAATGGGACAGATTTTTACTGTGGCCAAAAAGGAATCTGAGAGATTGACAGAGATATCACGTGCCGCTTCTCTTATTGAGGGAGATATGGATCCGGGAAGTCTGGAGGGAGGTATTTTTGTTTGGAAGGTAGATCATCCTGACGATTCAAGTATAAGCGTTAATGCTTTTAGCCCCAGATTGGTTTCAACGTGTGATCCTGCTCCTCCTCCTGATCCGGGTACTGATCCTGGCACTGGTACGGATGCTGGTGACTGTGTAAAGCGGCTGCATATATTACATATTATAGAAACATATGAAGTAGATAATATTGCTGGCGATGATCCTACTAACACAGTTGATGTTATTTCAAGTAATCCATTGGATGTGACGGATCTTGCCGGTATGTTAGTAAATACATCTGTGTCAAACCGATTTTTTAATACAGATCGTATAATTCAATCCCAAGAGCAATATAACCGTTTTTCTTTTTTCAGAATAAATGAAGCTGCCAATCCCGCTAATCAAATTGTTACCGTTACGAAAAGCGCTGATGCTGTTTTTACCGATATCGGTTTATTTGATGAGGCGGCAGGTAATACCGAAGCGGCAGGGTCCAATGATTTTTTTCCTGTGCCTTTTACAAATGTATACGGCTCGGATATTCTGCCTGATACGGGGAAACCTTTTGTAACTTTTAAAATGGAGACAGTGGCTATAAACACAGCTATTACTGTAGCCGCTAATTGGGTGGACTATACCGGTCCTAAATTGCATCTAGTAGAGGTCGTTGAGTATTTATTAGTCCCGGATGGTATTCGTAGAGACGCCAATGGAGTTCAAGCTTATTCTTTGTTTCGTTCTTATTATCCTTGTGGAGACACAACCTCTAACCTTAATGCCTTTGGTGGTCCCGATACAGGAACTGGTGTTAGTCATGGCTGTGAAGTTCAATTGATTTTAAAGAATGTAACTCTAGGTGAGTTTGACTTTAAAGTTAGAACTGGTGTGGATGAAGGCGCTGGATATAATATGCCGGAAATTGCAATGGGTGTAAGCCGTCCCACAATGGGCGGCGGTTTATTTTCATCTATGGCTCAAACTGCTTTTGAATTTGGAGCAATTGTATGGAGTTCAGTGACTAAGCGATCTGCTCGCCCTTCACCTAAGATAGCTAGACACAAGCAAGAGAAATACAATGTCCCTGAAGAGGAGTATAAAAGTACCTATTTGGATTGTAATTATATCAAGGGATTAACGATCAGTAATTTGGAGCCGGTTTTCAGTGTTATTAAGTTCCCTTATAAGTGCAGTGGTGGTGCTACTGTAGAATTTACAAGTGATGATTATGAGGTGAGTGAAGAATCTATGACACAGGAACAAAAATTTTTAGAGGAGCAGGCATTAGTCCCTGCGGATTTAATATTTTTGATGGATATTACCGCTTCCATGAAGCCCTATGTGCAGGGGGTAAAAGACTATATAAAAGCTTTTGTTGAAGAATTACAGACATCCGGTCTTGATTTTTTTCTACATTTTAGACCATATAAAGATGGCTTGAATGAACACAAAAATCCTGGAATTTTTGCTACTTGTGGCTCCGGATACACATGGCCGCCTTATTGTAGTAGTACTGATGTTAATTTTACTACTTGTGCGGAGGCTAATTATTTACCGAGAGTAGACTCGGGATATGCAGATCCGGTAGGTGATTTTATAGGTCACTTAGCTACTATAGATGTTACTGGAGGTCGTGATACTCCTGAAAATCCGGCTCATGCTTTAGCTCATGCTTTGGCGGCTAATAGCACTGATACCAATCTTCAAGCACCACAAACCGGCTGTGGTGGATCTGCTAATGGTAATTTGTTTTTACATAAAATGCCAAAAAGATTTGGTGAAATGTTGAATTATCCAGGTATAGAGGCAAGCGGTGGTCTGGGTGAGGATGTTTATGTAAAATTTAAAGGAGTTGAGATTTCTAGTGATCCAGGTGTGGATACCTCTACTTCAGAAAGTGTAACTATCAAAATAAAAGCTCTTTTACCTGATGGGTATTTTGACTTAAGTAAAGGTAGAAAAAATTTTGTTGCCTTGATTCAGATTACAGATACATGGCCGGCAATTCTGGCGGCTAACAATGGGAATCCTGGTACCAGTGGAGAACAACTTTGTAAAAAAGATGGGAAAACAGATGATAATGATTCTGGTGATTCATTATATGTATCTTTTACGGATATATTCAGTAGTGGTGATTTGGGGAATGGACTTAATCTTAATCTAGCAAATACGCAACTTGGTGAATTTTGGAAAAATATTCTACTATATTATTATATCCTACCGGAATATGGATTAAATTGTAAGGGTAAACATCCTACAAAAGACCAACAATGGGATCCTTCCGTCACCTTAAGTGCCAGTAGCTGGGTTGATACAGGTTGGGAAGATGATAAAATTAATAAAGGTTCCGCTGAAATAAGCGATTACTATGCCATTAAAGAAGATGGGTATAAGAAGGCCAAGTATCAAAGAGTTCTGATTCCTGCTAGGGGTAAGAACTTGACCATGCTTGAAGAATATAGTGAAGATGATATTAAAAATAATTATAACAGAGCTGCTATAAAATCTTATATTACAGGTCAAACTGATTGGGGTAATTTACGTGGTACTAGTACATCAATAACTGTTATTGGTGCATTAACTATTGATGATATTGACAGTAGCACAAAAGCAGAAGATCCACGTTATGCAAATTCCCCACCAAAGTTACTATCCGAAGTTCAACCACTGGCGTATGCGATTTTTGAGGATGTTAAAAAGAGTGACCCAGTTGGTAAATATTCTATTCGAGATGATTATTTTAAAATTCAAACCGGTATTCAACTTCGAGAAGTGGTTAATCGGATTAGAGACTGGTTGGATCCGACGTTAAAGGTATGTGAGCTTTTTGGTTATATGAATTTTATTGCCTGGCCGGTAGTAGAAAAAGAGGTTTCTTGTCCATCTGCACCTTCTGAACTAAAGGGTACAGATAGTGCAGGGTCAAATGGTAAACTTAAAAAGGCGATAATAGAAATAGGGAGTTGCAAAGATGCAGCTGGTCAAATAAGGCTACCGTTAGCCTATATGCATGTAAACCGTAATGCTGCTGAAAAGGGTAGTGGCGAATTATTGGAGACAGAAAATGAATTTGTATATTTAAATGATAGTAGTAGTGATTTTATGGTAGGAAAAATTAACGAGGTTGTCAAGAGAGCTGCAAAGAATTTAGAAGAAGCAGTATGTAAGAAAGGCGATGGAACTACAAGTTCCCAATGTTATCACTACAAAGACTTTTATGTATTGGAAATACAAACATTGTACTGTTGCCAGGCGGAGAATCCTGACCAGTACGAACCAGAAGATGATGGTATTGGAGACAGTACAGGTACAAATAGTGCTGCAGATAATGCTCTTGCTAATGAAAAGATGTCCAGATGTACCCTAAAAAAATCCTCCCGGTTTATTGGGATGGGAACTGAACCTAGTTCTGATGATTTTGTATGGGACATCAACTATCCTAAATAATAATTGAGTCAAATTCAATAAAAAGTTAAACTACCCAATATAATATTTTATTCAATTCTTGAGGTTTTTATGGACAGATTGCAGGATGTGTATTTGGATTCTTATACGGGCTTGATCCAGACATTAACTAAATTGGAGGCTCAGTACGCACGAATTATTCGGAGGGTGCTGGATGATTCGGTAGCCAAGATATTTGAGTCATCTGCAAGCTTAATGGATACAGAGAAGGAGCAAGCGGAAAAGAATTTAAATAGTCTGTATGAAGCAAAAGAAAAATCTTTAGGTTTAGATCCTGATTCTTCTAGCTATATGAGTGAGGTTCAATCTCTTTTTAACCAAGCCAGGGCTAATGTGGAGAAAGAGGGAGAGATTAATCTCAATAGTGATAAAGAGAAGATCATTAAAGAGATGGCCGTTATTATGGATTATAAAAAACATATGGATGATGCCAAGTCTTCACGGTCATTACTTAGCCAAAGAATGGAAAGTATGTTGATGGAACTGCAGGCCCACGACATAATTTGCCAAATTACGGAGCATTTATCGGCGACCTTTGTAATATTAAGTGAAATGCTCACCCAAATGGTAAAGGGTAAAAAACTCACTTATGAATATGATTTCTGTCCTCTGGTAGAAAAAATGTTTGGAGAATTAAGCACCCAAAATGAACGAAAAATATTTAAAGATGTTTTTTTTGAGCGGGCCAAATTTGAAGGGGAAATGCCTCCAATGTTACCCAAGAAATTTACCTTATTAACCACATATGTTGAGTTTATTGATTTATATATCAGATTTCATAATGGTATGTTTCTTTATGTCAATACTTTAGCTGAGACCATGGTTGATAGAATTTGTAGTCAATTAGAAGATTTGTTGAGGGATGCCTCTCGACTTTCGTCTTTTTCTAAGGAGTCTTTGGGAAATATCAACAAGATAAGGGATATAATCAGCAAATCTGATTCTAAACAATTATTTGAGTTGGATCAATTAAATGAGATGACTAAAAATATAGGAAAAGTGGCCACCCATAATAAAGACTTTCGCAATTGGGCGCTGCCCTTAGTAGCGTCTTTACAATTTCAGGACCGTATTTATCAAGCAATAAGTAACTTAGGAAAAATATTTCAATTTTTTCAAGAGACACTCTTTTTTAAAGATCATCAGCAAATTTTATCAGTATTTGATCCAAAAGAGAAAAATTTCAAATCCTTTGGTGAAGAAATATTAAAATATACTACCTTGCCGGAAGAAAGAAAAATAATTCATAAAATTTTTGATATATCAGCCGCTGACGAAGAAGAAATACAAGATCAGGAATGGGATGATGAAGGAAATAATGACGAAGGAAATCTTGAGCAAGAAGATAAAGCCAGTTAATCTTTAAAACACCAAATTAACTCTTTTAATTCTTAGATGATCTTTTTGGGTAAATGTATCACAATTTTACTCTTTTTTAATTTCGTGAAACAAATCTACTGATGAGTATTGACATTCCTTATTAAAATTACATATACTGCTCCCATTAAAGGAGAACAAAAGTATGAAAACACTAAATGAAGCTTGGGTTAAGTCATGTGTACAGTTTAAGGATTTACCAGTAGTACAAAATAGAAAAGCTCGTGCGGTAAAGGATAGTGAAGGCAAAATTGATGAGGAAGTTTCTTTTGAAAAAGTTTCCTATAAGAAACTTGAAACATTTGTCTTTGCATTTGGCAATGGTTTACTATCCTTAGGCTTGAAAGAAAAAGAAGCTGTAGCAATAATCGCTGAAAATAGCATGAGATGGCTGATTTCCGATTTGGCGGTTTTGGGAAACAGAGCTTATGATGTTCCTAGGGGATGCTCTTCTACTGTTGATGAGATAATTTATATCCTAAATCATAGCGATTCACGGATTGTAATTGTTGATGATGAGAATCAATTAAATCGTTTGTTAGAACGTAAAAACGATATTGAGAAAGTCGAAACTTTTATTGTGTTGGATGAAACTTTTAAAAAATCTGATCCTAAGAAACTGGAAGATACAGATGATGAAGAAAAAAGTGGAAAAATAGAGAAAAGAATTTTTTCATATGATCAGGTTCTTACTCTGGGTAAAGAATATTGGAAAGATGAACAAAATAAAAAGAAGAATGAGTTTCAAACTCGGAGAGAAAATACTCAGCCTGATGATAATGCTACTTTAATTTACACCTCAGGGACATCTGGTGAACCTAAAGGAATAATGTTAACTCATTGGAACATTATGCATATTGTTGAAACGGTGCCTTTTATTATGAATGTGCATTCTGATGATGTCTTTTTATCTATTCTTCCGGTGTGGCACACCTTTGAAAGAACCTTAGAATATTGTGTTATTCGGGTAGGAGCCTCGCTTGCATATACTAACAGGTTAACCGTTGTAAAAGATATGGGGGTAGTAACTCCCACTTATTTAGTTGGTGTCCCTCGTATATGGTTAGCCATATATAATAATGTAATGGCAAATATCCGTCATGCTAAAAAAGATAAATTATTTCAAAAGTTGTACGCTCATAGTAAAAAAGTTATCCAATGCAGACGCTATAATAGTAAAAGACAATATCTTTTAGGTAAACAAAAACCCAAAAAAGTCGAAGCTTCACTCAAGGATTATTTCTATCATTATACAGCTGATCTTTTAATCTATAGAAAAGTACGTGAAAAATTAGGAGGTAAATTAATTGGACCAGTTAGTGGAGGGGGAGCTTTACCTGCCTATATAGATGATTTTTACGAAGTAATTGGCGTTCCAATTATAGAGGGATATGGCTTAACTGAGACCTCTCCTATTTTGTGTTGTCGTACTTTTACTCATAATATTCCTTATACAGTGGGTCAACCGATTCCACAAACTACTATAGTAATAAAAGATGAACAAGGTAATTTATTGCCAGATGGACAGAAAGGTTGTGTGTGGGTTAGTGGTCCTCAGGTAATGAAAGGATATTACAAGAATGAAGTCAAAACCAACGAAGTTATGGGTACCGATGAAAAAGGTAAAGTTTGGTTTAATACCGGTGATTTAGGGGTGATTTCTCATTATGGTGATATAAGTATATTGGGTCGAATTAAAGATACGATTGTTTTAATTGGTGGCGAAAATGTGGAGCCAGAACGTGTTGAGACAGCCATCGCATCTTCGGAATATGTTGAGCAGGCGTTGGTGTGTGGCCAGGATCAGGAGTGTATAACAGCATTGATAGTACCCAATGATCAGGAGTTGAGGCACCTTTGTAGAGAATTATCGGTTGAATTTAATAAAGATGTTCCTGCTTTAATTAATGAACCGAAAATCAAAAAGTTTTTTAAGAAAATGATAAAAGAGAAGGTTTCATTAAAAACCGGTTTTAAAGATATAGAATTGGTCAATAATTTTACTTTCACCAAGCCTTTTACCCCTGAAGACGAAACCTTGACTCTCTCAATGAAAATCCGCAGACATAAGGTCTTTGAAAGAGATTTAGAAAAAATTAAAGCTATGTATCCGTATTATAATGACCTTACTAAAGGCGAAAGTTAGGAGATTTTTGTGAACAATTCTATTTTTAGCGAACAACTCTCTTCAGGATCACCAGTTGTATCAAGAGAACATGCTTATTCCGATCTGGATTTATATCAAAAAGATAGAGTGGCTTTTGTCTTAATGAATCGCTTCAAAGATGATAAACGAGTCGCTAGACAAGCTGCCAATCATTTAGATGATGTTTTAATTAAGCAATTAATTGCTGTTATGCAGGAATTAGATAAGGATCAATCGGTTGATAGTATAATTTTGTCCAGCGCTCATAGGATGGCCTTTTCTAGAGGAGCCAAGATTGAAGTGATTTTAAATACTTCATTTGAAGAGGGTCTTAAGATAGTAGAGGAAGCTCAAGAGATTATACTGGTTATGGCTCGAATAACTAAGCCAATAATTGCCGCTATTAATGGAATAACTTTAGGTGGAGGGTTAGAGTTAGCTATGGCCTGTGATTACAGAGTGTCTAGTAATAGGGCGACTGTAATGTTTGGATTACCTGAAGCTTCGTTAGGAATTTTACCGGGAATGGGCGGTACTCAAAATTTAACTCGTTTAGTGGGTAAAGAAAAGGCTCTTGGATATATGGTTAGAGCTGGTGCGGAAATTAATCCAGATACGGCTAAAAAAGAAGGATTAGTCGATTTGGTGGTTGACTATGATCAATTATTAGATGAGGCGTTTACTTTTGCTCAAAAGGGAAACTTAAAGAAGACTTTTAATACTCAAAATTTTGGTAAAGTAAGTGTCGATCGTGCTCAAATTCGACTGGATCTGCAAAAGTGGATCGAAGAACATAAAATGGAAGTTTTGGAAGACGAAAAAGCTGCTCCTTTATCTAAAACTTTGATTCATTTTGTGATTGAAAATACCAGTCAGGATAAACTATTAGATGCTTTGATCTATGAGCAGGAAGCCTTTAGTTACTTAGTCACAACACAAGATGCTCAAGAGGGTGTTACTGCTCTAGTTGAAAAGAGAGAGCCTGAATTTGTGGCAAAATAAGGGAAATAAGGAGAAAGATATGGCTGAGAATTTTTATGAGAAAAATAAGGATATTCAATTTTATTTTGATCAATATTTAGATTTAAAAACAATTATTGATTTAAAAGAGAATTTTTATCAAAATCCAGATGGAGATGAAGACGCTCCGGCCAATTTTGAGGAAGCGCTAGATAATACCAAAAGTATTTTAAATTATTTGGGTCATATAGCTAGTGAGACTATTTTTCCCAATTCAACCAAGGTGGATGAAGAGGGCGCGTCTTTTGATCCTCAGACTAAAACAATAAAATTAGCCAGTGGTACGATTGAAGATTTAAATGCCTTGAAAGAAGCGGGAGTTATGGGGCTCACTCTGCCAAGAAAATATGGTGGTTTAAATCAATGTGAGACAGCTTTGGTAGCTTCTATTGATATGGTTTCAGCAGCAGATGCTGGATTGATGACCTTGTTTGGACTGCAGGGCATTGGAGAAACTATTTATCATTTTGCTGATGAGGAAGTAAAAGATAAATATCTACCCAAATTGGCTTCGGGAGAATATTTGGGAGCTATGACCTTAACTGAGGCTGGCGCTGGTTCTGATTTAGGAAGTGTGTTAACCAAAGCTACTTATGACGAAGACAAACAAAAGTGGTTCTTGAATGGGACCAAGCGTTTTATTACCAATGGTGGGGCTGAGGTTCAATTGGTTTTAGCTAGAACTGAGCCAGATACTGATGGTGATGTCCGTGGCCTTAGTATGTTTTTAGTTGAAATTGATCAAATTGAGGTGAACCGCATTGAACATAAATTGGGAATTAATGGTTCTCCTACCTGTGAGTTAGTTTTTGATAATTCTGAAGGTATGTTGATTGGAAAACGAAGGTTTGGATTAGTAAAGTATTTAATATCACTTATGAATAGTGCTAGGTTAGGATGTGCCGCTCAGGGGTTAGGGTTGGCTCAAATTGCTTTTGATGATGCGTTGCAGTATTCAGATGAACGCGAACAGTTTGGAAAGAAAATTAAAGAATTTCCACCAATCGCTAATATGCTGGCTAAAATGAAATTGAGTATTGAGTCCACCAGAGCCTTGGTTTATCAATGTGCCTGGATGGTTGATAATTACACCGGTTTAGAGCATAGAATTGTAGTAATTAAGGAGCAATTAAAAGATGCTAAAGATGAACAAAAAGAAAAACTAAGTGCTGAGCGTAAAGAGTGTGTCGATAAGGCCAAAAAGTTTAGGATGTATGCGGATATTTTGACACCTTTGGCTAAGATAAAAAGTGGAACTATGGCTAATGAAGTAACTAGCGATGCTATTCAAGTGCTGGGTGGTGTTGGATATACTAAAGAATTTAGAGTGGAGAGATATTTTCGTGATGCGCGGATTGTGGATATCTATGAGGGAACTGGTGAGATGCAAGTAAAAGCGGCGATATCAGGAGTATTGAATGGTTATTTAAATCCATTAATGGATCAATTTGAAGATAAGGTAAATAAGTCTGACGATGATGAATTAAAATCATTAGGTAAGATAATTAAAGAAGCTAGAAATGACTTGGATGAGGCTATTGCCAAGATAAAAGGTAGTGTTGAAGATCCTGATTATGAAATATATTTACAATCGTATGAGCGAAATTTGTGCGATATGTTGTGTGATTTATATTGTGCTTATTTATTATTGGACCAAGCTTTAATTTCCGATAGAAAGAAAATTGTAGCACGAAAGTATATTGGTCAAATGCGTAATAGGGTGGCCCAAGATAAGGCTGAAGTGTTGAATAGCAACCTTGATGCAGTTAAGCACTTCAACCTTATTAACGAAGTAAGGTAATATTATTGTTAACTGTTATCAGTTGACAGTTTACAGTATTCAGATAACTGTTGATAGTTGACGATTCACGGTGGTCAGCTTTTAGTGAAGGATGGGATTATGAATAAAATAGGCAAAATTGCTGTTATTGGTGCTGGTGTCATGGGGGCAGGAATTGCGGCAGCTATTTTTCGTAAGGGAATGGTGGTTACTTTATATGATGTGAATAAAGAATTACTGCAGGAAGCGGTGGATAATATAAAGAAAGGTGCCAGGAGAAATCTTAATGTTGATCATATTATTGGAGCCGACTCATTAGAAGAAGCTTTGAAGGGTGTTGATCTGGTGATTGAAGCGGTAGTTGAAAACATGGATCTAAAGAAAAAGATTTTTGCCGAGGTAGATAAACTGGCTTCTTCTGAGACTATTTTAGCTAGTAATACTTCTTCTTTATCTATTTCTGAGATGGCTAGTGCTACAAATAGACCTGACAAATTTGTTGGTCTGCATTTTTTTAATCCAGCGGTTATTATGAGGTTAGTAGAAGTTATTACCATTGATTCTACTTCCAGCGAGACATATGAAAAAGTAAAAACTTTTATCGATGATATTCGTAAGACTGGAGTAAAAGTAAAAGAGTCTCCAGGTTTTGTTGTTAATCGAATTTTGTTACCTTTGGTCAATGAAGCTTTTTATTTACTTGAAGAAATGGAAAAGAATTCTGATGGTGGAGTAATAGAAACCGCTTTAGATATTGATACCGCTATGGAAAGAGCCAATGTGTTGTTGATGGGGCCTTTTAATTTAGTTGATATGATTGGGTTGGATACGGCTTATAAGGTAGCTGAGATTATTTATGAAGGGCTTGATCGTAATGATCGTTATAAACCTTCAAGTTACTTCAAAAAGTATTATGACAATGGTTTTTATGGCCGTAAAGCTGGCAGAGGTGTTTATTATTACAATAATAAAGAGTTAGATCCCGATAATAATCCTAACTTAGATGAAAATAAGAACTCTTTAACTCATCCGACTAATCCAAAGTTTCCAACTAATTATTTAGTAGCTTGTATGGTCAACGAAGGATTCAGATTGTTGGAAGAAGGAATTGTTGATTCGTATCAAGATGTGGAAACATGTATTGAGTTAGGGGCACGTTGGCCCAAAGGTCCTTTTGCTAAAGCTAAGGATATAGGGATGGACGTAATTAGATCCACTTTAGAGAAGCGAGCAAAAGAAACGGGTGGTAATGCTAGATATCAGCCAAGCAGATTGCTGTATGAGTTGAATGATGAACTAAAAGAATTCTTTGACTCAGAAAACTAATAAGGTTATATAATACATTTAATTAGTATGTAAGGTAATTTGTATTGAGTGTAATTATGATTTGTGAGAACGAGAAGAATAAATTAATTTTTAAAATAAACTAATCAAGTTAATTAAACTAATTAAAGTAATCGTAAGGGAGGATAAAATGGCTTTAAATAAAGATGAAGTAGTAAAAGAATTAAGTGAAACCGCAGCTGAGTTTATTGGTATTGATGTGGGAGAATTGGATTTAAGTAAAAAACTACGATTAGAATACGGTATAAGTTCGATAGATGCTGCGGAACTTATTATGTCGATGGAAGATCAATATAATTTAAAAATTCCGGTTGAAGAAGCGCAAAAGATATTATCTACTCAAGATGCTATTGATTATGTATTGAAAAATTCCTAATTGGATGGAATATATACATTTAAATCGGAATTTATAATAAGTGCGTTGTAAGAGTTGTAAAATGCCCTTGATTTTGGGATGATATATGCTAAAATGAAGGGTGATATGAAAAAACGTCATCACCAAAGTAAAGTTTTAAAATTGTTAGGTATGTTTCCAGCTGTGGTGATCATTGGGCCACGACAGTGTGGAAAGTCAACTTTAGCCCAGCAATGTGTTCCAAATTGGAAGACATTTGATCTGGAAAAACCTTCTGATTATGATTTAATTGCCAAAGATGTAGATTTCTTTTTTAAAAATAATTCTAATCATATTATTATCGATGAGGCCCAAGAATTTCCCCCTATTTTTAAATCTTTGAGAGGGGTACTGGACGCCAAAAGGCAAGAAAAAGGCCGGTTTATAATTACTGGTTCCAGCTCTCCTGAAATAATAAAAAATATTGATGAAAGTTTAGCTGGTCGGGCTGCAACGATAGAGTTATCGCCCTTTTCGATTGGAGAACTATATGAGAAAGGCGTTTCCAATCTTTACACCTTATTACAAGAAAGGCGATCAAAAGAAAATATTGATCAGATAATGAATTTACCATCTAATTATAATATGGATGAAATTCGTACCAATTGGTTCTACGGAGGCTTCCCAGAACCAGTACTGCAAAGAGATAAAGCGGACTTTTTTCGTCTCTGGATGGATAATTATTTAGGAAATTACCTAAATCGTGATATTAGAGGACTCTTTCCCAAATTAAACCTGCAAAATTATCGACGGTTTATTAACACACTATCTCATGTTTCGGGAACTCAGATTAATAAAAACCTAATAGCATCCAATTTAGAAATATCTAATAAGTCAGTGAAAGACTATTTGGATATTTTACACTCAACGTTTATTTGGCGAAATTTAATTACTTTTGATAAAAATAAGAAAAAAACCGTATTACGTATGCCCAAAGGACATTTTAGAGACACAGGATTATGGCATTATTTATTAAAAATAAATGATGTTGATGAACTATTACACCATCCAATAGCTGGATTTTCTTTTGAAAGTTTTGTTATCGAACAAATAATTAGGGGATTTGAATCCACTATGGGTGCTGGAATTGATTTTTACTTCTATCGAACGCGAGATAAATCAGAAATAGATCTTATTGTAGAGGGCTTTTTTGGTACAGTTCCAATTGAAATTAAACTGGGTTTGAAAGTTACTCCCAAATCTTTAATTGGATTGCAAACTCTGATCAATGATATGAATCTGCCGTTAGGAATTTTAGTTAATAACGGAGATAGAATTGAATTTGTTGCAGATAAAATTCTTCAGATTCCTATAAATTTTTTATAATTGACAATTTACCTAGTTGATTAAATAATTGGTTAGTTAGTAAAATACGTTTGTCTTATGCGCTTTTCTTGACAAATAGCAAGGTTTAGAGGTAAAACCATATAAAGAATTTAAGTGTTTTTGGTTTGTGAATTAATTATCTTCTGATGGTTTTAAAGGAAAAGGAGTTCGTATGGGTAGTAGTTTTAGGGATGATGATATTGTTATTTTATCAGCTAAAAGATCTATTATTGGTTCAGATAGTGGTTCCATTAAAGATATTGGCGCAGTTGATCTTGGTGCTCACGTACTTGATAACATACTTGAAAATTTAGAAAAACAATCATCCGATTTTCAAAGAAATAAGATAGATTATTTTGTGTGTGGTTTATCTATCGGTGCTGGTATTGGTCAAAATCCTCCCAGGCAGATCTCTAGTCGAGTGGGACTAAATAGCGTTCCGGTAGCGTTCGCGGTTAATGAAATGTGTGGCTCGGGTATGCAGTCTATAATTCTGGGAATGCAAGCTTTGCGTACCGGAGATTCTGAAGCAGTAATAGTAGGAGGTACCGAATCAGTTTCCACTTCTCCATATCTAATAACAGCTAAACAATTAGTAGAATGGCAAGATTTACGAGTTGAGGAAATTCAAACCAAGGTGGTCAGAGCTGATTTGTATGATGGGTTGACTTGTAAGATTCATGATGTACACACCATTTGTCATGCTGAAAATTGCACTCAAAGATGGGCTAAAGAGAAAGGTTTGAATCCTGAGAAATTTAAACTTGAAGTGGATGATTATGCCTTTTTGAGTCATCAAAGAGCCTTAAAAGCAATAGAAGAACATAAGTTTGATGATGAAGTTGTCTTGATACCAGGTACTTCTGAGCGTGATGAACTTCCTTCCAGAAAAAACATTAAGATTATGAATAAGCGAAAAGGAACTCAATTTACTCCTGATGGTTTATATCTTTCTAATCACAACTCTCCTCAACTAGGAAATGGAGCGGCTTTTATGGTATTAACTACCTATCAAAAGGCCAGAAGCTTTGGTTTAAAACCTATGGCTAAGATTGTTGATTATGCCAAAGCCGGTACTTCACCTGAAGATTTTATGTTGGCGCCACTTGCTGCAATGCGTCAGTTGTTTGAACGAACCCAAACTGATGTAGATGATTTTGATTATATTGAATCCAATAGCGCGTTTGGTTCGCAAATGTTAATCAATAAGATTGAATTAGGATTGGATATGAATAAGGTTAATGTTAATGGAGATTGTGTCGCTTTGGGTCATCCCATTGGGGCGGCAGGAGCTAGAATTTTAACCACTTTACTATATACTCTGAAAAATAATAATAAACCGCGCGGATTAGCCTCTATTTGTTTAGGTGGAGGAAATGGTAGTGCGATGAGTATTGAGATTGATAATCCGTAAATCGTAAATGATGAAAAATAATTGAAATGAAATTTATATGTAAATGTATATAAGGAGAGTATCATGAGTAGTAAGCTTGAGGAACTCGTAATATGTGGCGCGGTTAGAACTCCTTTTAGTTTTGGTACCAGTTTAAAAGAATTTAAACCAGAGTGTTTGTTAGCAACGGTTCTTAATGCTTTGGTAGACAAATATTCACTGGATTCAAATGTGATTCAGGCGGTAGCTACCGGCTCGGTAAAACAGGATACTAGTACACCTAACGTTGCCAAAATTGCCTCTCAATTGGCTGGATTTCCAAATACAACCAGAGATTATAGCGTTCAAAGTAATTGTAATTCTGGTTTTGTTGGTTTGCAAACTGTTATAGGTAATATTTTATTGGGAGATGGTGATGTATATATTGCAAGTGGTGTTGAAAGTATGAGTAATTTCGGTTACAGACTGCAGGATGTTTCAAATAAGTATGGTTCTTTATCCGAGTTAGAAGCTAAAATGAATGAGAATGGAAAAGAATTTTTACAAGATTTTAATATAATAGATTGTTTGGAAGAGGGCCTGAAGGATCAGGAAAATGATTTAGCTATGATCGAAATAGCCGAAATTATGGCCAACGTCTATGAGATATCCCGAGAAGATCAGGATGCCTATACTTTAGAAAACTTAAAAAGGGCAGTGGATGCGGTTGAAAGCGGGATTTTAGATCCGTATATATGTTCTATTGAAGGTCTGTCAACTCCAATCGGTGTTTTAAAAAGAGATGCTTATCCCTTAAATCGAAAACGAATGCTTAAAAGACCGGAGAACTTTGCCAAGGCAGCTTGTGTGTTTGCGGCTGATTCGGCTTTTATAAATGCGGCTGATTTCTTTAATAAGCATAGCAAGCATTTTAAGGAACTAGGTTTTAAAGGTAGTCAGATTACTCCTTCAGTATCAATGTACAATGCCTGTATTCCAGGTGATGGAGCTGGCGCAGCTATAGTAACTACGGAGAGTAGAGCCAAAGAACTTGGGCTTAAGCCTGTTTTAAGAATTGTTAGCTGGGGAAGTGCCGGTGTAAATCCGGTAGTTATGGGAATTGGTCCAATGGAAGCTACTAATGAAGCTTTTAGTAAACCCAAGACCGCTAGGGCAAAAGGGATTGAGATGGATAATATGGACGTGGTGGAAATTCATGAGGCTTTTGCGGCTCAAGTCAAATCAGTATTTAAGCAAAGTAAAATTAAATATAATCGTGAGTGGGATCTCAATAAAGTTAATCCATATGGCGGATCATTGGCTTTTACCCATCCTCTAGGCGCAACTAATTATCGATTAATAACCAATATACTTACTTATTTTGACCATAACACTAATGCTAAGTATGCTTTAGCTACCGGTTGTGCCGGTGGTGGACATGGTTCCGCGTTTGTATTTGAACGTTTTTAGTCGTTTTACGGTTGATGTGTTAATAGCTTTTCGAGTAATTTGACTACCTACATGATTTAGTAACTTGTCAGTAATGCATTGAACTTACTATCTTTTTATAAAAATTTCTTATCTGTAATCTTATCTATTTAAGTAATATCCAGTAAATTCCGATAAGTTCTATGGCTTTCTTGCGTGGCTAATTAATTCATTAGGAAACATACGGTGATTATTATGAAATCTATAGATAAAATCATGAAACCCATTAATAATATTATTTTAATTATTTTTATTATCATAAATTTGATGTTTATGATCCAATGTGGAAGTGGTCCCATCAGTGATCTGATGTTTATAGGAAAGGGACAGGATTTACGTAGTTCCGAGCAAACCAAGAGAGTCTATGCGAGAATACATCACAGATTCTTAATTCATCGAGTGCATTCAGGTGTGTCAGCTAAAGTAAATATAAATGGCAATTGCGTAAATAAAAGTGAAGCTCGGAAATTTACCGCCTATGCCATAACTAATTGGTTAAGAGCTTTTGAACAAGCTGTCAATTTGGGGTTGGTACAAACTAGTTTATATAACCGGTCAAGCCATTGCTTGTGAAGGTGGTCTGATGAAAAGTATTTAATTATTTAATTATTCAATTGTCTAAAGTATAATCAAAAGTATAATCAAAAGCTTAAGCATTAAATTAAAATATAATTATTGTTTTACTCCCCATTTTATAACCAGAGGATGGAGTTATAGCCAGAGGATGGAATTTATGAAATTATCTAAAGTGCTTATAGGGATATATGTATCATTACTATATACGCTACTATATGTTCTGCTGCATACAGTCTCTTCTCAGGCTCTTGAATCTATTTGGGGTTTATCTTATGGCTATCTGTATCAGCAAAGTTCTTTTCTGTCGCTGGATATTGAAGAAAACCAAGCAGAGGGAGAAATGATGACACTGTCTTGGGACTTACATAAATACAAATCTTCTTCCTCTATTGGTTATGGCTTTGGTTTGGGTTTAACTTTTCCCATGCAAAATTATACTGGCTATGCGGATTCAACTAATAGTGTTGAGAAGTATTATTTTGAAATTAAACCTCAATTAGATAAAAATGATATACCAAGTATTTGGGGATCAATGAATATGTCTTATAAAGCTTTGCTAACAAGTAATTGCTACTTTCGTTTTATCTCCGCTTTGGGTTTAAGCTTTGGTGAATATAGTATGAACTTGGTAGGCGCTACTTTAACAGAAGCTTCTAGTAGCAGCAGTAAAGTGACTACAGATATTAATTATCGTTATTATGAATATAAAGGCATAGGTATAGGATCATTTGTTCGAGTGTGGGCCGGTTTATCGTATAAGTTTACCAAATGGAATGTATCTATTGGTACTGGAATAAGAAGGACCTTGAAGCAAATTTTTATTTCCAATACAGATGATGATGATTTAAAAACGCTCTCGTCAGATAGTTGGTTTTTATTAGAAGATAAGAGTCGTGTTTTTGGACGGTTGGAAAATCTGGACTATCTATATGGATTTTTGGGATTAGTAAGCAGTTGGTAATTAAATAGCGGTTATTTCTTCTTGAGTATGATCTAAAAGTACAGCTCTTAAGTAAATATCAAATTGAATTCCAACACCTACTTCGCTGGTAGCTTCCAGTTTTCCCCCCCATTTTATTATCTGTTTGGCAACTGCATATAATTTGCGGTATTCAACGGTATCCTCTTCACTATCTTCCGATGGTGTATTAATATATTCATCTAAAAGAGATTGGTCCATACCACTTCCGTGATTACTAAAACGATAACCTGACTTACCGGCAATTTGAAAGGTGGATATTTTAATTTTGCTATCTTTTAAGGCATCATTAATTAAGATTTTTAAGAAAAGGTGAACAACGCTTTCAAAGAATAAAGAAGCAAAAACAAAATTCTCTTCATCGGGAAGGTTAACTTCTATAGCGACCTTCTTAGCCAGAGCATCTTTAGATACTTGTGGAACGACCTCCTCAATCATGTCCTTAGGATTTATGATAAAATGATCAACATCGGATGGAAATATGTCTTGCTTTAGTTGAGAACGTATTTCTTTTAGGCTGTCTTCAATTTCATCAACACTACCATCAATCATTTCGAAAATTTTCTCATGATCCTTATGAATCTTTTTATATTGTTCCAGAATTGCTGAACCCAACATTACAATTTCTAAGGAACGTCGTAATTTGTAGTGATGAACATCAAATAATCTAATTTTAGCATTCATTAGCTTTTTAACATTGGTAATGTCTATCAATTCAAATAAAATACCGGTTATTTGGAAAGGTTTTTTATCAAACATATTTAAATTATTGGGATCATGAGTGAGAGCTCTGATATTTAATGCATATTGGTTTTCTGGAGCTGAAGGTAAATGAACCGATAATGAAATAGTGTTACGGTTGAGGATCACGTTTTGTAAAAAACCTTGAAACATGGTCCTATCTTTCATACTAAGAGCTACTCCAAGATCCAGGGCGTTTGAGTCTTCAGGATTTAACCCGGAAACTCGACATAGACTGTGCATTTTTTCATTAACATACAAAACTCTACCAAATAAGTCGTATAAAATAATAGCCGTATCTAATTCGTTAAGTACTTCTTCGGTTAGGGATAGTCTTTGTTCCAGTATTTTTAATGACTCGTTTAATTTCTTATAAGCAAAAGCATCACCTTCCATGCGTAAATACTTTTTAAGACTGCTATCATCAGAAATTTGCTGTAGTTGCCATTGATGGCGAATGTATAACATTTCTCCGACTTGAGTAGTAAAGTTTTTCATAATGGATGTGAATCTTGGGGTTTTCTCTAGCTGGTCAGAATCAATTGTATAGGCTAAAAACCCTAATACTTGTCCCGTAAAAGTTAATGGCACTAAAAATTCCAATTCATTATGTTTGGTATGTTTAAAAAATCTAACCTTTTCAATTTGAATAATTCCTTTTTCTTCAATAGCTGTAGAATAGGGTGTTCGGGTATAATCGCGTCGTTTTTCGTTGATGTCGTCCACCGAACAATTAAAAGATTTTACTTCTTTTACTCGATGATCATGACTAATACGATCTAGAAAAATAGCCTTATTAAGATGGAGTGTTTGACTCATCATGGTAATGATTTGATCCCAGTACTCAGGAGATGAGTGAAAATTTTGGGGAAACAATCTCTGTTTTAATTTTAAGGATAAATCTATCAACATCCGATGGGCGGTTAAATTATCCCTGATTACTTTGTTAAAATAAATATATAGAAAGATAACCGATTGACTGAATATTACTTCGGTGAGGGGAACCCATAAATCAAGAAAAACACTTGATAAAACAAAAACTACTATGTATGAACCAATTATCAACGCGTTTAATAAGATAGACATTCGAACATTGACAAATTGGAAAATAATGAACCCGATAATAAATATTGCTAAGTGAATAAATATTTTGAATAAAGCGCTTAGATCACCAATCTCGTTTTTAGCTAGAAGGGTATTTAAGGCATATCCATGAAAGTCCAACAAGGACATTCTAGGACCGTTTTTAGTAATTGGTGTTATAATATTTTCGGTTTTAGTGTCTAATTGTCTACCGATTAAAACAATTTTTCCTTTGATAATTTCAGGTAAGGATTTTTCTTTTAAAATACGTTGTAGATTGATTTTAGGAAGGCCATGACTAAGTCCTCCGAAATTGACCATAAAAGTTGGTGGGGGTAAGGTTGTTGTTGTTTTGGTGCTTGTTCTTTCTTTTACTATGAATTCAATTGATTTGATGGGATTATCATTAAAATAGGAGTAATTACTTTGATAGCGATAAACACCATTAATGGGATCGGGAACATCGATGATGCCCCAGTGATAATTAGGTTGTAGTGATAATCCTTCAGGGATAGGAGGAGTTAAAGATTTCAGGTCCTCTTGCTCAGATTCAGAGTCAGGGTCGCTAAGAAGGTTTCTACCAATAATTACTCGATCAGACGTGATTACAGAAGAATAGAATTGGGTCGAGGCGCTGGCTGGTATAATGGTAAAAACAATTAGTTTGGCTTGATTTTGATTAAGCAAATCGATAAGAGCCGGCCACGCTTTATTAAAATGTAAATAATCCCTAGGTACTTCAATTAGAAGAATATTAGTTTTATCCTGATTAATTTCAGGTACCAAAGTTATCGTATGGTCAAATAAATAAGAATCGAAAAACTTAAAAGCTTCAAAATAACTAAAGCTCAAACAGGTGATTAGCAGGAATAATAGAATTACAACCCGGTAGATATAGTTTTTTCTCATAAAAAAACTTTTGGCTTTGATTAATTTCGGCTAAAATATTGGTATCTTAATGAGAATTATACCATATTTTAGTTATGTAAAGAAGTCACCGTACTGAGGGGAAGAGATGGCAATTTAATATAATGGGAGAAACTATTGTTCCCTTTAAATATTTTTCCTCAATATAGCCTTTCTAGTTCTATCATTACCACTGTTTGGGTAGGAGTTTTTATTATCTCCTTCTTTAATCTACGATTTGGTTGGGTGATGTCCGGATTGGTGGTGCCGGGATATTTAGTACCCATCTTACTAATAAAACCTTGGGCGGCCCTTATCATTGTTACTCAGGGGATAATTGCTTACTGGTTGATCTGGCTCTATTCAGAATATTTCTCTGAGTTTGGCAAATGGCACAATTTCTTTGGAAGGGATCGTTTTTTCGCTATATTGTTAGCTAGTGTCCTTACCAAGATAGTCTTTGATTTATGGGTATTGCCGCAAATTGGCGTATTGTTGGATCATTATAATATTCAATTCGATTATCGAAATAATCTACATAGCTTTGGGTTGATTGTAGTGGCCTTGATTGCCAATCAATTTTGGAAACCAGGTGTGGTTAGGGGAATGCTTCCATTGTTAGTTTGTATTGGTTTAACCTATCTGATTGTAAGGTACGTCTTCATTGAATTTACTAACTTTTCGATCGAAAATTTGGGATATGTTTTCGAAGATATTGCTTCCTCTATTGTTGCAGCTCCTAAGGCATACATTGTGATGCTGACCACCGCCTATATCGCTTCTTATATAAATCTGCGTTACGCCTGGGAATTTAACGGTATATTAATTCCTTCCTTGATTGCTTTGCAGTGGTATTCGCCTCTAAAAATACTCTCAACTGTTGTTGAAGCGATTATTATTTTATTGGCCGCTTATGCTATTTTAAGAACTCCTTTTTTCAAGCGAATGACCATGGAAGGTGCTCGTAAGATAATGCTGTTTTTTAATATTAGTTATGTTTACAAATTTATTTTAGCTTATATTATTCTTTGGATTTTTCCTGAGCAAAAAATTACCGACTTGTATGGTTTAGGATATCTCTTGCCGACCTTAATTGCAGTAAAGGTACATGATAAAGGTATTCCTCTAAAAATAACCAGGGCCATAATACAAACTTCGTTTTTGGCTGTATTGGTGGCCAGCATTATTGGCTATACCCTTACTTGGATTCCTAAACTCATAGGTATTGGACAAGATATTGCTCCTTCGGGAGATATTACTCCTATCAAGGAAGAAAAAGGAACCTTGGCTCAAATTATTCATGATGAGAGACTTCATTTATATAAATCGAGAAAAGTTGTTGTACCATTACCAGATGAAGTAGAAGCTTTTGTTCGAGGAATCAAAATACTTGATAAGTATTTAAGATCACATGATACGCTATTATTTAAAGAATTAGAACAGGCCCATGATCTGCTTAAGAGTGCCAATTTTAGGTTAAGGATCATCAATCAAAAATACTTATTAATTTCTGAAAAAGAACCTTATCGTGGTTGGGGTATATTCCTGATTAGAATATCAGAGGAAAAGGGACCGGCGATTGAGGTGCCTATGCCTCTAGGAGAATGGGGAAGTGTTAATACCGCTCAAATTTTATTTCAAAAACTTAAAGGTAAAACTTTAGCTATCGCGGGGTCCCCGTTTGATAGCAAAAATAATAATAGTAAGAATAGTAAAAATGGTTATTCTTATGAGGTCTTTAAGGATCATCGCACTATATTTCAGGCGTTTCACAAGGTTTTTGGTAGACGGGACGTAGTACAGATCCGAACCGAGAGTGTTAAAAAAGTGATGGTTAATAATCAAAGTACTATTTGGGTCAGGTCGAATCTTCCCTCTACTTTGGATTTAAGAACCCTAAAAAGTATAGCCCCCAATTTGCAAGTTAAATGGGGGTCTACTTCGGATTTAAATATTCAACGAGAAACTACAATTAAAGGTTTTTCAGAATTGTTTCTACATAAATCAGATGTCGTCAATCTTTTGACTGGATCGATTGATTTATTTGCTAGATCAAACGAAAGTTTAAAGATCAAAGTTATTGAAGAACCTCAAGAAATTACGGGATTAATTAATGACTGGATGGATCAGCAAAAGATTTTAATTGCTGAAAAAGGAAGTAATAAATATATTTTGCCCTCTGTAGGAGAATTACTCTTTTTTAGCGAAGAAGTTCTGACTCCATTATTACAACTAATTATCGATAGTGATTTTTCGACTCAATTGGATGACAAACATTTAAAGACTCTATTACTAATCAACACCTCTGCCTCGCTGATGGGATATCAGTTATTAAAATATCGAGATACGCAAAATAAAAAGGAATACATTATTTTGATAGAGAAAGATGAGGTTGTTCAACGAAAGTATTGGGGGGTTTATATCTTTAGGATAGGTGAGAGTCTGCCTTATTTAGTGCAAGTACCTCGACCTGTCAGTGAACGTTTTATTTTAGAGTATGGTTTAATGTTTTTTAATCATATTCAAGCTAAGGCTTTGCTTATTTCAGGAACTCATCCCGATGCCAATATTGATGGAACTTCTCAGATATTTTCACCTCCCTATAAATCTAATTTGTTTAATTTAGTCACTCAATCGATATTAAGAGAATATAAAGAATCAGAATTTATGTCGGTTTTATGTCGCAGTATTAATGCTTATGATGTTGTATTAAATCGGCGAGCCAATGTACTGGTCTCTTTCTTAGGAGGATTTACCAGTTATGATAAATTGAGTTTTTTAGAAAAAACTCTGATTGATGATATAAAAGTTTACTCTCCGGTGGTTGAGATAGTCAACGGTAGTTCCGCTTATTCGGGATATGAGTTTGCCGCAAGCGCCGCGTCCGGTTATGTAAATCACACTATTAACAAAGGATTTGCTACTATTTGGATTTCCAAGGTAACCAGGCGCAAATTTAAAAAATATTATGATAATCGTTCTCAAGCAGCTCAAATTAAAG
The DNA here is from genome assembly GCA_964544765.1 of uncultured bacterium. Taxonomy (GTDB): domain Bacteria; phylum Bdellovibrionota_B; class Oligoflexia; order CAYFLR01; family CAYFLR01; genus CAZJDM01. The sequence continues at coordinate 27,161 of CAZJDM010000018.1, forward strand.
CTCTGGAAATTCCAGTTCTAAATGAGAATTTATTGTTGTACATGAGAGATAAGAGCCAGATAGGGCGCCTTTCACCTCGTTTAAAAAAGTACCGAAATAAGATTCAACAGTATATTGATACTAGGGATGTATCGATTTTGTATAACATGTCTTTAGATAAAACCAGGATACATTTAAAAAATATAGTGGATACAAATACTAAACAATCCTTTTTATTGATGTTTGATAGAAAAATGAGCATTATAATGTTGGTAAATTTATATCCTACAAATACTTTTAAGACCAAAAATTTAAAGAAAGACAGTTTTAAGTGGTCGGAAATTTCTCACTTTATAAATACTAAAAATGAAACCTTTTTGGAGTTTAATTAAAATTGGTTGTAATTTGGAAAAAATATATATTACTTATATTGCTTTTTCTTCTGAGCTATCAAGCATATCAATATAGAAATTATTTTTCTTTCTTATATTCGCCTCATGATAAAGATGACCAAGGTTTAGATAAGCTGCAGTATTCAACCAAATATATTACCTATATGTTGGATGATAAAAAATGGGTCAATTTTGACCTTCATAATCGAGTAAAGCAGGTTAGAATTGTTTCCTATCTATGTTTTGGGGCCGAAAAGAAGCCTCCTTGGGATTCTAGGGTAATTTATACCGTTCATTATCAAATTTTAAATAGTAGCGATGAGGTTGTTTGGGAAAAAAGACATTTCTTAAGAACCAAGGTTCAACAATATAAACATGATATTCTGGGAACGGTTGAAAAATATTTTTTCTTAGACAGAGAGTTGATTCCCATACCACCCAAAACCATTATTTTGAATTTAGATTTATTGCCCGGTGAGACTAGAAAATTGAGGATTAAATCGTTAATTAGAAATAAAAGGGTAAAAAATATCGCTATAAGAATTATGATGCAACATAGACGTACTTTAAGTGACTCTCTTTCCGAATGGAGATTTTTACCCGATAATCGTAAAGAAACTTTAGCTAGAGGGAATATTTTTCCTTTTCAATTTTTGAAGGATCAGGAAAAAAGAATTTTGATTCAAAATGCATGGATACCATTCGGTCCTTCGGGATCAAGTGAGGATTTTGAAAAAACTACCCTATATCGGGTAGAAGATGTAACCGTAGTAGATTATCAAAAATCCTTTCTTCCCAAGGGATTGTTTATCAAAGGAAATCATCATGGTATTGTTCACGTTCCAGAAGAAGGTGGGATGATTCAATTTGAGTTTACTCCGACTCAGGCGATTTATCAACAATTCTCTCCCAGAACGATAACTATCAAATGGTATGGCAAAGGAATAGATAAACGAAAAACATTTGTTTTGCCCTGGGATTTTCAGAAGAAGGCGTTCTCGGTCCAACTTGAAAAAGGCTTGGTAGATATTCACCCTTCAGAAGAGTTGATTGTTAGGGCCTTTGTGCAAAAGAAAGATGATTTGATAGAAATCACGCCCACTAAAACCTCTGTAATGACTTATATAACGGGTAATAATTTACCTATAACCTATCAAACTACTCGTACTAAAAGTAGAATAAATCCTTTTAAAATTAATTTGAGAAAGGTCGTCACTTCCTCGGGAAATACATCTGGAAAATTGAGATATACCATTTCTAATAAATGGGGGAGTATTTTGAAAAAGGGAGTCATCAATTTTGAGAATGAAGTATCTTATTATGACTATATTAAAGGTGATAAAGTAGATCCTATATCGGAGCCTGTTTCCTATTATTGGGGGCTAGGAAGGGCGGCTCACTTTATTAAATTTGATTCTACTGAGCCGTTTTTAATATCGGCTTATACTCGTCCAGACTATTTAATCAGAAAACAACGAGTTCCAGAAGATTATCTAGCCTCAACTCCAAAAGAAGAAAAACAATATTCGTGGTTCTTAGTAAATCCGGTAAATCAAGAACGATTGATGGATAAGGAACTGAACCATCTGGTGTATGTTCAAAGAAGACCCCCCAAAGATGATGAGCTAATTAAAGAAGGTCTTTATAAATATGAAAGTTTGGAGCCAACTGGTAATTGGCTGGCTAATTATATCTTTCCTATTGGTGATAAGCCTGCGGTGATAAGAGATACCACTCTTTCTGTTATGTTTCATGAAATACCAAGTAATCAAAAGATAAGGGCTAAGTTTAAAAGTCCAGATGGGCTAGAGGAAATACGAGCCAAACTGGTTTTTTTGCATCCCAAAGGTTCAGATGGAGTGTCCGTAGGTATAACTATAGACGGTATTTTAACAAAGACAGAAGAGCTTTGGAATGATAGAGGAGAAGTGACCCTTCCGGTTTTAACTCCTGGAGAGCATGATATTAAGATTGTGGGTGTGGATCAGGGAAGGTATTTTATTAATAGTATTCTATCTATCAATAAAACAACCGACCAGGTTTACTTTAAACGATACTATTATTTACTGAATGAAAAGGGGTTGGAGTTTAATTTTAATAAACTATACTCAGATAAAGAATCTTTGACGGGAGTTTATTATTCTATCAATGATGATAAGTTAAAAAATAACAATGGTAAGCAAGAAAATAGTACTGATGATAGGTTAGAAAGTAATATTACCTCTGAATCAGATCGAAGTATTATTACAGTTAATATTAAACCTACCCGAACACCTAGTTTAAAATTAGCTACCAGTTGGACCTTTATTAGGCGAGAATTTACTATTGTTCCTGACCAACAAGGATCTACTCCGGTACTGAATTCGAATGTAAATGTTGGTGAGGCTCAAAAATTCTTTGTAACCTTGGGAGATGATATCCCCATTGGAAATTATCAAATAACTGTTAAAATTAATAATGGGCGGGGTTATTTTGGCTTTTACAATATAACTCCAGGTAAGTTTGATCAAACCAGAATTAAGAATCGATAGGATGGATTGGTTATGAGGCATATTTTAGCGATTATTTGTTTTGTTGTTTTATTATCAACAACTACCTACTGTAAACTTACTAGAAACAGTCTTTATACCCAAAGTAAGAAGGGTAAATATGTCCCCCCAAGTAATAAAGATCTGCAAGCTGTCGAAGAACTCTTTGATTTACTTTTTAGCGGTAAATTTGATGACCAAACTAAAAAAATGGCTAATGAGCAAGGATTTGAACTTATTAAATTACCAGAACTTAAGCAATCATTCTGGGCGTTATTAGAGATGAATGAAAAACGATATGGTAGAGGTTTTTATCTTTTTCGAGAAAAAGCCTTTTGGAAAATAGCCCTGCAAATACCCCATGGCATTAAAGATGTGCATACCGGGAAAATTGGTATGCGCTTATTTAAGTCGGGTAAATTTATCTCACTGGCTTTAAACACTGTACCCCGTGATTATCTAGAAGGAAAAGCTAAAATTGACGCAGATTTGGCTCATTTAAATCAAAGTTATTTTACTGCTTATACTAAGAGTTTTGTAAAGAAAATTAAAGAGGGAGTAATTATTCAAATACATGGTTTTTCCCAGGATAAAAGAAAGACTGAAGTTGGGAGCCGGGCTGATATAATAATAAGTCCGGGACTTAAAGTTGTTGTTCCAAAAGTGACAAATCTACAAACTTGTTTAGGACTCAAAATGAACGTTAATATTTTGGTTTATCCCTCTCAAATAAACGAATTGGGTGGTACGACGAATGTTCCTGGAAAGATAATAAACGCTGTGAATGTGGGCCATTTTTTCCATTTTGAATTTGCTAAAAAAACTCGAATTTTATTACGAAATCAGAAGAAAGCTCAGAGATCTTTTTTAGATTGTATTGAGAGTGTTTTATTATGATCTTCAAGATGCGAAAAATTTTAATCATTTTACTACTGAGTTTATTCAGCTCCAGTAGTAGTTGGGCCGAAGTTGATGAATTACAAATTAATTTACTCAAACATTTTAAAAAGAACTTACCCAGGTGGAATAATCTAACGGGTGATTTTTACTGGCTAGGTGGAGTCAAACCCCAATATTCTATATGTTATCTGCAGCATGAAGTAACACTAAACGAGGGTCAGTTTGTGCTTTTTAAGGTGTTACCAGGTGAAGTCCTTAAGATTGTAGAGCTTGATAATAGATTTAAGCTTGATGAAATTCAGGTTTATGTAGCTAATGTTACCGGTCTTTTTAGAGAGATTTCAGATCCTCAGATGAAAAAAAGATCCTCTATAGCTATTAAGAGTCCGGATTTGTTTCCTTCCCTAGTGTATGTAAAACCCAAGCAGAGAATGGTTAAGTTGGGTTTTTATATGTCCGATGAGCGTCCGTTGACTAAAGTAGTAAATTATCCTGAAGAAGTTGATATAGTTTCGATGGATTCAGAGAATTCAATTTGTAGATCTGGATGGTTTTATTTAGGTGGAGGTAAGGTCATTGATCTAACTTTAGAGGATTTTAATCGTTTAAAGATAGACAGTCAATTTGTGTATCCTTATCCCGATATGGACCGGGAACAAGAATATCAATTATTTTTACAATTAAATAATAAACCCTATAAAAATATGTATTTTGTTACTAAACCTGATCCTAAAACGCTGGTTACTGGACAGTTTTGGACCGGTATTAAAAATATAATAGGAGTTGAAACTGATTTAGGAAAAACAGTCTATCAGTTAGGATCAGTTAGAACGGGGTATATTTCTACAATATCACAAAGGTCTCAAAAAAGACCCAAAGAAAGGTCCAAAAAAAGCACCAAAAAAAGTTCCCAAATAAATCAGATTTCGATTGGAGCATCAACTGACCTTTGCATACGACTAAGTTATCTTTCCGCCCAGGACAACTTTTTATTTCCCCAGGTTAATCAGCCTTATGATTTAGTTCCTGAAATAAAGAATCTCTTTAAAGTAAGGTCCGTCTCGGAAATCAATTTACTTGAATTGCAAAATTCTCCTACTTTATTGATATCCGATGCTCAAAGAATGGCCAATCATCTAGCCAAAAATAATTTGTATCAACAAGGGGGTCTGGTCGCCAATCAAACTATGCCGGAATTTTTGTTTGCTAGATCTTTTCCTCGTAAATATCGCCTGCAGGCGCTTCAACATTGGAGATCTTCCATTCGATATGAAAACCTTATTGTAAAGCAGCTTGACTCTCCCACTATGCCGGTTTTGAGGAGATTTTTTCTTCCATCTTTAAAAGAGGAGAGAGACTTAGTTGAGAAGGTGTCAAAGGTCAGAAATTTAAAGGATCTAAAGGGTTTGTTTTCCAAGGCCTATTTTCAAACTATGCCTAATGTTAAATGGTTAAATCAAAGTGAATCAAAGAAAGCTCCCAAGGGGGGACCAGATAAAACTCCAATTGATTTAAAAAAAATACCGGTTGACCATCAATTTGACTACAAATCATTTGGAGTTCCCAGTCAATTGAGAATTCTTATTGATAGACAGAGTGTCAGCAAGAGAGTAGATTTTTCTTTACAGTTTAACGATAATGCACCATTGAATATATTTTTTGATTCTAGGCAATCTATTATTGCTAAATCAGAATATTTAAAAATCGATAACAGCGTTCTGGTCGCGCATATTAATGTTACTGTTCCTTCAAATACCAGTAAGTTAAGTGTTATATCATCACCAACTTCACCGTCCTTTAGATATGCTCTACAATTTCAAACATCTAAAACTAGTGATTTATCAAGTCATTCATATCGAAGCGCTATTCAAATATTACCTGATCCTCTTAAATATTTTCAGTCAATATTAATGCGGATATCAAAAGCTGCTACCTCCAGCGAGGTAAAGTCAATAATTAATCATTTTGACCAGAATGCTTTGTTTGATAAGAAGGAAGCCATCAAGCAATCATTATTGAATCAATGGTCTTCGTTATTACGCTATTTTAGACGTACCCAGGTTAAGTTGAAGAGCCGAATTGTTAATATTAATTCTACCGGTCGAGTTGATAGAATTTTAATTAGTTCATATCAGGCTAGAGAGATTTTTAGAAAAGCCAAGCAGTATATGGAGAAAGGTTGGTGGGTTAATGCCTTTGAATTATGGACCCAGCTTTTAAATTCGAATTGGAAGGCACAACTGCCGGTCGCTCATTTTGGTAGAATTAAGGCATTGATACAAATGGGAGAGCATAGCTGGGCAGTTAAATTACTGAAAGGATTATTTCTTTATCACTCATCAAGTAAAATTAGACAAGAGTCGTTGGTTAGACTGACGAAATATTATGAACAACAGCAAAAATGGCATAATTTGTTGGATTTATATGTAATTGCCGCAATGGAATCACCGAGACTTCCTGTTCTTTATAAATTAGTGGAATTACTATCTCGCAATGGAAACCATGAGTGGGCCATAATAGTGGCTCAGTTATTACCAGTAAAGCAAGAATTTATTTCCTTGCTACTGACATCATCCTTTTGGATCGATGATTGGTTGCTTTTTGAGCGGTATTTGGGATATCTAACTGATGATAAGCTTAAAAATAAATGGTTAGAGCTTAAACAAGCTAAAACCAAACTTCCCGAAGGTTTTAGCAACTTTTCTCTAGGAATTCTTGAGAGTAAGGATGCTCCCAAACCCCATGTTCTGAATATATTCGAGAATAGTGAGTTTATCCCTTCTTCAAATAACCAAGCGATGTTGATTGAAAATCTATCTACTAATCGAACTCATTATAAATTTCTTTCGACAATCTCAAAACCATTGGTGTTAAATATTAAGGGACCTATGCAATTGAAAATTAATATGACCCCTTTGTATAAGGATTCGATTTTACCCTACAATTGGATAAGTATTCAAGATAATGGCTCAACAAATAACTATCCTGTAAAGGTTAATAAACCTTCTAATTTGTATCGAATAGTAAATCGGGATGATCTGACTCTCGGATCAGTAAAAACAATAATATATAACGTTACCGCCGGACAGCAAAAAATTAAAATTTCCAGTCCTACTTTAGATCTTCTAGTAAGAACTACTAGATATCCAGGTTTACCTGATTTTGAAATAGGAGAATATTCTGAAACTCAGGGGGAATTAGAGACTCAGTTAAATCAACTTTTATGGCAGTTTGAAAATAATAAAAATTTTAAAAATAATATCGGAGATCCTAAGCAATTGTTGGCTAAAGCCGAGTTGCTGATTATAAATAATTTGTCTAAGCCGGGTTTAAAATCTCTTTGGAACCGCTTTAATAATCGAACAGAGTTAAAATTGATCAAAAATGTTAGAAAATGCGCTGGTATTCGTCATGTTCAATTGCAGGGATGGGTTCCAGAAAGTTCATCGATGAGAATCAGAAAAGCTTTATTGCCGTTAATTGGTCCTGATGAAAGTATTATCAAAGGAAAAGATGAGCTTCTTATTCAGATGGATAATTTTAAGAATCGAGAGTTCATGGTAGAATTTACCAAGATAAATCTGGAGAATACACCTTCCCAGCCTATAACTGTTAATTACCTGCTAGATGGTCAACCCATCCAATTTGAAGGTATAGGAGGTATAGGAGGTATAGGAGGTATAGGAGGTATAGGAGGTATAGATGGTAAAGCCAAAGAATTAATTTTATATGATAATGACCCCGGTAAGCAAAATGATTCCAGTAAGCAAAATCATTCCAGTAGGCAATTACCTTTGTCTGTTTCTACGGGTAGACACATAATTAAGATATCGATTAATGAGCCAACCACTAATCAATTTTTAAAAATTAAATTAAGCGAGAAAAACCGTCCTATGGTCCCTAGTAAGCAGGGTACTTTAACCAAAATAATAAAAAAGTTCCGTAGGGAGTATTATGTAGCAACTAACGATCAACCCATTAAGCTAAAAATACAAGGGCCGACTCTTTTAAGAATAAATCAATTGAAAGGTGATGATAATATTCTATCCTATCAGTGGATTTCAGAAGGAATTCATACATTAGATTTTTTCCCCGAAAAGGGGCAAAAAGAGGCTCTGTATCGATTTTCTAGGAGGGTCGTTTCTCCCCCTAAAGAAGTAGTTCCCGTTTGGCCCGCTTTAGAAAAGTTCGAGTCTTTGTATGATCCAGTTCCTGCTTTAAATATAAAATCTACCTACTTTAATCCAAATCGGATGATGGATGGTTGGATCATTAGTAAGCGAAATAGTTCATGGGAATTTAGCAGCCAAATAATTCGCAAAGAAGATCTGGATGAAGACTTGACCAGCACTGCATCTCAAGATGAGTATTTACAGTTTGCCGTTATTAATCGTTCTTATCGTAAACACACCAAGAGGTTTTTTAAATCAGGAGTTTTAAGTCGTTTACGAAGAGCCGGGCGTCCTTTGTTGGGAGTGAATGGCAGTTTTATTTCTAGGGAACTGGGTTCCAATTTATCATTAAAATTATATGGAAGTACTTTTTTTCAACAAATTTTAAGTTCGTCACAGGCTGTAGATTGGGCGGCTTTATTAAAAAGCTCGCTTTCTTATAGTCGCCGGATTGTCTCAAGATTAAGTAATACAATGTCAATGGCAGCTTACTTTAGGTTTTTAAGTATAGATGGTAGCAAGGAGATATTTAGCAGTGATGACGGTGATGAAGGTAAAGGGGTTGATTTATCCAATGTTGATCAGGATATCTATACTTCATATAAAGAGGATCATAAAAGAGGAATTAAAGTAGCTTATACTTTAAATTATCGTCCATGGCGGGATTTTTATTGGTTAACCGGGGCCAATTTTTTCACCAATAGAGAGATGAATCCCTTTAAAATTGATAATTACGGAGTTCGGACAGGTTGTCATCTGTTATATAATCCCTTTCAATTTGGATTAGGTTTTAACTTTTATCATTATTTAGCGGACAATAATCGGGATACCGCGGAATTAGCCTCTAAAGTGCGGGCAGAGATTATTTGGAGTAGATGGCTGCGCAATCAAGATCGTGTACAGGTGGGATTTAACACTTCTTATGTTTTTGAAAATAAGAAGAGTTTTGGACAGTTGTTTGTACGGTATCATTTAAGTGGAGATCGACAATTGCAAGATTATGGGTTTGATGGGCAGAAATTTTATCATTTAAAAAGACTAAATAGATATAAATATAAAGACTGAATATACATAAAGAGTAAATGGATTTAAAAGACTAAATAGAAAAATAGATATGTGGAAGAAAAAAAAAGAAAATGAGATTAATGAGCTAATTACCGTGGGACTGAATCATTATTGGCAAAGGGTACATTCTAAGCGGATTATCCAGCTGAATGATGAGTTCAATGAATGGAAGATAGGAAATGTAGCCATTTTAGATGGTAAAAAGTCTGGTGTTGATCATAGTCTTTTGGAATTTTTGCTGCACAAAATAAAACAACAGTTGCAAACGATTTTTGATTTTCAAAGAAAACACGAGAAGTTTGCCCGTCGTTTTCGATCCATGAGTCAAAAGGGTGATCAATATAGTCTCATGGAAGTATATTTGTTAAAGCCTCACCTTAATATACGAGAGAATTGTCGTTCTTCCCTTGGTAAATGGTCGGGTTTTGATTCTGTTCAGGATCGTTTTATCAGAACAGTTAATACAATTGAATTCAAAATAATGTTTTATTTAGAGCGACTGGGAAAAATTTCATCATTGGTAATAGAGCGATATGGGCCAACAATTGGCTATCTTGAATTGTGGAAAAAGATTGACTTAGAAAAGATTCTAACTCCTATACTTCATTATGAAGGTGATAGTAGGGTTAATATTGAATGCTTTCGTTGTATAACTACCGCTGTTAAAGCTTTACCCGATGAATATCATAAAGAGAGCCTTAGTGAAACCACTATCCAATTTATCTATTATTCCGCCATGGAAAGTAAGTGTCATCAGTGGATACAAATAGAAGCGCTATCCTTGCTGAAGACTTTATCTTTAGATTCGTTTACTAAGGCTGTAACTCAAAGGTTATGGGATATTACGGACCCAGATGATTTTTTTGTACGTAGACGAGCCTTGTTACAAGCTGGAGAGGTAATTGATAAAATACCCGCTTTTAAGCGATTCATGTCGCATGTAATGAAAGATCCCAGTCCCTATATGCGTCAATCAATTCCTAAAATCTTGGGTAACTTTGCAGATGAGGATTTATTGTTCTACTTAAAAAAATTGGTTTTGCGAGATAGTAGTATTGAGGTGCAGGCTAGTGCCATATTGGAAATAGAATCTTTTGTAGAAAGAGATTCCTTGTTTGATGATCTATTGCAACTTCTTGGAAAAGTGCTAGCAAAAGAGAAAGATATGTTTGTGCTTCGAGTAGCTCTCTTATGTGCGGTTAAGGTTTTAGAAAAATTAAAAGAACAGCAGAATTCTCAAAGGATTCAAACTTGGTTTGAAGGATTGATTCCAGCTATTGAGGGGCTTCATGTTGAATCACCTATAATTCCAGTTAAGCGTTGGGCGGCTCAAACTAGAGAAAAGATGTGGGTTTTGTTTGATGATAAAGCTTATGAATTAAAAAGTATTTTACAAAAAGAGCTTCATCGTATGAAACCGGCAAAGAGAAAGAAGGTAAGTTCTTTTATCTGGTCTGATTATGATGAAGATCTTTTGGGTAGAGTATTAGCTGAGATGAGTCAGGCTGATTTTGGATATTACTTAGAAAAAAAATGGTTCGGGTTATACATCACACGTGGGCATATAATGAGATTTAGAACCTGGAGATTTTGGCAGGAGTTTCGTACTCCTTCACCGGATAAAAGACAAGCTTTTAATCATACTATCGGTAGGCATTTACGAGGAACGATTCATGCTCCATCCTATATTATGGGAGAATTAACTGAAACTAAAGTTCCGGGAGAGCCGTTAATTTTGTCAGAGGAGTTGGGCTGGAGGCCTTTTATACCTTTGTTGGACGAGATAAACTCAAGTATGGATTATATTTTTCAACCTAAAGATGTGAAGGTTTTTACCAGTGAAGGAATTACGGCTATATCCCCTCCCAAAGAGTTACGCGACAGGTTTAAGGCCAAGGTCAATATAGCTTTAAACTTTATTAAAATAGCTCGTATGAGAAACTGGAAGGCTGATAGTCAGAGTGATCCAGCGGCTTACATAAAATATTTTGCTGATTTAGGATTTAACATTACTTTTAAGGGTTACCCTAAGTTGTCGGAGTTGCCCTCTACTGATGAAGGTGTAGCTAAGTTTTTTCAATTATAGGTAAGTTTAGTTGTAGATGAGTTTAGTTGTAGGTAAATTTTTTCATTTGAAGGTAAATGAAAGATGTTTAAGTCGAATATATGGTTAGAGCTGGAAAATTATTTCTTCTCTTTATATGAGAATTCTTTATTTGATTTATCTTTGTTTATAGGCGCTCTTTCTCTTTTCTTTATTCTACGCAATTTATTTATGAGTTATCAGGTAAGAAAAGCCAGAAATAATATCCCTTTAGTATTGGGAGGCTGGGGAAGTAGGGGTAAATCCGGTACTGAACGACTCAAGGCTGGTATGATGAGTTCATTGGGTTGTAGTATATTGTCCAAAACCACTGGATGCGAAGCTTTGTTTTTATATGGTAATCAATTGAGTGAAACCAAAGAAATGTTTCTTTTTAGACCCTATGATAAGGCCACAATTTATGAACAGTTTAATCTTTTACGTTTTGCTTCTATGGCAGGAACCGAGATCTTTTTATGGGAATGTATGGGCCTAACACCATCTTATGTGAAATTACTGCAACGCAAATGGGGAAGAGATACTATCTCTACCATAACTAATACCTATCCTGATCATGAGGATTTGCAGGGACCAGCGGGAATAAACATACCGGAAGTAATGACCAATTTTATACCCGAAGATAGTACTCTTTTAACTACCGAGGAACAAATGTTTCCTATTTTGGTAGATGCCGCTCATCGTTTAGGTACCGATATAAAGTTAATTAACTGGCTGCATGCGGGCCTTATTCCTACTGATATATTGAAACGTTTTCCCTATGAGGAGCATCCTTATAATATTGCCCTTGTAACAGCTTTGGGGGAAGAATTAGGAATTTCTGAGGATCGGGCTTTTAAAACTATGGCTGATCTTGTGATAGCTGATTTAGGTGTTTTAAAAACCTATCCTTTAGCTAATGTTCGTTCCAGAAGGCTGGAATATGTGATGGGTATGTCGGCAAATGAACGATATGGAGCCATGAGTAACTGGCAGAGGATGGGGTTTGATCAAATTGATTTAATTGAAAATCCAGATACTTTGATAACTACCGTAGTTAATAATCGAGCTGATCGAATTTCTAGATCTCAGATATTTGCTAAAATTCTAGTAGAAGATGTTAGTGTAGATAAGCATGTTTTGATAGGAACTAATTTAAAAGGAATGGTGGGATATATTAAGCATTATTTTGATACCCATTATGACAAAGTTTCTTTATGGTCCGATCAAGGTGATGGTTATGATGCTGAGTATTCATTAGGGGTTTTGGATAAAGTAGCTCAAAATCTGCGCGTTCCCAGTAGTGAAGAGCATATACAATTATTTTTTAAAGCCATGATAAAAGGAGTGGATGATAAGGCGGATGTAGAACAATTGGGTGATTCTAATTTGTTGGAAGCTGGTGACGATCAGATTAAGGAGATACTGGGTAAATACTCGGTAGATGAATATACAGATGAAATTCTAAAGCATTTGAATGAAAGAAAAGAGCTTTTGAAAGAGTGTCAGCAACTACATAAGGCAATTAGTTCTGGTAGTTCGGAACAAAAGGATTCTATTCAACAGCAATTTAAAAAGATTATATGGAAATGGTTTTCTGGGAAGTTGGTAGTAGTGGAGAATGTTTATTCTACCGGTAATCAGACGGTAAATATTATCTGTGAAAATACACCGCCAGGTATTTATAACAGGATAATGGGGATGCAAAATATAAAGGGTACGGGTTTGGATTTTGTTTATAAATGGCAAGCGTGGGAAGCTTGTTATAAAGTCTGCGAGAAATTGAAAAGTAATGATCAATTGGAATTTGATAATGCACTGGAAAATATGAACAGCTTTCAAGATTATGGACTTTTGTGTGAAAACCATGTCAAGAGTTCGGTTGAGATAGCCGGGAAGTCGCCTTGGGCAGCTGATGAAAATAAACAATCGGCCCTAAAAGATATTCTGGGAAATATGGATAAATCTTTGGTGCAAATAAAAGGGTCATTAAATGTAGTTCAATCGACGGGAAGATGGACAGCCTTTTTTAGTAAGTTCTTTAGTTATTTAGAGGAATTTGTGGATATTAGTGACGCGATTCGGCGTAGAAAAAAAGCCGATAAAGTATATATGGATATGATTTATGAGCGTATAAGTACTGAACGTGCGGTAATGGAAATCCATAAATTAAATAAGCGGCAAAAAGGCGGTTGGTTTAGCAGCCATTGTATGGATTTTGTTAATCGATTTTCTTCGAAGTAACGAAATAGCAATTAACCAAACATGGTGGTGGGAAGAGGCAAATTCGGTTTGGCTCACAGCAATCCTTAGGGTTTAATAAATACAACATATTAGTATTGCTAGGTAATTTCATATAATTCATGGATATTTACCAATTTTCGATAGAGTACTTAGAGTGGTGTAACTAGGTTTGGTTTTTATTAAAATAGGACCATTTTAACCATTAAAACCATAACTATGTGATATATATGCCAAAAGAGTACAATCGAAATATATTAATAATAAATAACGATGAGTCTGTGAATGAATTAATGGAGGCGTTTTTGCAACTACATCATTATAATACTTTTTGTGTAGCTAATAATCAAGAAGCAATCAAATTTATGAAGGATAAACGGGTAGATTGTGCTATAGTTAATACAAAAATATCTTCAAAAAATAATACCCAATTAATAAAGGAACTGAAAAAAGAAGCTAATGAGCAAATGAAACTGATAGTGATTACGTCATATAAGGAGGGTGAAAAAATTGAAGAAAATTTGGTTGAGTGTGGAGCTGATGAAGTATTATCATTACCTTATAAACCTAAAAATATAATTGTTACCCTATCAAAGCTGGGTGTATCTAATAATATATTAAAGATAAAGGCAGACAAGAAAGATGTTAAAAAGAAAATTCGCAGTACGGGATAGTAGTAGTAAGTACTTTAATTATTTATCTTTTATTTCTATTCTTATTATTATCAATGTAATTGTATTACAAATTTGGGGATGTGGAGAGTTAGTACTGCGTCGGACCGCCAAATTACAGGCCACAATGACCGTTAAAGACCGATCTTCTTCTTATCTCATTGCCGCGCCTCATGGAGAATGGGATCTTGACACAGATTCAGTAGTAGATAGTTTTTGTAGTTCAGTATCTTGGGATTGTGTTGTGGCAAAGGGATATCGAAAAGATGAGCATCCTATTAATGTAAATCGTCCAACCGAAGGAATAAAGCTTAAAGAAGAAGAAGAATCACATACAGACCGAGCCAAAAAGATCTATAATCAATATATTGACCGAATAGAGGCCATTAAAGCTAAAACATTGAAGCTATATGTAGAGATTCATAGTAATGTTAGAAGTAAAAATAAAAAGAGGATCGAGGTAGCTACTAATGGTATCGAAGAAAGTGATGCTGAAAAAATTAAAAGTACTTTAATAGGAACGCTTAAGTCAGTTGGATTATCTAAATATAGTCTCAAGATGGAAGATATTGATGATATTTATTATCACGCTACTTCCAATAAAAAAAATGGTGCCATGAAAAAATATCAACCAACACTTCATTTCGAGTTTCATAGTTCGATGCTGGAAAATTCTAAGTCTAAAGTTGCTCAATTTCTAATAAAAGGCCTGCCGGCCATTACCAAATATTTCCCGTGATTGATAAAGGCCGGACCATAGTCTCCTCTTCGTTGGTTAACAAAGCAAATATATAGATACGGTTTAAAATCTTTAATTTCAACCTTTTTTCTGATCTTCCATTGTGCGATGGAAACTGTGGGAAATATTTTCTTATCAACTGTGTCAGTTAGGATAAGCAGATTTAATTTGTAAGATCAAATAAGCGCTTGATTTTACATCAATATTTTCAATTACCCACAGTTTCCAGCGCACGATTTAGGTCTAACAAGCAAATAATGAAAAAATCCAGGTCTGAAGTTGAACAATTTCTTGTACATTGAAACAATATTATGTTAGGGTCCGTAACCTATGGCGATAAGAGCCATATTATTGTTTAACTGGTTTTTAAGATTTTTAGAGGAATTATTATGGGTAATAAGTTATTTGTGGGAGGATTAAGTTGGGGAACTTCAGATGATGGTTTAAAATCGGCGTTTGAAAAGTTTGGCGAAGTTGAAGAAGCAAAAGTTATCACCGAAAGACAAACTGGTCGATCACGTGGATTTGGTTTTGTTACTTTTAGTGAGGGAG
>CAZJDM010000019.1:0-41701 GCA_964544765.1 uncultured bacterium
GATAAAGAAGCCATTGATCCTGAAAATATCAAAATGAGCTGGACCAAAAATCAACGTGATACTTTGTATATTTTATCTGTGTATAGAGACGCGTTCATGAGGCACAAAATAAGGCATAAAGTATTAAAGACAACCAGTTATACGATTGATAAATTACCTCCTGGAAAATATTATTGGCAAGTAGCGGTGGGTGGATCGGAATATAACATCCAATACAAAAGTCCTATTCAAATGTTTGATGTGGTTGATTATGGCTCGGAAGTAGATATCCAGCCATCAGAAAAATCTATTTCAAATTTAATAGTGAATCCCAAATAACTAAGGCTGCCATATTTTCAATTACTGGTACGATTCTAGGACAAATACAAGGATCATGCCGACCCTTAATCTCGATAGAGACCTCATCTCCATTTGTGTTAATGGTTTTTTGTTTTTGAGCAATAGAAGGAGTAGGCTTAACTAATATGTCTATCTCAATATTCTGGCCGTTGGATATTCCTCCCAAAACTCCTCCCATATGATTACTGCAAAAACCCTTGGCATTCATCTGATCGTTGACTTCAGAACCTTTGGGTATAGAGGGTAAATAATCAAGAAAATCGCCAAATACAACACCTTTTACAGCTCCAATGGACATTATACCTTTGGTAAGGTTAGCATCTATTTTTTCAAAGACCGGATCTCCTAAACCTACAGGAAGTCCGGTAATAGTTAATCTGACAATCCCTCCGATTGAATTCTTTTCCGCCCTGATAGAAGCAATGAGTTTTTCTAAAGGCACCACTAAATCCGGGTCGGCGACTCTAAAAGGATTCTGCTCAACGAAATCCTTGTTTACTTTTGATCCTCTTATTGATCCAATTTGTTTTACATAGGCCCAGAAATGAATATTTTGCGCGGCCAATGCTTGTTTGGCGATAGAACCACTGGCTACTCGAGCTATGGTTTCGCGTCCCGAACTGCGACCTCCTCCTCGATGATCACGACAGCCAAACTTTTTAAAGAAGGTAAAATCAGCATGCCCCGGTCTAAAAACGTCTATTAGGTAATCATAATCTTGGGGACGTTGACCAGTGTTATAAACAATCATACAAATTGGAGCGCCGGTGGTTTTACCCTCAAAGATACCGGATAGAATTTCGACTTTATCGGCTTCTTTTCTACTAGTGACAACCTTGCTTTGACCAGGTTTTCTTCTATCTAGTTCTTTTTGGATTTCTTCGATGGATATGGGAACTCCGGGTTGGACATTATCTATAACACAGCCTACGGCTTTTCCATGCGATTCACCAAAAGTAATCATGTTGATCTGGTCGCCAAATTGACTGGGACTTTTTGAGTTTGTGCTCATTTCCTTTACTCCGTGACTCCGTTACTTAGTTATTTTTACTATATTAATTTAATTGCTCTGTTAGTCAATTAAACTGTGAATAGGGCAATATCTTTATAAAAATTAGGATAAGATTTATTTATGCATGAAGCGTCAATAATCTCGACCTCTTTTTGTGGTAATAAGGCGGTTCTTACAGCCATGGCCATCCGGTGATCCTTATCGGGATCTATAGGGGAAGTTTGTTTTAACTTAGAAGGAAATACCTTTAAAATACCTTGATCGACCGAAATATTACCCCCTAATTTACTAAATTCTCGTATCATAACACTGGTGCGATCTGTTTCTTTAAATTGTAATTTTTCAATGCCGGTAATAAAGGTTGGGCCCTTTCGATGAAAAGCCATAGCTACCACAGTAGGTATAATATCAGGAGCGAAATCCAAATGGAAGTTTAGTTCTGTTTCTTTGTTTTTTTCTTCTGTCATTTTAGCTGTAATAGAATGAATAATCTTATCACCCTGTTTTGAATCTAGGTTTAAATAAGGAATAGAGAATTTTTTATCGGTAATAAAAGAGGCAGCGTAAATATAGGACGCTGATGACCAATCGGTTTCTACTACATAATTGGTGGGGTTATATTGTGAATTCTGGTTGACCTGATAAGAGATTATCTTTTCATCTTTGTATTCAGTAGTAACATCAACACCAAATTCTTTCATGGTTTGCAGGGTCATGTCAACATAAGGTAAGGAACTTTCTGAATTTAATAATTGTAGTTTAATATTATGATTTAATGTAGGGCAAACCATTAATAATCCTGATAAATACTGAGTGCTGGTTTTAGTTTGGATGGGGGTGATAGATGGAGGGTTTATTTCGTTAATTTGGCTCCTTTTTGGCCCGGTATAGGTAATTGGCAAACAGCCATTTGGTGTATCAGCCTGTACCCCAAAGAATTTTAAAGCGTCAATCATATCTTGCATGGGTCTTTTTTGCATATATTTGTTACCGGTCATAGTAAAACCCGGTGATAAAATTATTGATAGAGCGCTGACAAATCTAACTGCGGTGCCGGCGTTTCCTAAATAAAGTTTGGGGGAATTTTGCAAGTTAAATGATTTAATATTGCTAATATGAAGTTTATGGTGCCTTTCTTCAACAGTAGCTCCTAGTTGTTTTATGGCGTCTATTAGGTGATGGGAATCATCACAAATTAAGTGATTTTCAATGGTACTATTTCCTGGAGTAAGCGCGGCAATAAAAATAGCGCGTTGAGTATAACTTTTTGATCCGGGAACGTGAATAGTAATCATCTTATAGCCTATTCTTAATACATAGGAACACATTTACCTTGTTCCTTACTAAGAACATATCCTTGATTCTGATCACAAATACAATAAAATAATTTTACTTCCTCATTATAATTATGCTCTATAAAAGTAGTATGTGATATTTTAGTACAATTTTGGTTAGTAACGCAATTGTGCGGAAAAGTACTTACATTTAAACCATTGCCTAAAGATGGGTCACAAACACATATACCTTCTCCTTCTGTTTCTATAGCAACCATACCAGGAAGATTATTACAATCACTTTTGGTTATACAAGAAGTGTTGGGCATCGTAAGTGAGTTATCATAATATCCTTTTTTAAGGTCACAAACACATTTACCTTTTTTAATATCGAAAAGGCTATCATACTGGCAATCTTTTTTCTCGATACATGAATTAGTTTGGCTATTATATTCATAGTTGAGCATATTGTTACAGGCCTCAATGGTTATACATGTTCCAGGATCTTTGTGAGAAGCATATCCTGCGGGACATTTTGAGGCATTAAGTCCTGGTTCATTTTTAACATAAAAACGATATAACCATAAGAAACCATTAACATCATCCTCTGTAAAGTCATCTGACGGGCCTCCCATCAGAGAATCTGGTTGACTCTCAAATCTATATCTAAAACCATCTCCCTTTTTATAAGTGTCGCCTAGGCCAAAGATGTGTCCTAATTCATGTTTAAGGGTGCTGTTTTTAAACCCCAGGATTCTAGGTGACTCATGTTTAAAGCAGTTGCCAATAAAAATATTGTTTAAATTTTTATCGTTCTCTCCAGCAAAATAATCATTGTACAAAACAATATTGCTATAAAATTTATATCGTTGGACTAATGATGTTCCTGGTTTGCAAACAAAATAAACTTTAAAATCGTAATTTACTTTTCGCCTTCTATCCATCATTTCTGGGATAAAATGAAAATAATCATCATAATTGTTACCATGTTTAAATGATGTTGTAGTTTTAATTAGATCGTTTGAAGATTCTACATAGGTGAGAGTATTAGTGATTTCTTTATTATCTATAGTTTGTAAAACACCTTTGCTTTTTGATTTTCTCAAAATATTCAGCCAAAGATTGGTATTATTTTCTATAGCTTGTTTGGCATTCTCTTTATTAATGCACCACATGCTGTCTATATTTGTGGAAGGTCTAAATATTTCAAGGCTATATTTTATTTCATCATGTACTTTAGAAATAAGAAAGAATTCTTCGTCATTTTCCAGTCTTTCATCTGCTGGAAGAATAATAAACTTGGGTTGGGAGATTCTTTTTTTGCAACTTATACTTAAACTCATTATTATTCCAATATATACTATGGTATGCACTATAGATTTTGTTGGAAAACTCATAGAAACCTCAATCATAACTAGTTTTGAAGTTTGCTTAGTCTTTTAAAGTAGTTAGTTGGCTATATAATCTTTTAACTCTATTATTGAATGGTATCGACCGTAATTTAGTTAAGATTAGTTTAAATCTAAGAATTTTTCTTGAGTTTGAGTATCATCTAAAATAATATCATGCGTCTGTATGTTGGTATATATTTATACACTGATGTTTCTAGTAAAAACAGGAGGCTAAAGTGAGATTTATCAATAAAAAGATAATATTATCAATTTTCTTGGCTGTATTGAGCAACAACTTAGTTCTTGCTCAAGGAAATGAAAAATCAAAAATAAACCATATAAAATCGCCTGATATGGCTGAAAAAATTGACAAGTTAGATAAAACAACACTATTTCCCCATTATGTCCTATTAGAAGGAATGTGTTTTTTTGTCATGCATTTTTTAGAAGTTGGAACTGGTGTTCGTGTAGGCAAGCAAATTAATTCCAGGTTAATGGGAGAAATAGGATATTTTTATTCTAATGTTAATAGTGAGTTATTGGCAGCTCATTCTAATAGGTTTTTGGCGGGAGGTCGTTTTAGAATATTTGGTAATTTTTACTTAGGATCCTATTTAAGTATGAGTAAGCTGGTTTATAATGAAAAACGGGGTAGAGTTTTCAATGAAGATGATGAAAAAAAAGTATTGGATAGCGATTCTCTTTGGCACGTAGCTTTTCATTTCTCACCAGAAGTCTTAATATTTGATGATCAGTTAATTTGGGGAATTCGTTTCATTGATTTTCCCATATCTTTTCATTCCAAAACAGTAATCTATAATCTTTTTGTGGGTCAGATTGGTTATAAGTTTTAGCTGTATTGTTAACTTATCAAAGAAGATATAAAAATTTTGATTGTTACCCATGATATTTAGTGTTAGAGTGTAAATATCATGGGTATAAAAAGAATGCTTGAAAATAAAATTGATAGATTACTAGAAATGTTTCCAGTGGTTGCCGTTTTAGGACCAAGACAATGTGGAAAGTCGACTCTTGTTAAACAGTTAAAGCCCAATTGGAAATATTATGACTTAGAAGGACCAGATGATTACCAGATTGTTACTAATGATCCACTTTCATTTTTTGAGCTAAATAGTGAACACGTCATTATCGATGAAGCTCAGCAATACCCTGAGCTATTTAAGGTTTTAAGAGGGGTAATTGATCAAGCGAGAGGTAAAAAAGGAAGATTTTTATTAACAGGTTCTAGTTCTCCTGATATTGTAAAAGGTCTGTCTGAGAGTTTAGCTGGTAGAATTGCTACGGTTGAAATGTGGCCCTTTAAAGTCAGTGAATTTTTTGATCCCACTCCTTCAAGATTTTTTGAATTAATCACAACTAGTTTCAATGATTTTAAAGACTTTCAAAGGTTGACACCAACATCAAGTTTGAAAAAAGCACTGACTATATGGTACAAAGGAGGGTTTCCAGAGCCATTAATTGAAAATAATGATGAATTTTACAAGCAGTGGATGGAAAACTATATCAAAAATTATATTAGCCGGGATGTTAGAAGTTTGTTTCCTAAATTAAATATTCATAATTTTAGAAGGTTTTTAGTATTACTTGCTCAATTTTCAGGTCATCAACTCAATATGAGTGAAATAGCTAGATCTCTTGAAATCAGTGTTA
The DNA here is from genome assembly GCA_964544765.1 of uncultured bacterium. Lineage (GTDB taxonomy): Bacteria > Bdellovibrionota_B > Oligoflexia > CAYFLR01 > CAYFLR01 > CAZJDM01. The sequence continues at coordinate 5,688 of CAZJDM010000019.1, forward strand.
CGACCGTTAAAGACTACTTAGATATTATCCATCAAACATTTATATGGAGAAATCTAGACTCTTTTGAAAAAAATTTCCTTAAGAAAGTCCAAAAGGCAAAAAAAGGTTTTTTCAGAGATCAGGGTTTATTACATTTTTTCTTAAAGATACATTCTGTCGATGACCTATTAATACATCCAGTGGCAGGTTTTTCATTTGAAAGTTTTGTAATTGAAGAGATTATACGTGGTTTACAAGCTACTATGGCTACTCAGTTGGAATTTAGTTATTATAGAACAATTGATAGATCTGAGGTTGACCTTATTGTTGATGGACCTTTTGGAGCAATTCCTATTGAAGTAAAACTTGGTTCTTTCATCAAAAAAAAATCTTTAAGGGGATTAGCTAATTTTATATCTGATATGAATTCAAATTATGGAATAGTTATTAATAATGCCAAGAAAATTGAGCAGCTTTCTAAGAAAATCATTCAAATACCAGTGAATTATTTGTGAAAAAACCAGCGATTAAAGATAATTGGTTTTTCTTGCCAAAAAAATGGTTTTTTCAAGGACCAAATAGTAATGGCTACTCCATACAAGAAAAACGGTATACTTAGAATTTGTCCCATATTTAAAGGGAAATCATTCGGTAGTGTTTGATATTCTTTAAAAAATTCCACAATAAAACGAAGGCTAAAATAGAGTGTCAAAAAAAGACCGGATAATAATCCCGCGGGTCTTTTTTCTCCACCAGTTAATTTATCAACTATCAATAATGTGCCAAGTACCGCAAACCCGATGATAATCTCGTATATTTGTGATGGATGACGAGCTATCATTGAATGGTAGTCATAGCGGGGAAAGCAAAAAGACCAAGCAACATCAGTTTTTTTTCCCACAATTTCTGAGTTCATCAAATTTCCCAACCTAATAAATGAAGCTACGGTCGCAATACTGAACATAGTTCTATCGCCAAGCTCAGTTAAACGAATTCCTGATCTTAAATGAAAAATGTAAAGACTGGCAATAATACCAATAGTGGCTCCATGGCTAGATAGTCCTCTGATATTGCCACTAATAGAAAAAACTCTCAGAGGATCAGTGATAAAATCATTCCATTCATAGAAAACTCTGTGTCCTACAAAAGCGCCAATCAGTAATCCGAAACATAAGTAAAAGAAAAGTTTTATAGATGTATTGGCAGGATGGTTGGAGCGTTTGAATTGCCATTCTAAAAAAAGGTTGCCAATTATAATTCCTAAATAGAATAGAAAGCCGTACCAAGGTATTGAAAAGGAACCAATTTTAAAGAAAACCGGATCTACATCCCAAACTATGCAGTTTATAAAGTTCATTTTTTTTTCTTAATAAATTGACGTGATGGGTTTCACATCATGTTTATTTATATTAGCCAGTTGTGAGGGTATTATAAAAAGACTTTGTGATGTGGTCAATAAAATAGTTAAATAAAAAATATATACACAAGTTTGTACTGTTTTATCACTATGATAGTCTGCTGGAGAAGCTGGCTGGGTTTAATAATCCATATTTATAAATAAATAATTATTCTTAATTGCTAAAGATCTAGAAGAATTGTCCGAGTCTATTAGTAACTTTCTAATTAAAATCGATACTCATTATTAAAACTAAATTATAAGGATGTAAAGATATGTTCTATAAAAAAGCTATTTCGTTATTATGGGTATTATTTCTGTGTGTCTCCTCATGTAAACCAAGAAAAGATGGTGCCTCATTAAAAACTCAGAAGGTTTATGGTGGTGTAGAAACGAATGATTTTCCAGCCGTTGTGAATTTGAATTTGATAAGAGGTGGGTGTACAGCAACTTTTATAAGTCGAAGAACACTACTGACAGCCGCTCATTGTATAGATTCTATGGACCCTGGCACTTACTCAATAGAGAATAAACCCCATAGAATTGTAGACATTATAATGCCGCAAGCATTGAAATCAAATTTAAGCAGTTACGGTTTCAATAATCCGTTGGAGTTTTATGCTCAAAGAGATCAAAGCGGTAATCAGCGAACTTATGGTAAGTATCCTCAGTTTGGAAAACTGGATATTGCTTTAATGACTGTTGATCGAGATTTTTACGATACTCTTCCTCTCATTCAGGTGACACCTGAGAAAAATAGTGAATATATAGTGGTAGGTTATGGTTTGGCTAATGAAAATAGACCTCATAGTTCAGGAATTAAAAGAAGAGCTCCAGTTAAAGTCGATAGTATTGATCAAGATGTGTTTATTACCAAAACGATAAAAGGTTCCTCTGAATATGGGGGTACATTGTCCGGAGATTCAGGCGGACCTCTACTAGTAAAGGTGCGAGGGAATTGGCACATTGCTGCGGTCAACCACGGGGGTGATTATTTTTATCGAGGAAAAATGTTTGGTAACTTTAAACAACTTAGAAAATATCAAGGTATTCGTGATGAATCTGTGGAACCTGATTGGGATTATCGTCTCAATTATAAAGTAAATGTACTATCTACAGCGATTAAGGATATTTTTAGAGGTATTTCAATTACTGGTCAAACTGTTGATAGTGGGCCAAGTGATTCTGATACATCAACAACAACTAGGTTACCCTGTAGAAGTGGTAAGTCTGGACGTTTCTCTATTTATGAACGCGGTAAATATAATTCAAATGCAGTCTTGCAGTATTGTATTTCAAATTATGATTATAAATCATGCTTTTATAATCAAACTATTACTTTTAACACCCGCATCGAAAGTAATAATTTGCCGTCTAATATAAGAAATAAATTAACTGAAGATAACAATTTAGAGTTAAGGAATCTAGGAAGACCATTACTTGAAGCCGGTAAAATGATATGTACATTTAATAATAGGTCAGAATCCATAAAAGTCTTTTGGGATTTAAATAAAAAACAATTAGATAAAATGGAATATGGTTCCCTTCAGGTTGATATATTAAATTAAAGGTTTAACTTACCTCTTCTGATAAAAGGGCAATTGTCTAAAATTTCTTTTACCTTAGAATAAGATATTTCAATAATGACTGCTTTGCCAATGGTCCGGGGTAAGGCAAAGCAAATATTTTGGTCGATATTTTTTTTATCTAATAGTAGATATTTTTGTAATACAGAAGCCTTTATTTGGGCGGATGAATTTACTTCATCTAGTAAAGTAGATTGTTTCTTTAGGAAAAATCTTTTAGAAAGATCAGAATAGATTTCCTGATAGGCCTTGTTAGGTAAAAGCTTGATATTGTTCGCAATATGAGACTCAATTAACATTCCCACCATAATACATTTACCATGAGATAGTCTAAAATTGGTTTGTCGTTCTATGGCATGACCAATGGTGTGACCAAAATTAAGAATTTTACGCAGATTTTGCTCGTAAGGATCTTTTTCTACTATTTTTCTTTTTATTTGGAGTGAATTTTGGATGTATAAGATTGATTTAGTTGCCGGAGCTGCATTGATAATTGTGTTAATATTGTTGAGTACCTCATTATAATGAGATCGATCATAAATAATACCATGCTTAATCATCTCAGCAAGTCCATTAATAAACTCATCTTTTGGAAGGGTTTTAAGAGTAGAAATGTCCAAAAATATACATTTAGGATGGTAGAAATTACCGATTAGATTTTTACCAAATTGATTGTTTACACCCGTTTTACCTCCTAAAGTTGCATCAACCATAGATAATAAAGTAGTTGGGCAGGTGACCCACTTCATGCTGCGCATATAAGTAGACGATGCATAACCAGTTAGGTCAGATACTATACCACCACCAATGGAGATGACACAATCGTTACGTTTAAATTGATGAGAGAATAGAAAACGATGTAATTGGTTTACGGTGTTAGTGTTCTTAAATTTCTCACCACAAGGCATTACAAACTTATATTGATAAGAATGAGCGTTTTCAAATAACTGATATGTATTTTTATCAAAAACCAAACATATTTTAGTTTTATTATTGATAAAGTCTGATAATAGAGTCGGCAATTTATTGCGAGTTATCGAGGTAATCATTGAGATCAATTTTTTTATGGGGTAATTAAATTCGATAGGATATTTAATTTGGGAAGCGGGGTGTTTAACTACAATCATGGTTTTTTAATCTTTAAGGTTGGTTTTTTCCATCATTAATTTTTTGGCCGTATTAGCTTTATGGAACTCATCGGTCAAATCTTCTTTTCGTTTTATTTTCTTTTTAAAATTTTGCAAGTAAGAAATATAATAATCTATAGCTTCCACTATGGCATCTGAGTTAGTATGAAAGATATCTTTCCACATGTCATAACTAGAGCTGGCTATTCTGGTCATATCTTTAAGCCCTCCGCCAGCTAGTTGAAAAATATGATGGTTTTCTTGATTGAGTTGATCAACTTCATTCATCAAGGTAAGAGACAATATTTGAGGAAGATGACTTATATTGGCCACAACAATATCATGAGCAATTGGATTTAAACGATAAGTCTGACTACCTATTTGATGAATTAGGTCAGATAGTTTTTCAAGATCTTCACTATTAGTCTCCTTAGTGGGAGTCAAAAGATATGTCGCATCTTGAAAATAAGCAGCAGCAGCATGATCAAATCCTTTTTGATGGGAACCGGTCATAGGATGTCCCCCAATAAAGGAAATATGTTTGGGTAAACATTGCGAAGATTTCTCACAAATTAGTTGCTTGGTACTTCCCGCATCAGTGATAATAACTCCCTTTTTAAGAAAAGGACCTATTCTAGAAATATATTCCAAAATGGTTTGTACATTGGTAGCTAAATATATCAGGTCCGCATTTTTTAAAGCTGACTCTAATTGATCAGGAGAATATGAATGCTCAATATAGTCTGATTTGATTGTAATTTTGTCTACAACAGAAATACATACATCAGGAAGAGCTTTTTTTAATGCTAATAAAAATGAACCTCCAATTAATCCTGATCCAATAATAGTGACGTTAGATATCATAATATAATTAGTTGGTATTTATTTGTTCTATTGTTTCATCCTCAATCAGTAATTATTGTCCTGTTTAGAGTTTCCGCTATTTTTCGGCACTCACTCAATAACTCTGTATAGTGACCAAAGGTGATAGCTTGCTCTGCATCACATACCGAGTTATCCGGATCAGGATGTACTTCTACTAAAATTCCATCCGCACCTGCAGCGATTGCTGCTCTCGAAAGAGGGGAGACGAATTCTCTTCTGCCGCTGCTATGACTTGGGTCCACTATTATAGGTAGATGAGACAGACTTTTAATAGCTGGAATAGCAGAAATGTCCAAAGTGTTTCGGGTATATGGTTCAAAGGTTCGAATTCCTCTTTCACAAAGGATCACATTTTGATTACCAGAAGATAATATGTATTCAGCCGATAATAAAAGGTCATCTATAGTAGCTGACATACCTCTTTTGAGTAGAACTGGTTTTTGAACCTTGCCTAATTGTGAAAGCATGGCAAAATTTTGCATGTTACGAGTTCCGATCTGAAAAATATCTGTATATTCACTAACTAAGGGAATTTGGGAGACTTCGGTAACTTCGGTAATAATTTTAAGACCATATTTTTCACCGGCGGATTTAATAATTTTAAGACCACTTTCTCCATGTCCTTGAAAGGAGTAGGGGGAGGTCCTTGGTTTAAATGCTCCACCGCGAAGGAGATGGCAACCGATTCTTTTTAAGTTAGAGGCGCTTTCGTTCATTTGATCCTGGTCCTCTATAGTGCATGGACCTGCCATCATTACGATATTGTCGCCACCAATTTTAATATCATCTATTTCAATAACCGTGTTTTCTTTTTTGAAGGATCGACTAGCAATTTTATAAGGAGTAGAAACTCTTACAACCCGGTACACGCCCTCTAAAAGGCCGTATAACCTGGTATCTAATCCTTGTTTATCACCAATTACTCCAATAATTGTATGTTTAACTCCTCTGGATTCGTGGATTTTAAACCCATCTTTTAAAACTCTTTCTTTCACCTTACTGATCAGTTTATCAGTGGCATCCGGCTTCATTACTATGATCATTTGGTTACCCCTCCTTAATTAAGCGGTCTATATCCTTAATTAGGCTTTGTAACGAATCTTTTACTTTAAATAAAGTATTTTTATTAACTGCTTTCAGGCCCCGCATATTTATAGCTAATTGATTATTTTCTAAAGATAACTGAATCAAACTGGTTTTTTTGCTGGATGTAGTTGTATTATTTGAAGATTTTGGGGATGTGGAGATTTCTTGATCTATTAGAGCAAGGCATAACTTCTCTCCATTGGGAGAAGCCATCAGTCGAACTAGACTTCTTAGGAAACTTCTTTTATAAATATTGTGTTTTAAAAGTTTGGTGATTACCGATTCAGGTAATTCTGAAAATTGTTTATATTCAACAATCTGACTGGTATTTACTCCAATTTTACTAGCCATATTTCGCATGGAGCTATATTGATTTAGAGATAATAATCTATTGTAAGCTTTTCCCAATTCGATAGGATGAAGATCCTTGCGATGTATATTCTCTATCAAGGATATTTCTTCGGCTTTCTTTCTGTCGTGAATCATAATAACCGGAACTTTTTCTAAACCAGCTAGTTTTGCCGCTCGAAGACGTCTTTCTCCGCTTACTACTTCATATTGATTAATTTCATTTTCTACGGGAAGTATAGTAAGCGGTTGTCTGACTCCATGTGATTTTATGGTATCAGCTAAAGTTGTCAATTCTTCATCATTGAAATGATATCGAGTTTGACCCTGAAAGGGTTTGATATTTTCAATACGGATGTAGAGAATTTCTTCTTTGATATTAGAAGTTAAAATAGATGGAGAACGATTAGTTTGGGTATGCATTCGTTTTAAAAAATTATCATTAGGTTGTCTGGTTTTGATTTCTTTTTTGTTCATAGGCCCCCTCTTTTATTCTCTGATATTATAGAGAGTTAGAGTTTATGTTCTTCACACGGGAGTTAGGTAAATTTGGTGTTCGCTGTGGCGAACATTTAATATTGGGATGTTGGTTTTTTGATAAATTAACCAATTCTGAGGTTAAATCTAAGATATCTTCCAGGGCTACTGAACGTTTTTTAGCAAACAGACAGATCGGTAATCCATATTTTGAAGCCAGGTTTAAATCCTCCGATTTTCGAATTACAGTTTTAATTAGAGAATCCCTGTAATTCATTTGCAGTGCTCCTAAAATTTCTTGAGCGGTAACAGTCTTTGATTCATATAAATTAGGAATAATATGATAGGGAGTTGATAGGCGCATATCTGATAGTAGTTCTTTTAGGTCACCGATTAGAAGTCCTAATCCATGGTAGCTTAGGGGGTGTGTGGCGGTAATAATGTTGATTTGATCGGCGGCAATAAGCGCATTGATATTTAAAATACTAAAAGTGGGATTGGTGTCCATAATAACGAAATCATAGTTATATGAAATGTTATTTAGTACTCGTTTTAATAACTCTTCTCTGCGGGTTTTTTGACTAAGTGGTACCTCGACTCTGGTTAGTTGTAAATTTGCTGGTATTAAATCTAGTCCTGGAATTAAGGAATAGATCGTTTCATTAATATCAACGCCATTTACCAAAACATCATACATAGTATGAAAAATGGGAGTAGGTGACTGATATCCCAGGTTGAGGGTCATGTGGGCCTGAGGATCAAGATCAATTGCTAGTACATTATAGCCAAAAAGAGACAAGTGGTAAGCTATTTGGCTAGATAAGGTCGATTTTCCGGTTCCTCCTTTAAAATTATAAAATACATGTTTATTTCTAGAAATAACAGGTCGTTTAGGGGATCTCAATGAGGATAATATAAATCTTACAGCGTCAAGGGAATATTTTTTATAGACTGTTTCAATAGGTATGGCTTGAATAGAGTAGGTCTTTATGAATTGACGTATCTGTTTTCGCTCCACATTAGCAAGTAAAGCTATTTGGGCATCTGAGAAAACAAAATGGTCCACCAGCTCCATAATTTTCCTTTCGTTTGATTTATACCCCAGTTTAACAAAATGATAAAACTATGTTCTGTATATTGCAACTATTATTTGGTATTATAAGACCTAATCAAGTGTTTTATTATATAACTCGGAGATCGCGAGGATAGTTATAAATAAGTATTAAGTATAATGAAGAGCATATTAGTGGAGATAATTATGAGGTTGATTAAATATTGTATGGTTTTAAGTTTATATATTGGAATAAGTCAAATAATTGATAATTCTTTATGGTCCAAAGATCAATTAAACGAGACCAAAGTGAGAATGGAACAAACAGGGATGTATAGTTTGTTTCCCGGTGGGTATCTTCGAACTGAATGGTTAGGAGAATATCACAGTAAAGAAGGAAGGGTGTTTAGAAGAAATACTTCTTATGAACAACGTTTTTATGTAGGAAGTAAATTTTTAAATAAAACAGTGGACATTAATTGCCGCTTTTCTTTTTTCAAGCAACCGCTTACCAGGGAAGTTATTTTTAGGGATATCCATTTATTAAGTTCTTTAACAGTATTAGATACGGGGTTTTATATCTTTAAATTGAAAATGAAAAATGTTTTTCCAACTTCAGCTGACAGATTGCGAACTAAAACTATATTAACCGCTAATATGGATTTACTTTTTAGTATTAAGGGAAGGGCTGGATTATTGGTACCTGGTATATCGATGTGGGTCTCAAACGAGATATATGGTCGAAAGCGTTATCAATATACGCAAGGATCCAAAAAAGTAACCCAAAAAAACTATGATCAGAATCCTGAAGGGGTAAAACGTATCGAGATGAATCCCGCTGCTGATGTTGATTTGGAAGTTGGTGTGGTTCTAGATTATTCAAATCCTAAATTTAAGGCATTATTTTTTGAGATTAATCTTTTCGATCATAGGGTATGGTATAGCGATGGAAATTCTGAAAGCAATTATTATTCGGAAGCTTTTTTACGCTTCGACTTTAACAAAAGGGTTTATGTATATAACTACACACGTATTTTGTTTGATAGAAATTTTAAACTAACCGAGAAGAAGAAAGGTAATTTCTTTTTAGATGAAGGACCTATTCTATCTAGAGTTGCGTTAGGGCTTCAGTTTTAACTAGAGTTATAGGAAAATATTTCCCTCAAATAGGCAACTTTTTCCTAGTTGCAAATTAATTTCATAAGATAAATAAGAAGCTTTAGAAGGGTATCAAAGAATCTTTTAAATGGCATAAATTTTGCATTCTACAATACTATATTTGTGAATCCTATTTCATAAATTTGGGTTTCAGTTTTTCATCGGGAGAAAAAAAAAGAAGTTTAGAATTTTTTTGGAATTATTTATGAAAAAATTTCATTTAATACTTTTGGTTCTGGTATCTGTGGTCTTCATTTTTGGTGAGTTTCCCCTATGGGGGTCAAGAATAAAGGATATTAGTAACGTAAAAGGGGTTAGAGAAAATCAATTAGTCGGTTTTGGACTAGTGGTCGGATTAAATGGTACAGGAGATTCCAAAGGTGCTTTATTCACTTCTAAAGCTATTTCTTTCATGTTGACCAAAATGGGGATAACAACTTCAAGTAAAGATGTTCTTTTAAAGAATGCCGCGGCTGTCTTAGTTACTGGAACATTAAAACCTTTCGCCCAAATTGGTGATCGGGTTGACCTGACCTTATCTTCAATAGGGGATGCTAAAAGTCTTGGTGGTGGAATGTTGATCAAAACGCCTTTATTGGCTTCTGATCAAGAGGTTTATGCCGTTGGACAAGGAACAGTTTCACTTGGTGGTGTAGGTAGTAAATCTTTAACTGAGCATAAAACCGTAGTTAGAATTCCCAATGGAGGGATAATTGAAAAAGACATGAGTAGCCAATTAGCCAAAAACGGATTGATAGAGTTAACTTTACATGATCCTGATTTTTCGACGGCCTATAAGGTTGAAAAACAGATAAATTTAGAATTAGGGGGATTTTTTGCTCAGGCTCAAAACAGTGGTAGTATTCATGTTACTGTTCCTGAATATTATAAAGAAAGGTTGGTAAGGTTTGTATCTATTTTAGAAAATGTTGAAGTAGAGACTTCTCGTAAAGCGGTAGTTGTTATCAATGAACGTACAGGTACAATTGTTATGGGTTCTGAGGTGAGGATTAAGACCGTTGCTATTTCTCATGGAGATTTGAGTCTTCAGGTAGGAGTGGAAAACGAGCAAGAAGGAGAAGAAACAGAAGAAGGGGGTGAAGAAGAGGAAAAAGAAGGGGCAAAAGAAGAAGAAATCCAAAAACGACTAAATGTATTACAGGAAGGAGCAGATATTGGACTAGTAGTGAAAGCTTTAAATACGATAGGTGTTACTCCGCAAGATTTGATTATTATTTTACAAACATTAAAAGCGCAAGGATCGCTTGAAGCTGAGTTGAGGTTTATATGAAAATAGGATCAACACTTTTGGCTCCTCAAAATTATTTAGAGCCTTTAACCAAAAAACAAGTTTCGTTTCTTAAACATTTGGACCCAAAGGTAAATAATACTGAGATTATATCAGGTAGTGACTCAAAGAATGATGATCAAAATCAAGCAAAACAAGAACAATTAAAGGTTGCTAGACAGTTTGAGTCCATGTTTATTCAATTGATGTTGAAACAAATGAGAAAAAGTACCCCAGACTTTAGTTTGACCGGTAAAAGCAATGGTCAAAAGGTTTATGAATCAATGTTAGATTCAGAATATGCTAAACAAATGTCTAGTGGGGGACAGGGTCTTGGTATAGCTCAAATGATTATGCAATATTTAGATCAAATTGATGGCCAAAATTTATCTGATCTGTGATAACATAGAATTAGTGTTTTGTTGATGTAAAGATAAAATGGGAGTTTTTCATATGAAAGTTATTAGAAATGATGTGGGGGGAGTTCAAGACAAGGTAAATGTAAACCAGCTTGGAAAAACAAAACCCAAAGAAACATTAGAGCAGATACGTGAGAAACAAGGTTACGATAGTACAAAAGTTAGTATTTCGGATAAAGGCAAAACTTTTTCCATGATCAAAAAGAAAGTAGATGCAACTCCTGATGTTAGAGAAGACAAAATTGCTCATTATAAAAAACTGATCGAATCCGGCCAATATAAAGTTGATCCTGAAAAGGTAGCTGAAGCTATGATAAAAGAAACTATAAAGAATGAAGTTCTATAGTCAGTTTTCAGCGGTCGGAAAAGTTACTTTAACAGAAAACTGACTACAGTAGACTGATTACGGTAAACTGGTGACTGGAGGGTAATTAGGGGAGATAAAAGTGGATATTAATAGCCATATGTATAATTTAAAGCTGATACTGATAGAACAGTTCAAAACATTAGATGATATGTGTGGCCTACTAGAGAATGAAAATAATGCTATTGAGCAATTTGATCTAAAATATATTGAAAAATGCGTTGAGAAGAAGGAAATACTACATGGAAAAATTAAAGGATTAGAATCTTATCGAAATTCAGTTCTTAGCAAGATTGCCAAAAAATTAGATGTCTCCGTTGATTGTTTGACTGTGAGTAAACTGAAAAAACAGGTCCCCAACAAGGAAATAGATGAAATAGTTGATCTCTTCGATCATTACCAAGGAAAAATACAGACATTTAAGAATTTATTTAAGAAAAATAAACTGTTAGTAGAATGGTCATTAGAGAGCGTTCAATCTTCAATGGAAGTAATTATGAAAAATGGAACCAGAGGGTCATACAAATCAGATGGTAAAATGACCCAAAGCTTAAGTTCAGAAAAATACTTAAGAATAAAGGTATAAGTATAATATGTATAATATTAAAATATAGGGTATACAGTATAAATGTCATTACGAACAATATTAAACATAGGTAAAGAATCGTTATATAATTCCAAAGCGGGTGTGGAAGTAACGGGTCATAATATTGCAAATGCGCATACACCGGGGTATTCGAAGCAGATTTTGGATCAGACAGCATCATTGCCAGCTCAAAGAGGATCCATATTATACGGTACAGGAGCCAAGATAAAAGATATTAGTCGAGCCCATGATAGATATTTAGAAGGATCAATTCTCAATAGCGCGCAAACATCTCATCGAATGGGCGCTTTGCATCAAGGACTATCAAGGTTAGAAGATTTGTTTAATCCCGCGGTTGAAGGTTCATTAATAGATCAAATTGATAAATTTTCCGCTTCTATAAATGAGCTTTCTATATATCCTACTGAAATTACAATCAGGAGCAATGTAATAGGCTATGGACAATCTTTGAGTAATGCTTTTAACCAAACTTACCAAACGGTAGATGTATTGCGCCATGATTATGATTTTATGATCGATGATCAAATGAAAGAAGTAAATAATATATTGAAAGAAATCGCTGACTTAAATTTTCGAATCAAAGAATCGAGCGTAGGTGCCTCTTCATCATCCAATGATTTTCAAGATAAAAGAGATGTGAAAATATTGGAACTGGCCCAAAAAATGAATATTAGTTGGTATGAGACGGATGGTGGAGATTTTGTTATTAGAGGACCTGGAAATGTTTTACTGGTAGAGGGAGCGATGCATGGCTCTTTTAAAACAATAGCCAATTCTGATAATGAAGGTTGTAAGGATATATATTTTCAAAGTTATGGGAAGCAAAAATTAACTAATATAACTCCTAAGATTAAGAACGGTTCTTTGTTAGGTTTTTTGGAAGTCCGTGATTTTCATACCAAAAATACAATGAAGAAACTGGATCAAATGGCTTTTACTTTTGCTAGTCGTTTCAATGAGATTCATAAAGAAGGGTATGGCATCGATCAATTCTCAGAAAAAAAAGGACAAGGGTTTTTCGTTGATTTAAAAGAAGAATCTGGAGCCGCAAGAGATATTGCTGTTGACAGTGTGGTGTCTTATGATGTAAGTGCTATTGCAACTGGAATTAGTAGCGATTCCAGTGGTGATAATATTATCGCTAATCAATTAGTCAGGTTATTTAACGAATCGATATTTGATGGTGGAACCTCAGATATTCATGGTTATTATGCTAATGAGGTGGGAAAATTGGGTGCTGCATCACAAAATGCCAAAATTGTGCAAGAGAATTCGAAGGCGATATTAACTCAGTTGGAGAAAAGGAAAGATTCAATATCGGGAGTTTCATTAGATGAAGAAGCGGCAAAGATGTTAAAGTATCAACATCTATTTGCGGCATCATCTAAGTTAATTACAACTACTGATGAGATGTTTGATTCGTTGTTATCTTTGAAGAGATAACCGGTTAGATTTTGATTAAAAAGTGTTAATTGTCTAGGCCCCAAATATGAGAGTTTCGGATCGACAAGGATATAAGACAGTAAGTAATCGTGTACAGCAGGCTCGAGATCTGACAGCTAAAAGTCTGGAGAACTTATCTACTCAAAAAAAGCTACATATACCTTCAGATGATCCAATCGGTTTAACCCGAGTTATTAGGAACAAAGGTTTAATCAAAAGCATAGACCAATATCAGAAGAATATTACCTATGCTAGAGGTTTCTTTTCCAAAACTGAAGAAACAATTGCTTCCATTGGAGAGAATATTATGAGAGCTAAGGAGATAGCTCTTAATGCGGTTAATGGAGCCCAAAATAAAGAAACCAGGTCAATTATGGCCGAGGAGGCAAAACAAATAGCGGGGCAATTGATCTCATTAGGAAATACTGTTTTTGCTGATAAATATATTTTTGGCGGGTTTAGGACCATAGAACCACCTTTTAATTATGAAGGCAGTTATATGGGAGATGATGGCGCTATTTTTGTTCCAGTGAACCGAAATGAGTTTATCCGTATAAATGTTAATGGTAGAGATTTATTTGCTGGTGGTGAGGACGATTCGATAATGATTCATACGGTTTTTAATTTCTTAGAACATTTATTGACTAATGATATTAATGGTATTAGATCTGACATGGGTGAAATGGATAGACACTTGGATCGCGTAATTAGTGTTCGTTCCAGAATCGGTGGTAAATTAAAAGGTTTAGAAAGCATTGATGATAGATTAGGAAAAGAAATTATTGAGTATCAAAAAATTAACGAAGATATAGAAGGGATAGATTTCTTTGAAACAACAACAGATTTTAAACAAGCAGAAACAACTTTGCAAGCAACATTACTTGCAAGCAATAAATTATTACAACCATCTCTACTTAATTTCTTACAATAGAGCCATGTCGCCAAGGAGGAGGGTGAAGTGTTAGTCTTAACAAGGAAAGTTGGTGAATGTATAGCAATTGGAGATGATATCAAGATAATTGTTATGCAAATCAAAGGTAAGCAAGTCAGATTAGGTATAAAAGCCTCTCCAGAAACTATTATTCATCGTGAAGAAATATACCAAAAGATTCAAAGAGAAAATAAAATGGCATCAAAGTCAGATGTTGAATCATTAAAAGAGCTTACTGGTATATTAAAAGATAAAGAATAATACAAAGTCAGAATTTTTTTGTTGATTGTAAAAAATTAATTCAATATAATCTATTTAAGTAACCTTAAAAATTAAAATTGTAAACAACGGTCTTGCAGTTTATTTAAACCTTTCAAATAAGGAGATTCGCCTTGAAGATCAAAACAACGCGATTTGGTGAGATAGAGATTCCTGATAAGGATTTAATAACCATGCCCCAGGGAATAATTGGTTTTCAAGAATTGAAAAGATACGTTATTTTGGATCATGAAAAAGATTCTCCCTTTAAATGGTTACAATCTATTGATGATGGTTCCATAGCGTTTGTTTTAATTAATCCTTTAACCTTTAAACCTGATTATGAGGTTGAAGTTTCAGAATCGGAAATCAAAGAATTAGAATTAGAATCAGAAGAAGATGCTGTTATATCAGTTATTGTCACTATACCTTCTAATCCCAAAAACATGACAGCTAACTTAAAAGGACCATTAATTTTCAATTTGAAAAATCGTCGTGGAAAACAAATTGTTCTGATGGATCAAAAATATACAACACGTCATAATATTATGGAAGAAGTGAAAAAGCTATCTAAGAAAGACGTTAAAGAAGAGCAAAAAGAAAAAGCAGCTAAAAAAGGCAAAAAAGTGGCTGCTAAAACCGAGAAAAAGCAAAAAACCGCTTAATATTTCCGTAAGATTTCAATAAATGCCGATAGCTCTCATTTCTTGTTTATTTTCTGACTCAAAGTCAGCGTCATTGGTTACCAATAAATCACTAAATAATTCTATTTAACTACCGATAATTTAAAGTGGATAATCAGATAATTAGCCCGGTGTGCAAAGTCCGCACCTGCACATCGAGGATAATTAGATTTATTAGTTAGAAAAGAATTTAGGGGGAGTCCTTTATGTGGTCATATATAAAGCTAATATTGATTAGTGTTTTATCAATATTCATCACATTAATTGCCCAGGCAGGGGTTTTCGATCAGCAATATTATAGAGTTTTGCGGGTTTATAAAGATGCCAGTGATAGGCAAAATCAATTGGTTTTAAATGCTGGTAAGAACAACAATATTATCGAAAATATGGTGTTTAAAGTTTATCGATACCAAGAAGTTTTTGATCCGTATAAAAATGGAATTGAAAATGGATTAAGCCCCGATAATACTAGGTCAATGTTGGTGGAAATTGCTAGGGCCAGAACTTATCGAGTTTTTTCGGGATTATCCAATGCCCGAATAGATAATTTTTCCAAGGCTTCAAACGTCGATTTATTAGAATATCCTGTCATAATGGAGGGTGATATAGCTGTGCCAGTTAAAATGAAAGTTGTTAAAGTTAATACTATGACCAAAGAAGTTGTTTTATTTGATACCGATATTTTTGAGTTAGGCGAAGGATTTGTTATTAGAGCAGAAATCAAAGATCAGATTATTGAAGTTGGTAAGGAATTTATGGGATATCACGGAGGTAGAATCGTAATTGAAGGGCATACTGATAAACATGGTTTGAGTGAAGTAAATAGAAGTACTTCATTTGAGAAGGCTAGAGCTATCAAGACATTTTTTGTTGATGAGTTATCTATGGATGCGGAAGATATATTGTGTATTGGCTATGGTGAGGATGAAACTTTTAAACGTAATAATATTTCTCAAGAAGCAAGTCTCAATAATAGAATTGTCATTAAATATCTATTGCTGTGATTATGCTTAATTTGTGATTTTTAGGTGGGCATCCAGGATACGTTTTTTGATTTCCGCTATTTCTAATGTAGATAATTCTTTAGGGTGTATCTTATTTTTTAAAATGGGAGGAAGTTCTTTAATAATAGAACTTACAATCGGTTTTCGATTAGCTGCTGTTTCATCTACTCTGGTAATCGGTGTAAAGTGAGGAACGGTATTCAAAATTGCTGGTGTTTCATCTATTAATTCTAGAATAGCAATAATAGCATCAGCAAAGCGGTCTAATTCAGCTTTAGAATAGGACTCAGTAGGCTCGATCATTAATCCCTCTGGTTCAGGGAAAGAAACGGTTGGTGCGTGAAAACCAAAATCTAAGAATAATTTTCCAATTCTAGATGCGATTAGAGCTTTTGGGATACCCATGGATTCTACTTTACTCAATGTCTCTTTAGGTAATGTAAGAATGAACTCGTGCATTCTGGGCGCATTTTCAGCTCCCCTGGGTAGTGTGTCAAATTTACTTTTTAAACGTTGATAGAGGTATCTAGAAGATAAAACCGCTATAGCTGACATATTCTTAATACCTTTTGCTCCCAATCTTCGTAAATAGGTGTAACAACGAATGTTGTGGGCAAAATTTCCCAAATGACGATGGACACTACCAATTGATTTTTGGGAGGATCTTAGGTAATATTTATCATTTTGCTTATCATTATCACTCTGCTTATCAACTATCAGTCCAGGTAAAAACTCCTCTAATTCGCTACTAACCGCAACAATTGCCGCTCCGGGACCACCTCCCCCATGAGGAATGGACCATGTTTTATGTAGGTTGTTATGAACTGCATCTACTCCCATTTTGGCTAGGTTGACCCATCCAGCTATGGCATTCATATTGGCACCATCAAGGTAAACTAAACCTCCAACCTGATGAATCATTTCAGCTATCATTTTAAACTCTGTTTCGAACAAACCAGAGGTATTGGGATTGGTAATCATTATGCCAGCTATTCTATTATTGTATTGCTCGATGATTTGTTTGATTTGATCAAAATTAATCTTTCCAGAACTGTCCGCGTCTATCAGTACAATACCCGTAGCACCTAACTCTTTATCTTTTTTGGTAATAAATCCAGCCATAGTAGCAGTAGCAGGATTTGTTCCATGGGCAGATTTGGGGATTAATATAATGTCACGGTTTGTATTGTTTTTGGACAAATGATAAGCTTGAAAGAGTTTGATACCGACTAATTCTCCTTGGGCACCAGCAACTGGTTGAGCTGTTACGGCAGACAGTCCGGTTATGGCCTTAAAATATTCTTGAATATTATATAAAATTTCTAGACTTCCTTGACAATCGTCGGTTGGTGCATCAGGATGAAGCTGAGTAAATCCAAGTAAGTTGGCGGCATATTCATTCAAATAAGGGTTGTATTTCATGGTGCAGGAGCCCAAGGGATAAATGGAATAATCAGGGCTGATATTTTGCTGCTCCAGTTGACTATAATAATCTTTAATTTGATCCAATGAATTTGATGGTAGGCCAATTTTATTCTTCCTTAGATACTGCTCAGGAATTTTGGCTAATATAGTTGATTGCACAGGAGTTTTAGTTAAGCTAGCTGTTTGATCATTTGATTCAGTTGAGTCAAGACTATCTCTTATAAAGGAGATAAGGGTTTCAATATCGTGATCGGTTTGTAAGTTAGAGAATGACAATAATAAATGATTACCTTTAGAATCTGCAATTCGCCCAGAGACATCAACTCCAATATGAATATCGTGTTTTTGGGCTTTTTGGATCAATTCTTGAGTTGAACAAGGCAAAGATACAACAAACTCGTTCCAAAAAGGAGTGTTGGCAAATGGTAATTCGATGCCTTTAATGGCTCCAAGCAATTGAGCGGCTTTATGAGCTTTATTCATTCCGCTTTGAGATGCTTCTGCCAGACCATCTTCTCCTAGTTCTAACAAAGACGCACCCACTAAGGTGGCAATAAAACCGGCATTAGTGCATATATTAGAGGAAGCTTTTTCTCTGCGGATATGTTGTTCTCTGGTGGATAGCACCAGTAATTTGCATGATTGCCCTTGAATGTCTTTTCCTTCTCCAACAAATCTACCGGGCATAGATCGGATATGCAGAGGGTTTTTTTCATTAAAACGAATACCCAAAATACCAATTCCTGGTCCACCAAAGTTAGGGGGTAAAGCTATATGTTGTCCCTCAGCTACGAACATAGTCGCGCCATTTTGTCCAAAGGAGGAAGGTGGTTTTAATCCACCACATCCTAGGGTCATTGGATCGATTACCGCAATAGAAGAAGTTCCAAAATTATCAGCTAAATCAACTATTTGATCAACTTGTTCTAGATTACCTAAAGAATTGATTTGCGGAAAAACAATAGCAGCCAGATCGTCTTGCAAAGAAACAGAGGTTTCTTTTAGTTGATTAAGGTTAATAATTCCGGTGGTTGGATCAATTGGGATGGTTTTTATTTTAAGGTTAGTATTAACACTTAAAGTTTTTATGACCTCAAGATCACCGGGAAAAATACTATCAAAAACAAGACAAGTATGTTTTTTGTTTTTACCTAAGCTAATTGCTACTTTTAGGGTCTCGAATAAGGTAGTAGATCGATCGTACATAGAGGCATTGACCGCTTCATAACCGGTTATCATTGACAATAAACTTTGATATAACCATTGGGTCATTAATGAACCTTGACTACGTTCTGGTTGGTAGGGCGTGTAGGCAGTAGTTAGTCCTCTTAAACCACATACAAAGGCGGCTATCTCTCCTGATTTATAGTGTGCCAAACCGTTTCCCAGAAAACTATGCTTGGGGATATTATTTTTAATAGATAAAGAGTGAACGTGATTGACTAAATCGTTGTAAGACATTTCTTCAGGTACATTAAGTGGCTCATCAAATCTGATATCACCAGGAATATGTTGAAATAAATCTTCTAGTTTGGAAAGACCTAAAGATTTTAACATTTCTTTTATATCAGTTTCATCAGCGTGAATATAAGCCGAGTTTAATTCTCGAGGTAAATTTTGGGGATTGTATGAAAGTTTGGGTGTTATTGATTTATTCACCATATGTTTCCTCCTCCATGGTGCTATCGGCAATAACATATTTTAAAAACCTAATCAATTCTATGATAAAATGAAATTTGTCAATAGGTGTAGTTAAACAATTAATGAACGAATCTGTTTGCACTCCGATAAAATAGTTTCATACTCTTCGGGAGTTAATTGGGTTTCGCGGTCCGATAATGCTTTGGCGGGAGAAGGATGCACCTCTAAAAATAGACCATCTACTTCACAAGCTGTAGCGGCCCGACAGAGATATTTAGCGTATTTTTTCTCGCCCCCACTGGCGTCTCCTGCTGCTCCGGGTAATTGGGTGCTGTGGGTACCATCTAGAATGACTGTAACGTCAAATTCTTTCATTTTGATTAGCGAACGCATATCTACTACTAAATTATGATAGCCGAATGATGATCCTCGTTCTCCAACAATAATTGGTTGGTCATTGACAGAACGAATTTTTTTAATGATAGGTAAAATATCTTCGGGAGCAAGAAATTGTCCTTTTTTAATATGAACAATTTTATTGGTTTTGGCAGCTTCTACTATTAGATCAGTCTGTCGACATAGAAAAGCCGGGATTTGTATAATATCAGCAACAGAACTGACTGTCTCCATCTGAGAAGTTTCATGTACATCAGTACATATAGGAATTCCTGCTTTTTTTTTGATTTCACTAAGAATTTTTATTCCTTTATTAAGTCCGGGACCGCGATAAGAAGATATTGATGAACGATTGGCTTTGTCAAAAGATGCTTTAAAGATAAAATCAATACTATGTTGACTGGTTATTTGCTTTAATTGATTTGCCAATTGTAGAAGATCAACTTGCTCTTCAATAACACACGGGCCAGCTATACAGAAAAATTTGTTGGGATTGAAGTTAAAGGTATTCATTGGTTTTCTTCTTTCTTCTTTCATTTTGATTATTAATTATGTTGTTTATGCTTCGGCTCTTTCCAGTTCGTTTAGGGCCTTTTGTACGTTTTCGTGTCCCAAACACGAACCAGCGATCAGAATACTGCCAATTTCAGAAAGACCGATAATTCTATTAGCTCCAGCGATCTGAAAATATTCATGAGTACTGGGATTTAGTAACTCAACTATTAATTGAGTGGTAGGATTTACTTTGCGTGCTAACATACAATTGATAGTTGTCATAGAATCAGAACCTTGCTTTATTGAGTAATCCGCCAATAAGATAATAGCACGAGCATGTTGAGCGGAAGCTCGTTCTAAATCTTTAACGTGAGAAGGATGAGTTGATTTAACAAAATGAACACTATGATGATCGTTTGGTTTCTTTTCTACATCGGCAACTATAACAACTTTGCTATGCATAAATTCAGGATCCTTATAAATAATATCAATTATTTTGGCTCCTTTGAAATTCCAACCAACTATAACGAAATGGTCCTTAAATTTAAAATCATTCATTCCCAGTTCCTCCTTAATTTTCGACTCGATAAAAAATGCTGCTGCGGTTGCAGATACAAGGGCAATAACGACTATGGAGGATGCAATTACCACGAGTATTACAAGTTTACCACCCGGAGTAATGGGTGATTTATCTCCGTATCCGACAGTACTCATAGTTATTACTAAAAAATATAATACGTCAAGGGGTGTTTGGAAATTTTCATTTTTTTGATATTCAAAATACCAAGTTCCAACCGCGCCAAAGGTAAAAACACCGGTAATCAGCATTGCGACTTGAAAAAGAAGAGTATTCTTGATGGATTTATATATATTTATGATACGTGATAAAATATTATACATATATTAGATATTATAACTCATTATAGTTAGATGATAAATCTTAAATTTTTTGTTTATATAATTGCTTATCGGTAAATTCTGAATCGTGCAATAATAGGAAAGTGATCAGAGTATCCTCTGCGTATATGAATAGTTCCGTCAGAATTTTTTTGACAAGTTCGATTTTTTTCGTCCCAAAAGCACTTACTATAACCATAAGGTAGGCCATTTTCATCTTTTAGGAAATCATGATCGAGAATTTTATAACTTTTGCTGATGTATGCTAAGCTGGTTCTGTCAAATAAAGTTCGGGTAAGAATAATACTGTCCAATGTTTGCCATCTTTTGTATTTGGCGAACCAAAAAGTTCCGCGTTTTTGATTTAGGTTATTAAACAAACTGTTTTTAAGTCGAGTTAGAGCTGTTTTAACTAATTTGCCTTCATACTTATTAAGAAAGGTTCTGATGGTGAGCCTGGCTTTTCTTTTGTCATACATTTTTTTGATGATTTCGTTAAATACTGTTGCGTCCCATTTTCCTGTAGTAGAGAAAATGGATACAAAGCGGTCCATTGCGGTATAAAACTCTTTGGAAAGTAGATTATAATTAAAGATCGAGTAATTGAGATTGTAAAGTAATGGTTCTTCGGGAGGAGATTTTCTAACAGCTTTAAGGTCGTCTATTGCGTGTAGGCCATTATTCAAAGCTACTTTTTCTGGATCGGTATTAAAGTCACCTAAAATAATAATATCTAGTTTAGGTTCGTCTTTTAATCTTTCTTTTACGATTTTTCTAACATGTTGAGCGGATAAAAATCTTTTAATGGCATCAAATTCGGTTTCTCCTCTTTTTTGGGCCGGCCAATGATTGCCTAAGATAATAAATTCTTTATCGAAGATAGAAAATCGTGCTTCTAATATATCTCGAACGGTTGAATATATAGTTTTACCATAGAACTCACTGGCTTTTTTGTAGTACCAAGTAGGGTTACGTTTGTGGATCACGTGGGTTTGGGAATGGATGGCGGGGATGCGGCTGATGATACCGACTTCAATGCCAACATAGTCTTCGGTATCGTAGTGAATAATCTCGTTATAGGAAGTGGCAAGTGGATCTTTTTCTTTTAGTTGTTTATTTAAAGAATCGGTTAATGCTTTTAATACGAATTTATTTTCAACTTCTTCGCATACGATAATGTCCGGTCCTAAACCCAGAAGACCATTCTCCTGATTGTTAATAATAGCTTGGGTAATATGATCTATTTTTTCACGAAATTTTTCTTGGTTCCAATTGAGGTTGCCGAAGGGAGTATATTCATCATCCATGGTAATTGGATTGTCTTGAAAATCCATCAAGTGCTCTACATTGTAGTTCATGATGAGAAGTGAAGTAATATTATTGGTATTATTGGTCGATAATAAGGGTGTTGTTAAGGTTAAAAGAAGGGCGCAAATAATAATAAGACGCATCATAACCAAGTCCTTTTGGTTTGAGTTTTAAACAGTACAAATTTTACATTACGGTGTTTGAATATGAATCTATTTGTAACTAATTTTAACTTGTACGGCAAGTGCAAAAAAAAGTAAGGCCAGGAAGACCTTAGTTATCCTGGCCTTGAGACGGGGACATGCGAAAATGATGTAAATAAAATCTACATCATTTTGAGAGGTCTTGACAAATATATATTCGAAATATACTTATATTTAAAGTAATAATAGTTCTTCTTAAAAATCTTATTTAACTACCAAAGTTTTAATTCTTGATTAATAGGCTTACAAAACCAGAAAGAAAATGTCAAGAAATAATAGAAAATATAAGAAAATATAAGAAAAGTAAGGTGAATATAAGCGTGCTTTGTTGAAGCGATAAAAACTTCTATTTTTTAATGTGAAATCAATCTTCTTCGTAAGAATGGTATTCGAGCCATTGTTCCCACTTTTCTTTAGAGGTAGGCTGTAAACCTATAGATACTGGCTGATGAGAGAAATTAGGAGTATCTTTCCAATACCTAATAGAATGTCCGTGTTTTGGTTGTTGTTCTTGTTCTGGCTGTTGTCCTTTAACTTGAGGTTCAATGGTAAAGACCCAATTTTCAGTATCATTAATATTAAACCTGGTTTCTATGCTACTTTGTTGGTCGGCTATAATACGTTTTTGAATTCCTGATGGAGTTCTTACATATAATTGAAATTGGCATTTGAGTCCTTGCTCATATAACTTATTATGGATAGCAATACGGAAATCCGGCATCATAAAATTATAAGCTTCGTCTGCAATAATATGTTTTTTTTGCAGGAAAAGCTCTTTTCCTGCTTCAACCTCAAAAGCGTAACAAAGGTCAATCTGATCGACAGTAGCAGGAGATTGGGAAATGAATCTAATTAATCGAACCGCTTCTACACCATAAACTGATTGTACGATAGCAAATAAATAAATAGGACGACGGATTCCAAATGATTTTTTTAGTTGGGCGATAATATTTTTGATGGTTTTTTTACTGTAGGATTTTTGAATAAAAAGAGTTCCAGCTGTGGAATCTCCAGATTTATATAAAGTATGTCTTTTTTCGCCGTTATCCAAGAGTAGTTTTATATCCGGTTTGGCTGACCGTGAAAAAATGTTAGCCATAGTTGCAAAGTAATTTCCAAATTGCTGGGGAGACATGTTATAAATCCAACTTGCCTTTCGGTAGACCAGTTTATATTGATCCAATCGAAGAGCTTGTTGATAGCGGTCAAGGTAATCATAAAAAGCGGCGTTTTCTTCTTGTTCTTCCAAAGGAACCCAAAAACCTATTTGACAATAGAGCCAAGGAGGTATTAGATTTTCAGTGGTAAGCTTAATGCCAAAACTCAAGTGTAGATTTACATCTTGAGGGTTTGCCAGAAAAAGTTCCATGGGAAGGTAAGGAGAATTATTTTGATTGGGAGCAATATCATTAGAGGTTAACCAGGAAAATTCCTCTAAAGAAGTAATTCTAGCGATAGGAGTAAATGGTCTGGTATGTTGATTAACAAGGTAAAACCCTAATCTTTCCACAATTGAGTTTTTAGTTTCACCTCTATAAGAAGTTTTGCCGAAAAAAGGATTTTTATTAAAATCGATTACTCTAGGAGGTTGAGTTAATTCGGAAGGGAAGGAGTGAAAATCTATCTCTAGAATTCGTAAACCCTCTAGACGGTCGGCTCTCAAAAAAGATGTTTTTCTATATACTCCTGCGATTAAATATACTTTTTTTCCTCTTTCTCCATTGGTAATTGAAAAATCGAGTGCTTCATTAAATAAATATTCAGCCGAGAAATGATGGTTAATAGAATAAAAGTCTTTGGCTGGATCCGCGTTAAAATTAATGGGGAACTCTTTTTCTAAGGCGCTAAGGACTTTTTCTTGAATGGGATTTTTGATGATGCGAAAATAGGATCTGTTTTCCGGCCACTGGCGAAAGTGTTTATGCATAAATTTAACAATGGAACCGGGAACAGTTAAATTTCTTTTTTGGCTGGAGGCTTGTTCGTTAGAACGATAATCTCTTAAGAATCGAGCAAAATCTTTTGGTATGTCGCGATATTGAAGACCATGGGAAACAGGTACCGTTTGTAGCTTATCTAAAGATAATAATCCTATGTTTATGTATAATTCGGGTAAAGAATCAGATAAATTTGTACCTTCTTCTTTACGAACAGCAAAGGAAACCAGGGTCTGAGGTGAGGTTTGTAGTACTTCTTTGAGAGTTTGGGACATCTTTAATCCATGTCCTTCCAATACAAATTTTCGAGTACGTAGCTCTTCATTGGGAGTTAATTTTTCAGGATATCGGTAATCAGTATATGGTTGGGTATGTTCCTCAATCTTATTGTCATTAGTTTGAACTTTGATGGTTCTGGTTTTGGTGGTAATCGGTATTCGTCGGCGTTCTTGCTTAGTGATGATTTCATAGATAGGTACGCGGGTATTGCCCTTGATGTCAATAGCGTAAAATCCGATGTCGGTAGCGACTATTGCATCACCTGCCTCGTTAGAGGAGTAGGGATTCTGAGTTTGAACATAAAATTGACTGCGCTTTTTACAAAAATAAATAGATATGATTAGTATTAATAATATAAGCAGTCTTAAAATAATCTTCATAATAACTTCATAAATATCTTTTTTTTTAATATAATAACATTAACCATAATTAGTTACAAAAGTTAGTTACAAATAATGTTAGGAGAAGGTTATGCGTTTAAAATTAGATAAATGGATATGGGGATTATCGCTATTAGTTTTAACATATGCCTGTAAGATAAGATCTGATCAGGCGGTAGTTAAGGGTACGGGAGCCAAAGGAGCAATCGGCGGTATGCAAATTTGTGATAAGACCCTTAAAGATATGAAAAGAAGACCGGTAAGAAAGGCCGCTGCTTTTAGTTTAGCCACTAGAGATGGTGGTTTGGGTGATGCAGCCTTTATGGTGATGTTAACAGGTGCGGCTGGAAGGAAAAAAGTTAATAACGTTGGAGATCCCCTTGAGTTAACTAGAGGTGATACATTCAATTCGGGTTTAATACATAATGCCAGACAAAATGTCTTGTTGGGACAAGGTTTAACCGTCGAAGGTAAGCCAGTGGGATTATCAGCTTTTAAGCAATTTTTTCTTGAGGGAATGGTGGGTGAAAAGTTACCTGATGTAGTGACTTTTTTAGAATCAACGGTATTAGAAGCAGGTGTCCCAGAAACGACAAGAGAAGGATTTAAACCAGTATTACATTCGACCGATGGATTGATGATTGAATGGTTAATGGAACAATCAGGAATACCCGTTGAGCTTCATGCTAGATTGTTAAGAATTCGGGCGGCAAATGTTGCCAATCAAATGAGAGATATTCCTACTATGGATGTATCTAAGTTTGTAACTATTTTGAGTGGAACCTTAGAAGCCTTAAGTGGATTGGGTATGGATGATACGAATAGATTAACTTTAATGGATCTACTTGGCTTAGATTTACGCGAAATATTGGGTGAAAGTGCCTCAGTTTTGATTTTGGGGGGAGGGGGTAGCATGGCACCGGTTAATATTAGGGTGACATCTCGCTCTAGTTTTGTTGATCATGTCAGAAGCGGAATAGTTACTCAGGGATTTGAAAGTAGATTGGCTCGGTTTGCTGAACTTCCAGCTAAGCTTCCTGAATTGAAACTTGAAGGACCCGAAAATCGTGAAGCTCGAGCTAGAGTTAGAAGTGAAATGTTTCGCCGAATTGCCCGAGGTGCAAGGTTATAGTATCATTCAGAAGAGTTGCTTTAATTGAAGACTAAAAACTTAAAACTGTTATATGAAAAAGCAATGGATATTACTGCTTCTATTAATAGGTGTTATAGTATTAATAGCCCTACAATGCAAGCTTCGTAGGTCCCAATTTGTTATTAAAGGAACCGGAGCTACCAAAGCTGGAGATAGTGAAATATTTGATCTAGCTCCTGAGCTTCTGGTAAAGAGTCTTCAGAAGCTGGCTTCTATGGGAATAGATACTGAATACCAATTAATTTGTCGTGATTTATTACAAGATCCCCAATTCTTAGATATTAAGATCCCCGAACCACCAGCAGAAGAAACTGAGCCACCAGTTGAAGAAGCGGGATCAGCAAGTGGAGAACCTGGATCATCAGTATCTCCAGCTAAAAAGAAGAAACAAAAGTTTAGTCTGGTCTTCGAGGGAATAACCAAAGAATTGGGCGATAAGGGTTGGATCATCTTTAATACTTGTTTAAGTATTTATGAGGAACAAAGACCACCCTTATGGAAAGAGAAATCAGAAACCCTCTTGGATTTGGTAGTAGGGCATCTGGTGAACAATCAGAATGCAGGTCGCCCAGATCGCTTTTGTTCTACTTTTGAGTCTTGTTTGCGAACAGCGTCCTATTTAGAGGGAGCAGCCAGGATCATACCACATCGTGCGATTCCCATTTTGCAACAAATTAAGACTCAAATTGAGATTTCCAGTATCAGTACTCCGGGATTTTTGTTTAAACTTAGGCGCATTGTCGATTATTTAATTTTAATAGCTAAGATGAATATGGTTGTTGAGCGTAAAGATGGTATTCCACCTCATTCTAAACCTGGTTCTCCTTTTTCGATTGAAAATATGATCGATGAAGCCTCAAAAATAGAAAGTACTATTTCAACAGAATATCATCTAACCAGACTGCAGCAAACTCGATTAGGTGTGTCTTCTTTAATGGATAGCGCTGAGTTTTTAAAAAATTATATCAATGAAATTCAACGCTATAATGATGTTCCTACCCAGGAAGATGCAATACAGAATGAAGCTATTGTGCAATTGCATATTAAATTGTTAATGACAGCCTATCAATTCTTATTAAAAGGGATTAAATCCTTAAAATATTATTTAGTACGGGTGTGCTATGTTGATAATTATCTGGGACGAGGATGCGGTCAGTATCAAGCCCGTTCTTTGGGTTTAGAAGGTTGGCGCAATTATATCTTAAATCGTCTGACAATTTATACCAAAGACGAGTCTAATTCATCAAATGCATCAGATGAAGCAAAGTTAGCCACAATGAGAGGAGCTGTGGTGGTAGAAGCCGAGGCAGTTATGGCTTCCATTTTGTTAAATGCACGGCATGAGTCAACTTTATTTTTCGGAAAAGAATATTTGGACGTTTTTTCCCTAGCTTTGCAAAAATTAAAGGAAGCCAATCCGGAAATTGATCCCAAAAAGAAACTTGAATATCAGAGTTTGGAAAATAAATATCAGAATTTATTAGCTCAACATCAAACTATTTATATTGCTACAGAATTGGATAATGGCCGGGTAGATAAAGCGTTCGGGCCATATTTACAAACCCTGTTTGATGCCTATGGTATAGGATTTGAACAGGCAATGAGACTAGTCAATCATGAGCAAACCATCATGGAGAGATCCTTGAATCCCTCTTATTCTGAGTATAGTGGATATCAGGATCCCAAGGAAATGTTTAGTTTAGTGTCGATAGCTCAACGCTTTCAAAACGCGATGCTGGATTATTCTGATTTGTATGTGCAAAAAGAAGAGCAGATCAAAGAATCCTGGAACTCAGTAAATGAATTAGTAGAGCTGCGTAAACAAATTGATGCGATTGGATTACATTTAGCCTGTACCGGATATGCACTTCCTGACCCAATGGATCCCTATGCGGATCCTGACATTGCTCCCAACTATAATACCAATGTTTCTGAAGACGTTTTACCTAGAAATTTACGTAATATATTTGGTCGTTTTTATGATGTTGAAATACATGACTATTTATCTCATAGAATTACACCACAAATGATCAGTTTAAAAGAGGCATGTTTATTTCGTAGCCCTTCATATTCAGCTCCCAGCATTAGGCAACATACATTGGCTTTTGCTGGTCAAAGAATTGGTGGTGATTTCTTAAGTACTGGTAATATAGGATTGTCTGAAAAAAAATACATGTTGGATTATGGTTTACCAGTAGTTTCTACGGTTCTTATGTTTCCGTTATCTGGCGCTGCTGGTTGGGTAAGTCATGCCATCTTAAAACGATTGGTTCCGTACGCTTTAAAAATGGCTTCTAGATCAGCTAAGGTATCGACTGCTTCCGCTAGTGTTCCTATAGTAAGAGGAGCTGCTACTGGGGGGAGGTCGGGAGCATCCGCTGGAAGAGGATCTTCATCTGGAAGGGGAGCGTCGGCAGGAGCCGCTGGTGCTTATCAGGAAACTGGAAGACGGGCCTTAACCTCCAATATAGATGATTTATTTAATTCTAGGGTTACAGGCAGCAAGTTTTTGAATTATGCTAAGGATCATTTACCGCATGCTTTGATAAGTTCCTTATTTTTTGCCATCACTTTAACACCTGTGAATTTAATGGCTACCGAGGCGCTGATGGACGCTGATAATCTTGGTATTAGCATGTACGAAGCGATTTTGAACTCTTTTTTGCATGGTTCGGTTATCTTCTTTGTTTTGCCAGTGGCTCAACATTGGTCCGGTTCGTTTGAGAGGTGGTTTAATCCCAATAAAGGATACGCTTTGCAGGATTATTTAGCCGGTAAGATTAAAATACCGGATATGGTCTCTTTTAGGCAAATGAGACGAGCCTTAGATACCAAGTATATATGGGTCGGTACAGCCATGGATGGAATATTTTTTACCTCTATTCCCGTTTTTGCGTCCTTTGTAAAAAATGTAGAAAATCGTAAGAAATATGGAGAATTTGCCAGTCCTCAATCGGTATATGAATCAATGCCCAAAGCGGTACAAGATGTGGCTTTATCCTTTTTGTTAGCTTATGGTTTTCGTAGAATGTCGGTTGCTAGAATCAATAAGATAGAACGTCAGCAACAAGAAAGAATGGCAGGTAGCGGGCATCGTGTTGGTCCTGATGGAGAGAGAACTTTTTCTGAAGAAACACTTTTTGATAGTCCGGAAGAAGCCTATAATCGAATTAAAAAACCAGGTGACAAGGATATATTTGTTTTAAATGCAGAGAGAGATGCCTTTGCCAGAGAATATGAGAACAGAACGCCTGAACAAGTATTCCCCGCTGAAATAATGGAGCGATTTGGCATGCATGAAATTCCGAGAGATAGACCTCTAAATGATGTTGAGATGAGCAATGTTCAGAAGATTTATAGACAATCAATGATGGATTATCATCCAGATAGACTTCAAGACGGTGGGGGCGCCGGTAGTAGGTCTCATACTATGTCGCAAATGTTCAACTCAGCCTGGGAACTAATTAAAGCTTATCAGCCTTTCTTAAAGTTTATGCAAACTTATCAACGTTAGAAAGATTACCTCCAATTTTACCGTAAATTTTGGGATAACTAAGTCAATTATTTATGGAGTTCTCTTATCATTGATAATGTTTCAAAAATAATTGCTAAAAAAACTTATATTAGATAAAAGGAACCGTTATGAAGGTTCCTTACTTCTACCAATATAAAGATTATATACGTGAAAGTGTTTTTCCTTTTAAAGAAGCTAGGAAAGTAACCGTTGACGCGGGTTTTAGTTGTCCCAATATTGATGGGGGAAAGGGACACGGTGGATGCATCTTTTGTAATAATGAAGCTTTTTCCCCGGTATCAAATAAATTTGCACGTGATAGTATTACCCAGCAATTGGCCGATCAAATTCCTTTTTTAAAGAAGAGATATCGAGCAAAAAATTTTATTGCGTATTTTCAGCCACATACCAATACATATGCTCCAATAGAGTTATTAAAAGAAGCTTATCATGAGGCAATTAATCATCCACAGGTGGTGGGGTTGGCGATTGGCACCAGACCTGACTGTATTTCTAAAGAGGTGGTTACACTTTTATGTGAAATTGTAACAAAAGTACCGGTAAGTTTGGAAATAGGTCTGCAAACTATTAATGATGAAACCTTAAAACAAGTTAATCGTTGTCATACTTTGGGTGATTTTGAAGTGTCTATGCATCTGCTAAAAGGGAGCCAACTGGAGATTGGAATTCATTTGATGTTAGGGTTACCGGGTGAAGATCATACGCATTGGATGTCTTCCATACGCAAAGTAACTGAATATCCATTTCATACTTTAAAAATTACTCCTTTATATGTAGCTAAAGATACTGTTTTAACCCAAAGATATTATAAGGGGGAATATCAACCCTTAACAGAAGAGCAATATATTCATGGTGTTGTGGACATGTTGGAGCATGTACCTAAGCATATTGGTATTCAGCGGATCACGGGGTCAGCTCCTCGCAATATTTTAATCGCTCCTATGTGGTGTCGGGATCAAGCAAGGATCACGCAATTGATAGCGGCTGAATTTGAAAAAAGAGGCAGCTATCAGGGAATTAAGTGTTTTAAAGTAAGTCGGACCAAAGGAGGTCGGGTTTCTTTAGGGAATTGTAAATTCTAGTACGGTGATATCGTCGGTTCTGTCCTTAATAGGACCATCATGGTTTTGTCTCCTGGAGCAAATATTGTAGGCTCTGTAAAAGTATAAAACCCCTCCTGTACCTGTATAATTCCTAGTGGTAATTTTGTAGATTTAAATTGGTGAATAACTTGATCATTTCTGAATATCAAGACATCTGGAAGACCGGCATTTACAATTCGAACAGCATGGGTAGTGGGGGTGTACTCAATTATACCAGCTGCTAAAAAATAATCGGTTTCATAGTTATCTTTTAAATATTTGTTAATATGATTAAGAATTTCTTCAATTGGTTTATCAGCAAGGGTCATTTGGTAAAAATCTCTGGATACATAAGGAGCTCCTTGTGCAGCAATAGATCCGTGTCCAGTAAAATCTCCAAGTAGTATATATCGTCTTCCTGAAGGTGTTGTTGCAGAAAGAATTAAATCACCAGAGATATTATCTTCCAAAGGAACATAAAGATAACGAAGATCGCTTTCCTTTTGTATAATTTGAGGTTTTGGTGTTGTTGAAGCTTGTTTATCAGCTCTGTCCCTTAAGTCTGGACAGCTTTTAGCCACATAAGTATAAGTGTGGTTAGCAAAAAAAGCCATAAAAAATACAAACCATTTTTTGGTTATCATAATAAAAATACTTTAAAAAATATGATTTTGCGGGAGCTATATTTTTTTCTTCTTCGATCTGATTAAATTTTATTTAATCATGTTTGAAAACCGATATCTAAAGGCTTAATATATTTTAAATTCAAAGGCAATAATAATATTATTATATAATGATATGGGGTAGATAGATTTTATCTTTTCTTTCCCCTTTTGTACTATAATCGACTGTATTCTATTCTTTTCCGTATTATAATCAATTAGACTCTAATCTTTTCCGCTATAAATTATTCAATTAAAAAATAAAATTAGTTGTTGATTAAAATGCCTGAGGATACGATAGCCTTACCTAAATTAGTAAATAGTTTCTCGGCCTCATCTTGTAATGTAAAATTTTGGGCGCAAACGGCAACTATTATGTGATGATCAGATCTATTTGTATTATCTAAGCTTATGGGTTGGGTGATTATGCCCATATCGCAAATCCTTTTAAACTGAGTTCCGGTTTTGTGGGCAAATAATAATGTTGTTGGTAATCCGGCTTTAATTCTGTTTTTACCTGTTTTACATCTTCTCATTAATCTAAGTATTCGTTGTGAATAAGTGGGGTTAATTATCTGCTGTCTGATAATTTTACTTAGTAATTTCCCATAAGCAATCAAAGTGCTCGAATTAAAGCCTTTTTGGTAGTATTGCTGGTATGCTTGTTCGTAGCTATCAGCTGTGAAGTTGGTGACAGGAATATTGATAATTTCGGTAATTTTTTCTAGTTTTCGGATCGGAGAGGAAATCTTTTTTAAGGTTATAAAATCCATATTAGTTAGTTTTTCAGCTTGGGGGTGGATATTTTGATAAACGATTTTTCTAACTTCCAGCAAAGTCGTAATGGGTCCAAAACCATGCTCAATATATTTAGTCAGGTTTTGGTTGATATTTGATAGCCCGACCTTTTTTATTAATAAATCAGTTGCAGTATTATCGCTCTCTATCATCATTCGTTCAGTTAAATCTTGAACCGTAATCATTGAACCTACTTTGTCCCAGTTAGTAGATCCTGAACCATCTACATAATCTTGCTCAGTGAGAGTAATTGATTCGGTAGGTTTTATGATGCCCAGGTGAATTTGTCGATATACTTCTATTAGAACGGGTAATTTGGTTGCGGAAGCTATGTACCATGTTTTTTCAGCATCTAATGAGTAATACTCTGATGAATCAATTGGTCTGATATAAACTCCCAGTTTACCGGTAAAAGTTTTAGTGAGATCAGTAATAGTTAGATGAAGTTTTTCTTTCCATGTAATGGTTGGAGAGGTTATAGGGATAACAGGAAGCGGTGGAGATAAATTGGATGGAGGTGAAGAAGTATGAAAAGTAAATAATACAATTAGTAGTAGTATTAATAGTATTAAAATAAATGGATCAAAGCGAGTAATCTGCAAATTGTTTGTCATTTAGAGCGACCTATTTCTATTAATCATTTTTCTATTTATCATTGTGATTATCATTTGAGTAAACCTATTTTTTTTGATTTTCTTTTCTTACTTTGAATCCACCCTATAGAAGCAATGAATGTTATTAAAATACCGGCCAGGCTCAGTGCCTGAAGATAGGTTACTTTATGTCTTAGATCAAAAAGGTATCTATAAAAAATAAAAATTACGAGAATATGAATGATAAACGCTTGTAAAGAAATTCTACCAATCAATGAGATTGGGTACAGTAGTTTATTTAGAATTTTGGGAAAAAGTAAGCATATACCAAGAATAGCAAATGATCCAGCCAGACTGAAGGTCATAAAGGGTAAATTAGGCGGGTGCTTGCCCCAATTATGAGCGATTGCTGATAGAATTCGATCGGTATGCGGATGAGCGGTGAAGAAAAAATAAATGGTCAATACAATTGACGAGAAAAGACAGAAAATGGAAGTTATAAATTGTCCTTCCTCAAAACTTTTTGATTTTCGTAAAAAATCACCTATTAGTAATCCCATCAGGACAATAGATCCTCTGGTTATTTGCCCAAAAGTAAAATATCCGCGATGTTCGACTAACAATACCTTGAGGATTATATTAGGACCCCAGTTGACGTGTGATGCCAACCAATAACCTCCTACCGCAAATCCTCCTATTAATAGTAATTTAAAAATTACCTCTAGTTTGTGCCATACGGGTAAGAAAAAAGGTATCCAAAGTAAACAAATACTGTAGAAGCCCAGTACTTCAACGAAATCAGGAAATTGCTTGAAAAGTAAAGTGTTAACTATTTGTGGGGAAGGATAGGTTTGAAACATTTGAACTACGGTTAAAACCTTGTACCAAAAGAGAATTAAAACGCCTTTCCAAACCAGTCGAAACTGTTTTTTTTGCCATTCCATTGTATTTATGTAAGGGATGAAATAGAGCGATAAACTTATTCCGAAGATAATTACAAAGAGAGTAGAAGAAAATTTAGTGATTAGGTGAATAGGTATTATCCCCCAATCAGGCATTTGGTGATAAGATAATAATCCTTTTACCGTGTGACTTAGGATCATTAAAGTAATGGCCATACCCCGAGCCAAATCTAAGCTGATAAATCTCTTACGCATCTTAGTAGGAGCTGGGGTCAGTTGGGGATCAGACTGATAGTCAAAAGCATATAGAAATTCATCTGAATAGGCCAATTGATCAGTTTTTCTGGCTAAATTATCTTCCATTTTAATGTCTATTGGTTGTTGATAACACCTTTTATTATATCAATATTGCAGATGTTTTCATAATTTAGTTGCCACAAATTACTTGTTATGCGAAAGATATCTTTAGAATCATTTGTAGATATTGTTTTTGTCTTAATTGTTTATTTAATTGGAGGTAATTTATGCAGAAATGTAGAGGTGGATTTATATTTTTTATAATGATCGGAATTTTGTGGTTAAAAACGGGTTTATTATTTGGAGACTCAATTGCTGTTCAAGCTACGGATCAATCAAATTTTTCTCAAATTTCGGATCAACCATCAACCAACAACAATTATTGTCGTGATGCGTGGCCGGAAAAATGGACCGATTTAGAAATTGAAGCCAAGTGGCACGCTGATATTGCAACTTATCATAAATTAATTGCCGATTTAAAAGACGGTGCAGAGGCTTATGGTTATACGTTAGAAGTTAGATGGGGAGGGGTCCCCAGAAAATTTGTTGATATATATTATGACACTCCTGATGGTGATTTAGCCAAAGTAAGTCATGTATTACGATATCGAACTCAATATGAATCCAAACCTCAAGCAGATAGCTATAAATTAGCTGACTTGGCTATGGCAAGATCTTGGAGAGCTGAGTGGAGTCGATTGCAGTATAAAGGCACTCCCATTAGAGTAGATGAGGTATGGTTTAGAAAAGAAACGGGAGATTGTCGAGCATGGGTAAAAAAATCTAAAATCGAAGAATCTACTGATTTATGTTATGCACCTATAGTTGTGGATGATCAAGATTCTGGTAATACTAGCGCTGCGACAGATAATACTGCATCTCCCAGTGCAGTGGTTTCTGATGCTGCTACGTCTGCAGCGAATGTAAATTCAGATAACGCATCAACTCCTGCTCCAGCTCCCGACAAAAAAACCGAATATATCCAACCTAATGCTAAAGATTTGTTTACAGATAAATATCAACCTATCCATGAAGCATTGGCAGCTCTGCTGGAAGATCATAATGATTTAAAAGTTTCTAGTTTAGATCCTGTACTTATAGTTGAAGATTATCGATATAGAGTGTTGTTTAAAAAGAATGATGAAGAATTATTTGAGATGTCCCTTGATCGATTGAATACTCGCAATGTAGAAAGAGATGATGGGAATTATAGTGTTGAAATTGAATTAGAAGTAATTAAAAAACCTTATTCCGAAAACGATCTACTGGAACTATTGGACCTGGTTGTTAAATTTAGAAATGATTATAAACTTACACCTAGTAAAAATAGTAAAGGTGATAGTTTCATACAATCAAGATGTTCTTTTGAATAAATTAACTCTGCTGTGAGCAGGTTTCTGTTCACAGCGTTAATTATTTTTTTATTTTCTTGTTGTCATTGGATTTCGCAGGTCAGCTAAATTTTCAAATGTTACATCGATGGGTGTGATTCCAAAACTATCTTGGAATTTAACAATTAAAGGTTCATCATTGTTAGAATCATCTTCGACTGGAGCAAAAACGAATCTTTCTTGGTTTGCTCATTAAATTCATAGTTTGAAGAGCTAAAAAAGTTATTCATACTACTCAAAGTATCCCAACTCCAAAACGAATTGTTAGTAAAAGTTGCTTTAAACCAGATACCTTCAAAAGAAGCATTGTATTGAGCGAGGGTATCTGCTGGAGGGGTGTCTTTTAAAGGGGTTCCTTCTAGAGGAGTATCCATGCTGGAATCACCTGTTGATGGATCGGTGTCGTGTGTAGTTATAGTGGTGTCACTAGCTTCGTCAAGAGTTGTAGTGGTATCTGCGCCCGTATTTGCAGTGGTTGCGGCATTAGTTGCGGCAGTCGTAACATTAACAGTAGTTGTATTTTCTCCAGAAGTTTCAGTGCCAGAAATTT
>CAZJDM010000020.1:0-41470 GCA_964544765.1 uncultured bacterium
AAAATCAAATTTTTTTTATTTTTCATGTCAAGGTGGGGTCTAGGCCTAACTTACACTATTACCGCTAAATTGGTTGACCTGATGGGAGGTAGAATTTGGATCGAAGACAATCTAAAAGGACGTGGAAGCGTTTTTCATTTTACTATTAGATTAAGAGAGAATAACAGAAATAACGACTATGCCAGAAATGATAATCCAACAGAAAAATCTGGTCGTATTGAACCCAATAGAACTGATCTTAAGGGAGTTCGTATTCTACTGGTAGAAGATGACCCTGATATTCATGAATTAGTAATTCGGTTGGTACAAAGGAAAGATGGGGTAATTACCACAGTAAATAATGGTCGTGAAGCTTCAGAAATGCTAAATACAGAAACATATGACCTCATTATAACTGATCTTAATATGCCGGTTATGAATGGAATAGAGTTTATGAATGCCTTTAAACAAAGAGTTCGTAGAAGTATGTGGAGTGATGCTCCTATTATTGTTTTAACTGGTGCTTCTGAGCAAGTGCATGTTGAAAGATGTGTGCAAGCAGGAGCTTGTAAACATCTGAGTAAACCTTTTAATCCTAAGCAATTATATGAAGCAATTTTTGATGTTTTGCGGAATGAATAAGCAATATTGACCGCTAAATTTAAATTTTTGCAGGTCTTGTTTTTAGACTTACTACATTCATACATTCACTTTTGCTTACAGAACAGTATTCTCTTCTGGGGGGGTATCTATTAAGGATCCGTACAAAATTTTCATAATTTCTGACAGTTGCGGCTTCTCCAGCTTCATGTCCACCGCTTTTAGGGTCCCCATATTTAGTGTGACCAAACTCATGTGCAATAATAGCTAAAGGGTCAACTAGTTCTTGGCTTAAAGGAAATGTTTTTCTAAATCCCTTATAACCTAGAGTGATAAATCCTGGTTGAGCCTTAGCGCCGTATCCGGCACAACTATTTACCGTAAATAAATAAGTGATGTCCCATTCTCCCTCTTCACTTAATTTTCCAGTAAGTAATTGAGAAAGTTTGACAAATTTAAGATCGATATTATAGAGATCTATTGATGAAGACATCTCGAAATAGCCTTTATTAAAATGGACAAGCATATCTGTAACTACTTCGCGAATAAAGACTGCACCATAATCAGTTAGAGCGAACCGTTCCAGTAAAGTTACCTGATCATCTGAGATCTCAAAATCGATTGAATTTGCTGAATTTGCAGGATCCGAAGGATTTGTAGGTTCTGAAGATTCCAAAGAATCTTCTCTGGCAATGTTTAGCAATCTAAAGATTCGCCAGTTTTCAATTCGATTTTCCATTTCTTCGGATCGATTGGCGGGTGGGGTATGTGCTCTATAAGCAAGTATTTGGTTGTTGATACCCTTGGTTAGAACAATTTTCCCACCTGCTTGAAAAAGGCGTGCTAATTCGCAGTTCAGGTCCACTGGTCGACCACACCCAGTTACATCATAAATGCTTAGGGTAGATTGTGAGTTGGGGTAGGGAGTAACAGGTACAGCGTATAATATTTTATTATTACTACTATACGATAACCACCAGATGAAGGCACCTAGTATTAAAAACATCAAAGTAATAGGCCGGTAACAGAGTCTTTTCCAGGAATACATACATCCACCTTGCGTCATATAAGGAACATCGTTTTCTTGTCTATATACTATAGCAGTACCTTAGAAAGGCACTATAGTCAAAGAAAAACAACTACCCTTAAGGCAAATAGAACCAGTTCAGATACAAATAAATTTAGGTTTTAAATATATGCTACATTTCTATATTAGAATATAGCGATTTACCAATATGCCCGTCTTTATAGAATAACAAAAAAACTATGTCAATATTTTTTTATAATTATTTAATTTTTTTCAAGAGATCAGTAAAAACTATACAACTTATATTAATATCTTATAAAAAAGAATATATTTATTATAACAACAAATAAAACTTTGCTATACGCCATAAAATAAGCTATGTTTAACCTTAAAGACTGTGTCATATCAATTACCCAGTCAATAAAAATTTTCATTAAAATTCAATAGTTATAATTAGGAGAAGATCCAGATGTTAATTATTTTAAAACCAAATGTGGATCATAATAGTGAATGTTATAAGCAACTTATTGATCATTGTGAGGGATTAACTGATGTTGAATATAGAGTGCATAACATTCAAGGTACACAGCAAATGTTATCTGAGATTTATCTCTTGGGTGATACCGCCAATGTTGACTCAGAGATTATTAAAGTTTGGCCGTGTGTAGACAGAGTAGTTAAGATTTCCAATACTTATCGAGTATTGGGCCGTCACGAATATCATGATCGGAAAAATGGTTTTACTTATAAAGGACTTCAATTTGGGCAAAATTCCTTTCATTTATTTCCAGGGCTTTGTGCAGTTGATAATCAAAAACATGTTGAACAAATGATGGAAGCACTAGCTAATAGGGGTATTTCTTGTACTCGAATGGGAGCCTATAAACCAAGAACCAATCCCTATAGTTTTCAGGGTCATGGGGAAAAATGCCTTCCTTATGTTTTTCAAGCGGCTGATAAATATGGAATTAAAGTTATTGCGATGGAAGTGACTCATGAAAATCATATCAAAGAAATCAAAAATGCTTTACAGAAAACTAATAGTAACGTTGGAGTAATATTGCAGATTGGAACCAGAAATACCCAAAATTTCGAACTCCTAAAGGCGGTAGGGCGACAAAAGGAATTTCCAGTCTTATTTAAAAGGGGTTTTGGTATTACATTAGAAGAATCCTTTAATGCCGCTGAATATTTGGCTAGCGAAGGAAATGATATGGTTATTTTTGGTTTGAGAGGAATGAAATCCGTTTTAGGTGATCCTCATCGGAATTTTGTCGATTTTGCTCAGGTATCAGTAGTAAAACGTTTAACACGAATGCCTGTATGTATTGATCCCTCACACTCAGTTGGTACACGTGATGCCGATCCTCAAGGCATTTTAGATATATTCAATGTTGCCAGCCAAGGAATTATAACCGGTGCTAATATGGTTTTAGTTGATTTTCATCCTCATCCACCAAGCGCTTTAGTAGATGGTCCACAAGCTCTACGTTTAGAGGAACTAGACTGGTTTATTAAAGATATGCAAATTGCCAGAAAAGCTTACCTTGATCGAAAAGAATTAGCTAGAATGTCTAATATGTAGCGGTGTGCAAGTTTTACTTACACACCGTATTATCTTATTTCAAAACAGCTCTGGCGTAGCCGTCACCACACTCAATGTTAAACACATTGGTGTAAATATATAATCGCCAGCTGAACCAACTTTTGCGCCAATAACCTACTTCAACATCTCCTGTTTGAGAACGAAAATAAATTCTGTAATTAGTGTCATAAAGAGTATCTCCAAGGTCATATCTTTCTGTGTGATAAAAACAGTGTTCGTTCATTTCAGGTGTGCATACTGTTATAGGTTGCCCGTTGCCGCCTACAGAAGTATTGCAATCTACATCATGAGTATAATAACAATAGGAAAACCTCTTATCGATAAAATATTTAGCATCATATGATGTAAGATAACAGCTGTTATACTGATAATAATTGGGTGCTAAGTCAGTAATCAGTTCTCCCTCGACTACTTCAACAGCAAAAAGATTTGAAGACAAACAGATGAAACAAGTTACTATCGCAATCAACCATAATTTTGTAGGCCCTTTCATTCATGATCCTCCTTGATAAAATATTAAAATTTTTTTGAGACTTGAACTTATGGCTATCATGAGCTTTTTTAATTGTCAATATAGGTTAACGATTACTTTTAAATTTATTAATTGGGATTGGAGATATGGTAACTTTCCCAAAGGGCTTGAAATATGTTTGGCAAATAAATAAAGCCGTTAAAAAGCACTATAAGTTGGTAGTAGGCAAACTTGTTTTACCAGCGCATTTTTTAAGTTCCCAAGCTAATCGTTGTAAATGGAGCCATGATAAAATTGCCTCACCTCGTTGCATCATCAATAGGCCGGTAATTCCCGTTGTACCAATTAGAATTGTTCCAGTATTGTTACCATTCAGCATTAAAGGGAAGGCAATCGACATAACTAGACCATTAAATCGATATATATTTTTTATGGTTTGGTTGGATAACAATGGCTTTGGAGCGCGTTGTTGATCTGAAAGAAAATTGTTCCAGGAACCAGTGGCGAATAGAGCCAGGATACTATAAAAGGCGATCTTTTGATAAACTTCACGATGAGTAAATTCCAGTATAATATCTTCCCAGGCAATAATCCCCATATATCCCATTCCTTGGAGAAAAGTTAATGAGAAATTACTAAGATACTTTATAGATGTGGTGTAAGATTTAGACTCGCCAGCTTTTTCAAATCCTAGCTTAGTTGCGGCATGGACACTCAAATCTTTACTTAAATTTAATATGTCGAGTTTATAACCTTTATAAGTAAAGCAATAATGAATAAAACTTTGAAAGAATAACATCGATAGTGACTGTAACTTACTAAAATCAGATAAAATAATCCAAAAAAAACTTGATTGAGCCGTTCGGAAAAGTGCTGTTACCGCACCGATTTTATCCGAAGGTTTGGCTAATTTTTTTAATTTATCTGGTTGGATTGGATCTTTGGCATTGGTTTGAAGAGTTGTTTCAATATGAGGTGGTATTGATACTGCATATTTCTTGAGATTGGTAGGTATAGCTTGGAGCCATGACAAAGAGGAATTGTAGGAGTTAGCCGGATCGAAGAAGGTAAAAAAACTTACATCCGATGATGTATCGGCCAAAGTTGCTCTAAAATCGTCCTGTTGGTTGGGCCGATACACGGTGGTTGTAATGGTAAAATTGCTGTTAACACCGTCTTGTATCGAAATATGACTAAAGCGCATTTCATCAGCATTTAAATATGATAATGGTATGAAAATAAAGGAAAAAATAATCAATATCAACATTGTTAATTACTAACATATGAGTGGAAGTATTGCCAATAAATATACATTATTTTTAAATTTATATAATAAAATTAAATATATTGCCGAACAGAAATTGTGATGAAGCGAATATTATTTATCTCATATTTTATGTGGGCATGGGTAGTTTGGAATTCCCCCAAAAATGCCCTATTTCAGAAATCATCAGTTATTCATGGGAAGTTTCAAAAGAACGATATATCTCGTCTTTCCAGATTACATTCCTTTTAAAATTAGCTATATCATCAAATTTCAATTCAGAAAAGCCTGGCGGTAGGATATTTCCACGTCCCCACAAATGGTAAATTGATCCTCTTTCAGGACTATATTCTCTAACTATCTCAGAATTAACATTGTCGATATATGATTTTAGAAGGGCATTCAAATATTTGAAAGAAGAAGGACGAGTTGAAAGCTTAAAATAATTTATGTCTCTATTATCAATATAACCATATTCGTGGAGTTCGAAAGGCATTATCGTTTGAAGAG
This sequence comes from uncultured bacterium, assembly GCA_964544765.1. Taxonomy (GTDB): domain Bacteria; phylum Bdellovibrionota_B; class Oligoflexia; order CAYFLR01; family CAYFLR01; genus CAZJDM01. The sequence goes on from CAZJDM010000020.1 coordinate 5,459, forward strand.
CATAAAGTTGATTCATATTTAGTGATTTGATCCAATCGGCAAGTATAAAATCCGGATTGTATTTGAAGCATCCACCAGATATACATTTGTGGCAAAAGAAAGAACATCCATTGTTGAGCAAAAGCTTAGTTTTAAAGCCAGAACTAATTATATTATTAAATAATTTAAAATTTCTTATACTGGAGCGACCGGGTATGATCGTGGCCACTATTTCTGGAGAAATGCCTTGCAATTCAGATGTATTGTCTATCCCTTGATTAAAGGATATATTTATTTTTTTTCCGAGTAAATGTGAAGATGTTCTAGCATGTATAAGAGTGGTCGTTATCTCGTCTATATCAATTTTAGACTGAGTTTTTTCAATGGCCATCTTAATATCATCTTTGCTCATTCCATGATTATTTAAAGCAAGATTAAGTTTAATGCCATTCTCCTTTGAATATTTTAAAACCTGCCAAAATATCTCCTTAACTTCATCAGATTGAAATTGGTACGCAGTCTGCACCCTTGTATGAAACTTTTTTCCAAAAGGAGGAGAAAAATATATTTCATGGATATACTCCCCATATCTAGATATAATTTCAACATGCTCTTTCCAGTTTAAAAATGTTGAATATCCAATAGAAAAGCGTTTTTTCAATTTTGTTTTCACATTTTCTAATTCAGAAATTTTACGCAACATGATGATTCTCCTCTATATTTTGATTCCTAAGTTCATGGTTTTTCATTTTTTACGGTTCAGAATATAAACACTCTTTTACAGACTGTTTATTCATAATTTTTTTAAAAAGATTTTCAGTGAATAATCTATGTCCCATCCATCCTAGATGGATGTGTTCCCTAAAAAACTCATTATTGTCTCTGAAATCAATTTCTTGATTTTTTAAAAATTCAAATCCTTTCGTTTTAAAGAGATTTGTAATTTTTAGAAGCCAACTGTCATATACTCCTATAGGAAATTTATCTTTGACTTTTTTAGGGATCGGCATTTCAACAAATAATAGTTCAATATTCAACTTTTTACTTAATTTCAATATTCGTAAAAGGCTACTCCACTGTTGTCTGCGCATTGTGATGCTATTTCTTGTAATAGTTTTATTAATCAAATCCTTAATTCGATTTTCTGTTTTCAGGTTATCATTTAATATTTCAGCTCTTGGTCTATTTTTCTGCCAAAAAGATTCTTGGCCAAGCATCGGAATACTTGATTTTTCCGATTTGCCAGCTAAGACCCTTGTTATTATATCTGGTACAAATTGCCTAAATTTAAACAAATAAAGATAGTCTGCTAATAGCCTTTTGATTACTTCACTAACCAATGTCCTAAATTCACCTAGTCTATATTTTATGTGCATTAAACTCAAAGTATCGAGAAACATCATAATAGTTTTTTTTGGTGCCTGTCTGTCTCCTAAAAAACTAGGTGAAATACCGACGATGATCAGACGAGGTAATTTTCGTTCACTCACCATAAATCTAAAAAAATATTCTACTTCTACTGCGGTAGCTCCAGGTAATCCAAAATTGCGAAAACGACATGAACAACCACCATTTTGTTGACACAAATCTTCAAATTGAGCCACATTGATACCTTCACGTACCTTGCTCGAACCCAAAACAGAAATGTCTCCAGCCCCATAGTATTTAACGAAGAGTTTAGCTGCTTTATACTGTTGTTCAACCGAAAGAGGAAATCTGACTAAATCCTTTGGTTCAAATATTCGGAGGACAAATTCGGATATCAACACTGTTGATAATAAGCTTAGTAAAATAATCAAATAATTTCTTGATTTTTTTGCATTGTTACTCAAATGAAGCCCTCACTTTGATATACTTAAAATTGAAAATAAATGAACGGATCGCTCTCTAGCCTAGCAACTACAAGGATAAAAACGATGACAAATCCATAAACTAAGCCACTAAGCCAACCAGCAGTCGATATAGAATCGAATGACAATCTTAATTTCTCAAGAATTGATCGACCAAAACCAAATAATATGATGCAAAAAAATAACATGAAAAACCTCATTAATTCCATTGGTTCGGAAAAAAAAGATTGAGTTTTAAATAGCAAATTGTGTACCATCAAGGCTATTTTTGATAGATCTGATGCTCGGAAAATCATAAAACCAAAGGACAATAAATTTATGAAAAGTAACCAACTAAATATTTTTTTTCCAATATTTTTTTCGGGGGTTAAAAAACCTACTACTTCATAGAGACATAATAAAAAACCATGATACATACCCCAAAGAACGAAATTCCAGGCTGCACCGTGCCAAAGTCCGCCTAATACCATCGTAATCATTAAATTTCTTAATTTTAGTAAGTTGCTGCCTCTATTTCCCCCGAGTGGAATGTACAAATAATCCCTAAGCCATTTTCCAAGTGTAATATGATGTTTTTTCCAATATTCTTTAGGACTGATAGCAGAAAAAGGGGCTAAGAAATTCTGACTAAGCCTAAAACCTAATAACCCAGCAACTCCTATAGCCATTTCTGAATAGCCTGAAAAATCACAAAACAGCTGGATTGTGAAAGCATAGGAGGCATTTAATATTTCAATTGCAAGAGGATTAGGGGATCCAAATATTTTATCTGTGTAGGGTGCAATATTATCTGCTATTACAACTTTCTTGAATAAGCCCCAAAAAATTATCCATAGATATTTCTCAATATCAGTATTTGATGGATAGTTAATTCGCTTAATCTGGGGGATTAAATCACGGGCTTTTTCGATTGGGCCTGCGACCAGCTGTGGGAAAAAACACACATAAAGAGCAAAATCTAGAACTGATCTCTCCGCTGAAAACTTTTTTTGGTAAACGTCAATAGTATAACTCATTGTTTGGAAGGTATAAAAACTAATACCCACAGGGACAATAATTCCCAATGTAGAAAAGTTTGACTGAATTTCTAGAAAATCAAACAACACTGAAAGTGATTCAAGAAAAAAATCAAAGTACTTAAACGTGCCAAGTATAGAGAGATTAGCCACTATACTTAAAAATAGTAATCCTTTTCTTGTGCGGAAAGATTTTGAGTTTTCGATTCCTAAGCCACAAAAATAGTCGATAGTAGTCGAAATTGCAACTAACACCAGAAAACGCCAATCCCAAAGTCCATAAAATGTATAGCTGGCTACCAATAGAATCAAATTTCTTAATTTTACATTCTGTTTTATTATTTTAATAAAAAACAAAACAATAACAAAAAATAGTGCGAAGTTAATAGTGTTAAAAATCATAAATAATATTCCTTACAAGGCAACCTCACTTTATTTTTTTCTAATACGTTAAAAGGAGCTTTAATGCTTGTCCTACATGCTAAAGTTTCTGTGGCATCAAAGCTACCATGTTCGAATGCTTTGTTCGATTGATAAGCACCGCCACAAATCTTGAATAAGTTGCATTCTTTTTTGCATTTCTTTAATCCCGAAACAATATCACTCCACATCAAGCTGAATTTATTGCTTTCTAGGATCGAGGATCGGATCAAACTGTCGCCTATATTGCCAAATTGGAAATTTCCATACTTATGATGTTTAACATTGAGAAGTTCCGGTGAAATAGTAGACAAGTCTCCATTAACAGATAAAGATAAAGAGCTTAATGGATAAATCCCACTGGGAATAATTTGCTTGCCTTTTAGTCTAGTGAATCTATCAAATTCTCTAACAATAATCGGATTAGGATCTTCAAAAGTACATTTATAGATTTCATCCAGAAAGTTTTCGTATTGATTACTCCTTACATTCGCAAGAGAAGATTGTTTATTTATACCTTCTACTTCTTCAGCATTAAAGGATAAAACTTTGATACCCAAGTCGGAAAAAAAATGGTATAGTTCTCTAGGATATTTTAGAGTATTTTCAGTAATAACAGAGATTACATCAAATTCGATATTGTTGGTTTGTAGCTTCTTTATGCCTGCTAAAGATTTTTTAAAAGAACCTATTCCAGTTCTATAAACTCTGTTTTTGTTATGTAATATTTCAGGGCCATCTAAACTAACTCCAACACGTATCCTATATTTTTTCAGAAAGTCGATCCATTTTTTATTGATCAATGTCGAATTCGTTTGGATCTTATGAAATAATTTGCATCCCCTATCTTCCAATTTATTGAGAACTTTCATACACTCAGTAAAATGTTCAATTGGAGTGGTTAATGGTTCACCTGCATGCCAAGAGATAACCAGCTCATTTCCTAGTAACGACTCGTTTATCAGTCTTTTAATTAAAACTTCAAGAAAGTTCAACGAAATATTCTTAGAATTATTTCGATTTGGTAAATAACAATACCTACAATTCAAGTTACAATAACTAGTAATTTGAATGGACAAAAAATTTAGCTTTAATTCCTTTGTGTTCATAAAACCTCCATTTGGGAAGAACTAGTTTTTCTTGCTCGCCATAATGAATAGTACAACTGTTTGTCAGCTAATAATTTCTGATGGGTACCCATTTCCTCAAGACGTCCCTTGTTTAGTACTAAAATTTTGTCAAAGAATTCTTCTTCTAACAATGACAAGTCATGAGTGATAAAAATTATTGTTTTTTGATTTCCTAATCCCTTTAATAGATTTTTTATATTTAGACTATTTATTTTATCTAGATTACTAGTACTTTCGTCAAAAATCACTATATCAGATTGTTTCAGCATAGCCCTGGCGAAAACAAATCTTTGTTTTTCGCCACCTGATAGTGTGAGCCCTCTTTCGCCGATCTCAGTATTGATCCCAGAGCCTAAACTTTCAATAATCTCTTGAATATTTACACTTGTACATATTGACTGAATTTGTTCATTTGATATACTTTTGTTTCCAAGTGTAAGATTAAATAGGACGGAGTCATTAAAAAGGAAAGTATCTTGATCTACGTAGGTTATTGCTGATCTGATTTGAGAGATACTCAATTCATCAAAATTGTTACGATCGATAGAAATTATTCCAGAATCAGGTTCGAATAATTTGACTAACAGTTTTGCCAAAGTTGACTTTCCACTTCCGGATGGTCCTGTAATAACGATTCTTTCCCCCCTTTTGATAATAAAATCCAAGTCTTTTATTACAGGATCATTTTTTTTGTAACTGAAATTGACATTTTTAAACTCAAGCACCTCTTGAAAAGTTATTTGTTCTGAAATAGGAACTACTTCATGATTTCGTTGATTATGGGATGTTGTTTCAGTTATACGGTTAATTGAAGCTTTAAACCTTTGATACTCTACAAGTCCATCAGACATTGATGCAATTGGTGAGAATATTTTTCCCAAATAAGAATAAAACACCATTGCTTGACCTAAAGTCCCTTGTCCTTGAAATGATAAATATACAATGTACATAAAAATAATGAATGCAACTAATGATGATCCACCACCGACGAGGATGGAAGATGTAGCTTCGATGGTTGTCATTTTTTTACTGTTAGTGATATGGTCAGAGACCACATCACTATACTTTTTTTCAATGGCTGATTGAATTGAGAAGTATCTAATAGTATCGATACCATTTAAAATCTGGATCAATCTTTGAGAAAGTTTATCTGTCAACGTATACAGCCTAGGGACTAAGTATTCTAACTTTTTGCGAACAAAATATTGGATAACAACTAAAAATGACATTATAGTAAAAGATATAAAAGTTATTTTTAAATTCAGTCTCAATAATATATACATTGCTGTGCAGATTGACACTATATCAAACAGTGTCTGGAACCCTCTTTTCATAATAAAGGTCGATACAACGTAGCTATCTTTTTGAATGATATTCAGATATTCACCCTGTTTCTTCCCTATATAGTCCAAATAGCTAGTATTCATTATTCCATTGATAGTTATTTTCTTAAAACAAAAAAGAATTAAATTAAACAGGTGGTGAAAAATAATTTTATTAGCAAAAGAAACAATAATAGAAAGAAAAATCAGAGAGATCGCAAATGTAGCAAATTTGAAAAACGGCTCTATGTTTCTGGTAGGTATAATATCATCAATGATATATTTCATAAGTAATGGCTGAGTTAAAGATAATAAAATCCCAACTGTTGCTAGAAACAAATACAACAAAGTTAGTTTTAAATTTGAACAGATAATATCTTTAATAAGTGAAACTTTAGTATTCATTCATTATACCTTTAAGAATATCGAGTTGACTTTTAACGAAATCTATTGTTGAATTATATTCCGAAAATCTTGATGAAAGTAGATTGTTAATAGGTTTCCATTTCTCATAAATTGCATTAGATCTCTCGTCACGAATAGAAAAAGAATAGCCTTTAAACGGATTTCCTGTTAACAAGCCAGTTCGATTAGCTCGTGAGAAAAGTGGCGTCGATTTGATTATTTCGAGGGCTTGGATGGGTGCGCAAGCTCTAATATTTGAAAAATTATCGTAAAGTTTTCTTAAATAATGTATATTAAATTGCATTTCCTCAAACGTTGTCCAAGGATGAAAGAAAATGAAGCCAAATCTAAAATCGATATTTAGATCTTCTAATATCCCTATTGCCTTAAAAATACTGTCAATACTCATTTCTTTACGGAAAATTTTCTGTGTTTGAGGGAAAAATGATTCAATTCCAGAAAATACACATGACAAACCACGATCCCTAAGGCTTTTAAAAGCACTTTGATATGCTAATATATCTACTATTCGTGTAGAGAGAGAGAACTTAATCTTGAATTCCATTTTATCTATTAAACTACACAGTTTTTCAACCTTCTTTTGAGGATTCTTGCTATAGAAGAAATTATCGTCTACAAAAGTAAAGCTACTTATTCCCTGATTTCCTAATAATTTAATATTATCCCCAATAAATTCTGGTGAACTTTCTTGCCATTTGAAATTCCCCAATCCATTTATTATGCAAAAAGAGCAATGTCCTTGACATCCTCTACAGGTTAAAATTGAATAAGATAGCTCCTTGCCAAACTTATTAAAGTAATAGCTCATGTCAGGAAGCTTTAATTTGTTTAGATTTTTAGGAATTTTTCGTTTGGTTTTAACTACCTTTTTTGACAATCTGTCGATATACGCAAGATTGGGTATTTCATGAATTTCGGATTTATCTTTCGCATTAAGAATTGTTGTAATCGAATTCTCTACATCTTCTAATAAGATGTAGTCAATGACATTTATTTTTTCTAATATTTTCTTCCAATTAGCCTTTGCAAAAGGTCCTGCGAGACAGATCGAACTGATATACCCTGACAGAGTTTCATGGTTTCTCACATAGAATTCTAAAAACGAGAATAGCATTTTGTTCGATGGCACATACACGACAAGCAGATCAATTTTTTCGGATAAAAATTCTGCCAATAAACTTTGCTCGTCTAACTGTTCTAAGTAGTTATCTAAACATTTTGCAGTTATGCCTACAGATTTTAAGTGAGCACTGATGAAGCACATGCCGAGTGTTGGCATATAATTCTCATTGGACATCGTATGATTCACATAAGGTACAAATAGCATTACACTTTTAAAATTTGACTCTGATTTATTTGAATTCAATTTTCTCATGTTTTACTCTCCAATCAACGGCATACAAGAAATATTTTTAATCCAATCTGATTTTACTTTTGCTCTTTTTGCAATCATTGCGACCTGACGAATGATACTCTTTTGATCCTCTTTTACCCCATAGCAAAAAAACCGAAAGTGGCAAGAAATCCTACATTGTTTAAATGGATATAATATACTACTCTCTAGGTTTATATGGCTTGAAGATGTAAAGAGATCAATTTTTGATGTACATTTAGAATTCTTATATGATGGATTATAGTAGTGTTCGAAGCTGGGTAAACAGCATGGTGGGATATCGGTCAAAATCGGGACTTTATTTTTATTCACATGTTGTATAAATATTATTAACGATCGATAGAGCTTAGATATAATCGTTGAATCTAAACGAGGGTCATTAGAGTTGGATTTTAGTGTAAAAAATACAAGGTCAATTAAGTCCATATTTCTTTGCGAACAGATAATCTCGGCTATTTTCAAAAGAAATTTATAGGTTCGAATTGTAATATTTACTCTGATAACCGAGGATACTTTGTTAGGGTATGATATTCTTTCTGATTCAACTTCATAGATGATGTTATGGGTACCAAGATCTTTATGTATATTTCTTAACTCATGTAAATCTAGCATCTACGACCTCTGCAAGTAGTTACGATCTAAAAGTGTTCCAGCTCTTTTGAGCCATCAGTACGTCGAAGACATACTGATGGCGATTAAATGACAACAAATTACATTACCATCCGAAATCGGGATAGTGACATTCTGAGCAGTCCTCGCCAAAAAGATCTTTTATAATCTCTATTGGCAATGGAACATCAACAGGCCCAGTTTCAGGTGCTGCTGTCTTTTCTTTTGTTAGTTTTTTAGGTAATTCTTCCATAATTTTTCTCCTATAAAAGGTTAGAAAATTGAGGTAATTTCAGTTTATAAAAATTTCAAACCTCAACTACGAGATAACACTATTATAAAAAAAAATTGGAAATTTGACTGAAATTGCTATAAATCACACATTCATTGTATACTAGGGGTTACAGAGGTTTTTTTAGTGAAATTTATGGTTTTGCTGTCGAAGTTGAGTTATTTTGTTTGAGTTTAATTCTACGATTAAAGCGCCATAATACAACAATAATACAGGATGGCAGGATTATCCATAGAAGTTCATTGAGAAGAACAGATAAGCCATAAGGGCTAATAAAATACTGCCAACCGATTGGTGATACCTTAAGAGGTGTTATGGGAAAGAAATATCTATAGTTATCAAAGGGAGAAAATAAAGCAATTCCTAAACCACCATCAGTAAAAGCGTCAAGTATCCCATGACTAGCAGCCAATAAGGTGAAGTAATAAAAAAAGGTTCTATTCTTTTGATCAAAGATCCGAATACTACGGCACAGTATGGCCGTAAACAACATACCCATCAGTAAAGCAAAAAACAAGGAATGGAAAAAACCCCGATGACCGAAGAAGTGTTCATAAGGGATACCAAAATGGAAAGCAAGTACATCAGCATCTGGAAGAATAGAGCAAATAACTGACAAAGTTCCCAGTCGTGGATGAATTTTTCGATCAACAAATGACATCCTACCGGCTATTCCTATGGCTGCATGACTGAAAATGGTTGGCAATTATTACCTCGGCTTTTTATATTAATGCATTTGGACTGGATTAACTTGATGTAGAAAACTTTCTCCAGATTCTACTGAAAAATGGTTTGGCATAAGTTGATTCAATTCAAAGCTTGGTTGAGAGGTTGTACCGGCATTATTTAATAAGAAACCTTGCATAGTTTGATATCTATCTATTACCATCTGTGGACTGGTGTTTTCTCCGATGGTTTGGACTCCATCAACTATTTGTAGTGTGACACTGTTAGGAGGAAGTACAACCTCCTCAGCAGCCTGACTATTCAGATGATTATTAGCCGAAGATAATGGTAAATAGCGCATTTTAGGACTGTTTTTTAAGGTGTCTAGCATTGTACTTAAAGGTGTAGCCGATACTTCGAAAGCATAGTTTAGTCTACGAACCATCCAGTCTAAATATTCTTGGGGATTTAAAATCCTTGCTTCTAATTGCCTTTGGGGATTTAAAAATAGTGTATATTGAGGGTCCAGATCCCCTCTTTGAACAAACCTTTTAACTTCTTCAAAGGCAATCATGGTAGACCTGTAAAATAATAAAAATTGCTCAACAACCTCGATAGATTTATGTTTGGCATTTATTGTTTGTAGTTGACTATCTACCCATCCATTAAAATTTGCTTGCATTTCTTTCATGCGGTAGAAAACACTCAAAAGTTCTAAGCCGGTGGTAAAAGAAGTCATCATTGCAATAGGGTTACCATTTGATTTTAATTGTCCCGACATTTTGTCGGCCACATCCATATTAGCCGCCGTTAAAAGAGTAGTAAATTTATAAGGCCCAACGAATTTATCGGTTATGCTTCTTTGAGTATGAACTACCGGAATACCTTCCGCCATTAACATTCCCATTACCTCAACCGTAAAAGGATTTACAAAAGGAACCATATAAGGATGCTGATAGGGATCTAATTGGACCACTCTGCCTTCAAAGCTAGGGACATCTTGGATATGTAGATAGAATCCATTAAAATTTTTAGTAGCTTTATCCTCTTCAGCAGCACGATAATTAAAAGTGGTGCCCCTGCCACCTTCAGCAAAAAAACGATTATACCGTTCCTCGTTATTTTGTCCCATTTTGCTACATGGCGATTTAGGTGAAGACCCCGTTTTAGTCTGATTAGCCTTGATAGTATAAGTAAAGGCTAAATAACTAGTTAATAAAATACTCAGATAAAAATATACCGAAATAAAGCGATAGTACATAAAGACTAATCCTTTAACTTTTGAGAACCTTTCCCTTGAGAAAACTCCCTTAAATACCAAAGACTCTAATGATACTAAATTAGATTATTTGTTGTTTGTAATCAATATTTATTTTTAATTACAATATGTATTAAATTATATAGTAAAGATTACAATTGCATACATAATTTATTGTTTACCTTAATAGACAAATACCTATATAAAGATAATTATTGGTTATCGGATGAATTAAATTTAATTATTTATAATGAATAAACAACACATTAGCATTTATAGCATATATTTAGATGTTGGAAAGCTTCTACTCCGCTATCGAGTAATGATTGTCTTTATCATAGCGATTTTGGGTTGTAGTAAATTAATCGCGATTGGAGAAGTCGCTTTTTCAGTACACCGTTCCTCATGTAAAGATCTGACAATTAGAGAACACTCTTTCGAGCAAAGAGTGAGAGAACATTTAAGGCAAAGAGCGGCTAGAAACTTAACCAATTCTAGAAATTTCTATCAAAATGACCCTAAAGATGAACAATTAGCCCAAGCTATGTACCAATATCATATCAACTTGGCAGCTCAATCCGGTCTGAGGATTAGAGTCCCTAATACTCCAGAAGTATTTGCCTCTTATAGAGCGGATCTCTTAGTGCCGGTTCGTAAAAAACTATGGCGATTAACAGGTGATCAACCGGATGAAGTAATTATCGTTGCTGTATATGGAACTCCCAGATTGGAAAATGATCAATGGATGGTTGATTTCGAAGTAGTAAGCTCTAATAACGGTATATCTGATTCCCGTAAAATTTTACTTAGAAAGATGCCTTTTGATGATTTTTATCAAAGAACTCAAAGTCATTTTAAAGAAGAGCTTGAAATAAGTGAATTTCTGGTCCCCAGAGACGAACCGGAAGACAAATTGAGGCTCTATAATAATCTGGAATTATATGAAGTTCCTGATAATTATCAAATTGATGTTGAAGGGAACGTTACTTTAGAATCATCTTTAACCCCAGGAATTATGCGCCGGTTTAATTTAAAAGATTTGTTATTCTGGAATTATTGGATTGAACCTTATCAGATTTCTAGATACTATAATATGGTTGTTACAGGGGGGTTAGAAGGGGAACTAATTTCTTATCATGAATCAAGCGTTCGAAATGATTCAGGATTATATTTGGTTATTAGCCACTTACCTGATGAGCTTACACTTGATAATCGAAGTTATTTATTAAGGGAGCAACCAACTCTAGATAGAGCTAAAATGATGCTAAGAAAGGGTGTCCCTTTAGTATTCGGTTTGCAGAACAGACAACCTAGAACTATACTACTAAATAGATCGTCTGCTCTTTTTCATCATTTAGTTGCTAATAGTTACTTATTACGCGAAAGAATGCCCAATTATGATATTCCAGGTTTTGAAAGGCGAGGCGTTTTTAACAGAAATAAAGAAGGCGCAATTGTCCTGATAGATCGGGAGACAGATTATTTTGATCTTATTGCTATCTACTTTAAGAAACGACAAGCCGATTTTTTTGTTGATGCTTATGAAAGCAGTCTAAGTAGAATTTTACACGGAACTACTGCTACCTTACAAGATAGAAGAACCTTGACTTCATTTGTAGCTTTTGTAAATACCACTATTCAAACATTGAAAGTACTCTATAGCTTGGGCACAAGGTTTTCTGGCAAAATTTGGATCGGAGCTGCGGGGCATGGTTTTACCGTCAATTTTAAAATGGTTGTTGATAGAACTGCTCGTGAACAACATGAATTACTTAGTGAACGAATATTAACTGATGTTGATGCTGTTTTAAGTAGATTGGCAGAACTTAATCCAAATGAATATCATAGGTTAGTAGAATATATCACTAGAAGCATTTACTTAGTTACGGACCAAATGCCAGAAGGGATAGTTCAATTTAGTCTTGCTCGTTTACTACCGCTTCATTTCGATTTTAAGGATGGTCGTCAAGATCATACTAGCATAGGTAGCACTACACAATTTCAAGAAACTATTGCTTTGAGTAAAGAAGAGAAAACTACCCAACAAGGAAGAGAGGCCTTGAATCGATTGAAAACTGCCCATCCTACAACGTATAAAGCTCTTATTGCTTTAATGGAACAATTGGCAAATCACGAAGACTTTAGTTTGGAACAATTAAGGGAGTTATTCCCTCAACATTTTACCGGTAATCAAGACAATGGTGATAATTAGTATTAGGCTAAACAGAATACTTCTAAGGTGAGGGAGAAGAAGGTTAAAATGAAAAACTCCATATTAATTTTTATTTTTTTTATATTAGCTTTGACTGTTAATTACACTATTCAAGCTGGAGTAGAAGATAATAAAGAAAAAGGATGTAGGGGGCTTAAGAGTGCTGAGAATGCTGAGAATGCCGATCGTAGTATGGATATTCAATATGTCATAGGTAAATTTCATGATGTTACTGGGCAAAATCTTGACGGGTTTTTAAGTGTACCAGGTGTAAGAATTGTAGTTGTTACTTTTAATGCCAAGGAACTAGCTTTTTTAGAAGGAAGAGTTAATTTTGCTGATACCGGATATATTCAAAATCTATTAAAATCCCTCAAAACTATGCGTAGTGAATTAACTTTAGTAGCTGAAGCATTAGAAGCTGGTAAAGACCTAGAAGAAAGTGATCTACTTTCTTCTCTAAGTCCTAAAACGGTCGATTTACTTAATGTAATTCCCAAAGTGGCTTTTGTTATTCGTGGAAAAATTAAACGATTTGATGATTCCATTGAGATTGCAGAAAGTATTGATCGTAAACTATCCAAAGCTATAAATGCCATTCCTAAGGACCAAGTTCTACTAGGAACTTTAATTCAAGAAAATAGGTTACCTAAGTATGAAGAAGATGGTCGATATACCAATGTAGCAATAAGCTACTTCAGAAAAGCATTATCAGCCATTGGTTCTAGAATAGATGATTTAAAAAGAAGGCTACCTCATACAATAGATACTGAGTGGTGGGGATTAAGAGGGCGAAGAGATTTATTGACGGAAGAAATTGTTCATACGAGGTCGGGTGGTAATTTGGGTCCAACAAGGGGATGGTCCATACCTAGGACCATTGAAGAACAGATTATGCATAGACTAAAAAAGGAATTACCTGATTTAAAACGAAAAGCTAAGGAGTTAGCTATCACTGAAGCTGAAAGGGTTTTAGTGGTTAGTACATCTGGTGCATTTGGTATAGATTTTGATAAGGTCCTCGGTTTGCTTCCAACTTGGATCATCAAGGAGGGATTATCGGCAGCCATCCATGTACATAATCTAACTGAATTATTTAAATCATCTGAATCTACTGACCATCCTAAGTCTTTTAGAATTGAAAATCATCAAATGCACACTTCCAGTTCAGTAGAAGATCGACATTCAAGGGCTAAAGAAGCTGCTGTTCAAAGATTTGATAGGAGTAAAATGGTAGACGAATTAGCTGAACAAGTTGCCAACAGATTATTACCCTTCTTAATTAAAAGCAGACAACAAGAATTGTTAGCTGAACATGGCCAGTTAGAAGTACCCTATTTTAAGGCTAATATTTCGATGTTTTATCGTAACCGAGAAGACTGGCCTGATTATGATGATATTTCTTTTCTCATTAGCGCTGGTAATACCTATATTAACCCTGAAACGGGGCAAATGACTATTTTAAACCCGGTGACTAATGATCTAGGTCGTTAAGTAAGTTGTCAAAACTAAATATTAGGCATTATATAAAAGTAGCGCCCCGCATTTATTAATAAGTTACATTGACAATTGCTGTAATTATTGATACTTGAAGATCCAACAATAAGCACATTATAGATCCTGTAAGCATAGTGTTATTGATCTATTTAATTACCTACCAATTGGATGGTGGTTTTTTTCAAGGAGGAATAAATGATTAAGAGATCCTATGGATTATTGTTTGTTGGCTGTTTCGTTTTTCTACTATGTCATCTACTATACCAACCTTTTTTATTCAGTATGCCCTGGAATGTGGATCTATCCACAAATACCGTAAAAATTACTGGTTCTTTTAATGCTGCTGATGCTTCTTTAGAGAAAATGCGCAGTAATATTTTTTCTTCTTTGGCTAGTGAATTATATATCCAGAGAATGGATGAGGTTGTTAAGGATGTGGTGGCTCACGAAGAAAATAATAGTGATAAGACATTCAAAACCGTGACTATTCATCATTTCTATGTAAAACCTTCAATTCATAATATTGATGCGGTACTTATATCTTTTAAGTCAACACTAACTAAATGTTTACAAGGAGCCGCTACTTTATGTAAACCCAAAGTTTTAGTGGAGTTGGACCAACCGTTTCATCTTTATAACAACTACTTTGATTTCAATCTAAATAAATTAAATATCAAAGATATTAAACTGCAGATCACCGCAGAATATAAAGCTCCCCAAGCTGCTTTAGGTGCTTATCAAGAAGGTTCTTGGGACATTCAATCTGAAGGTGGTTTTAATACTTTGTTGATTATAGGATGGTTGAATTCGGTTAAATCTTTAGTTGGAATGACTGAACAGCCTACCGCTCATAATTCTCTGCTCTTTATAAAAAATAGACTCGTAAAAGTACTGAAACGATTGTCATCGTAGTTATTGTTCAATGTTTTATAAAGTTTTTCAAGTTGTTGAAAGAGGTATTAAGATGAAAATTAGCACAATTTTATTAATTTGGTCATTGGCTCTTGTTAGTTTTATTATTAGTTCGTGTATGGATCTCGACGATCCCGTTGATTCCACTAATGATGCAAAATACAAGCAGGGATTTGTTCCTCGACAAGTTATTGTGCAGGGTCAAATGGCAACAGTTCGGCAGTTTTTTCAAAGTAAAAATATAATGATTAAATCAGTTGATAGGTTAGAAACAGGGGCAGATATCTTTCGATTACAACTGGTAGTGGAAAAAGATATCAATTTACCTTCATTAGTAGAGGATTTAAATGAACTGTCAGATGTACAATTTGCCGAACTTAATTATGTTTATACGCTTAATGCGTTTGGTTTTCCTAAAGATGCCTATGTAGTTAAGCAATGGGCTTTAAAGAATCTGGGACAAGATAGTCCATCAGGCTCGCAGGGTGAGGCAGGCGCAGATGTCGGTATGATTGAAGCATGGAAATCCACTACTGGTTCTAAAGATATTGTTGTGGGTGTGGTGGATACAGGAATCGATTATACTCATCCTGACTTGGTTGATAATATGTGGGTCAATGAAAAAGAAAGAGATGGAATTGCCGGTGTTGATGATGATGGCAATGGTTATACCGATGATGTATTCGGATGGAACTTTATTACCGCCGGTTTAGATTCTCCATATTATGGACAGTTGGGCCGGCCCGATCCAATGGATGATAATGTTCATGGAACTCATTGTGCTGGTATAATTGGCGCTAAAGGGAATAATTATATAGGGGTTGCCGGGGTTAATTGGAACGTAAAACTAATGGCCCTGAAGTTCCTCGACAAAGCAGGCAGTGGCAGCTCTTGGGATGCTGCGCGAGCAATCTTGTATGGAGTAAATAATGGTACCCATGTTTTATCAAATAGCTGGGGTGGTGGCTCTAAAAGTAATTTGATCGGACATGCTATTAAAATAGCCAATGAAAAGGGAGTTTTGTTTGTTGTGGCTGCCGGTAATTCATCCTCCAATAATGACGATACCGATGATTTCCCATCAGGCTATGCGATTGATAATGTTTTTTCAGTAGCGGCTTCTGACAATAAAGATCGAATTGCTCAATTTAGTAATTACGGTATGCAGAAAGTTCATATAGCAGCACCGGGAGTAGATATATTAAGTACTGTACCTGTTTATACTGTATCAGATCCTAAGTCAGCTTATGCTTCATTATCTGGGACTTCAATGGCGGCCCCATATGTCAGCGGAGCCGCGGCGCTGTTATTGGCTCATGATAGTAGTTTTTTAAATAAGCCTTTGGCCATTAAACAACGTTTAATGGCTACGGTGGACATCCTTTCTTCTTTTTCGGGTTTAGTTGTTAGTCAGGGAAGATTAAATGTAGCTAGGGCTCTCTCAAATCAGGTGAATCAAGTTAATGATCAAAATTTGGTTTTAACCGAGGATATCTCCATAGAGGCTCCGCGTTTTAATACCGAATTATTTGATAAGGTTTGGCTTATTAAAAAGTCAGATGCCTTGAGTATGAGGATTCATTTTGAGTGGATCATTGCTGATGTCCCAGGTTTTGATTTATTAGCTGTATACGATCAAGATTATCAACGCATTTTTAATGTAGATCATTTATATCCAACTGGCGTATGGAGTCCATGGGTTATGGGAGATACTCTTTATTTACGAATGGCCAATGCGGTTGTGGCACAAACTATTACCGAGGAAAAAGAGTTTAGCTCTCCTGATGATGGATTCAAGGCGGGTGCGGTTTCTTGTCTTACAGCTGAAGATGGTAAGACGACATGTATGATTCAAAGTCAGACTGATTCTTTTGCTAACTTTGAGAGTGAGGGATTTAAGGTTGATAAAATCGAATTTAGGATGGAAGGGGGGGGTGATACTGATGAGGGATAAAAAATACACAGCAAGTTTTGTTTCGACGTTTTTAGCTTTTTTAACATTTTTAACTGTTTTTACAATATTTACTTTTCTTACAATTTCACTGGTTAGTTGTACCGGGAAAGTCTTAGTCAAGGCTCCTAAAAAAGATATAGAGCCTTTACCGGTATTAGATCCGGTTACAAAGGGAGAAGATCGATTAGAAAAACAACAATGGGTGTTGGATACATTAGGTGTGAAAGATGTCTGGAAACATATGGGTAGTAGTAGTAAGGCTGTAGTTATGATGATTATAGGTACTGGTATTGACTATAATCATGAAGACCTGCAAGGTAATATTGCTCTTAATCAGACTGAGTTAAGTAAGTTAAATCCTGATACAGGATTACCTTATAATGGACAGGATGATGATGGTGATGGCTTGACAGATAACTTTGTTGGATGGGACTTTGTTGATGAAGATGGATTAGCTTATGATCATTATGGTTATGATACCTATTTGGCGGGTGTTGTTGGTGCTTTGCATGATAATGATAAAGGGATAAAAGGAATTTTACCCAATGTCTCCATTTATCCTGTCAGGTATATAAACACCAATGGTCAATCAAATGTCCCTACTTTAGTAAAGGCCTTGAATCACATTAAGCAGGTAAAACCTCATGTTGTATTACTTAACTTACTCAATCTTCGATTTACTAGTGATGAGTCAGTTCGTAAAGTTGAACTAGAAGCTTTAAAAAAGGTTTTAAAAGAGTTGGTTGAATATCCAATTATTATTGGAGCTGGCAACAGTGGTACATTATTCGGTAAACCCAATGAAGTAAGAAGTATCTTCGCTAAATATACCAATGTGTTTATCGTGACTAGTATAAATAAAAAAGGGAAAAAGCCTTTTTTTGCTAATTTTAATATGCAATATGTGCATACTTCTGCTCCTGGAAAGGATATATTAACTACTGCTGCGGGTAATGAGTATAAAATGATTGACAGTACTCATGTGGCTGCCGCTTATGTTGCCTCAGCCATTGCGGTTGCTACAAGTCTATTTGGAGGACAAAAGCATTTTAGTGATTTTTATAAAGCACTACTATCAAGTGATGGTAGTAGAGATATATCCAGTATGGAAGCCTATACCATTGGACGGAATACCTTGGATTTAAGTAGGTTTGTTGCTGCTCTTCAAAAGTAGATCTTACGTGATGGATCTGAAGCTGGTTGGACCATTGGATTCAATATGTTATATCGATAATATATGGAGCTAATTAAAAAGAGTAAGAATAGTAAGAAGATCCCCAATTTATATATTAATGTCTGCTTAACACTATTTATAGCTATAGAAGGTATTTATGGGATTATTGATGCGGATATTTTGTGGGATAAGATATGGTGGGTGATTGGATTTACTTTTCTATTAATCTATCCTTATGGAATGCTATGGTAGCAGTGGTGAGTTCTTTATTATTTGCTTATAGATGCTATTTAGAAGAAAATGTCTTAATGATTGATCATAGTTATAGAAATTACACCTTAAAAACTAAATGGCGCCTAATTCCTGGAATATATTAATTCTTTATTAAACGTCGGCAATACAAATTAATGGAGTAGATGGACCTGCTTTTAAATTTATTCGAACAAGTGACGAAAATGCTAAAAACATCAAGAATATAAATACTTTCAAAGTTCCCATTTTATGGTCTAGAAACACATCGAAACCCAATGTAATCGTAAGCGGCTCCATTTGTCAGGCTAAAATTGAGCGAGAAAGCACCAGCTTTGTTTCCATAGGTCCACCTCCCACCACGAAGAGCAGCTCCTCCACTGGATGTGGCAGCATAATATTTCCCTATTCCATGGTTGGAACTAAAAACTGGGTTACTTGGTAAAATAGATGTTTTTGGTGCTATTTGGGTGAAGATATTAATGGCGCTTAGTTCTCTCCAATCGTCTTGGGTAGAACCATCTGCCTTAATATAAGGTCTATCTTTTTGATTTAAATTTGATGTTAAAGGACCTCCTAATGTCCAATCAACCCATTCATTGACGTTACCGGAAATGTCCCAGATAACTTCGTTATTACTGAGAGTGAGTTGAGCAGTACCGTTATCTGAGCGTGAGGTTCCAAAGTCTGGGTCAGAACCGTTGTAACCAGAATCTCCTCCAATGCAGGGGTTAGTTTCTCCTACGTTTCCAATCTTAATGCAGCCATCTCCTACTGTTCCATTTGTCCAGTTGGTATCAATATTTTCGACGTTTCTGGCGATTGCCATCCATTCCGGATTTGAAATTAAGTCATATTTATTTGTAACCCTATTTAAGGTATTGAGGTTCTTACATGCCGCTTTGGCCTCTACTTGATTAATACTTACCCAAGGAGTCTCTTCTGCCATAGAGACCGCATTTCCATTGCCATCATTTTTTGCTTCATACTTCATGACGCAGAAGTCGTTGTAAGCATATACTGTCGGATTTGCGGGGACCAAAATGTATCCTCTTGGACATGAACCTGTATAAGCTATATTTGGCACATTGTCCATCTGGCTGGGCCTATTTGGTACTATATAACCATCACCAGTGATTTCAAATACAAGGTTATTTATGAATTCCTGATTTTCTGCTTTTTCCAGAAATTTATCTCCTATCAATTTATAAATTTTATTACCTCCACTGGCTTTTGGCATATAGAAATATTTTCCATAAATCCATTTATTAGCAGTAGGACCTCCTGTCCATGCGTGAACCGCGGCATTATACCTAAACTCCTGACTTATGCTACCATAAACATATTCCTCAATAGTAGTATCAAATGGCGCAAGGGCAGGGAACATATAATCACCGTATTCATCAGTAGCAGGAATACCATTGGTTCTGTGCCAAACAGGGTTCTCCATGTTTCCATCCCAGGTGACATGCAACTGTGTGTTCAGGAAACGTTCCAAATCAACTTCATTAAATATCAAGCCATGATGATATAAAAGTATGGCCTGGTTAGGACTCATGGAATAATAACTTCCCTTATGTTCAGTAAACAGAGAATGCTTCCAGTTGTCGATCCTTCCATGATCAATATCCCATGCACCTGCAGGGTCCCAATAATTCCATACATAATGATTATCACTAAGACTTAAAGAGTATTTATAACGAACTCCGAGTTTTATAGCTTTTTTCATATATTCTTCATTCCATGTAACACGATACAAAGCTATAAGAGCTTTCATAACAATCTCATGCATGTTGTGGGGCAGGGTTAAATGACCCCTATTGTTGCCGAGATCTTTATGAAGTCTTAAAACAGCCCCTTTAGTTCCAAGATCCACATATGACCCTCTTGTTATCCACTTTTTCACCAGATGATTTTCTAGTAAATTAAGGTATTCTTTAACCAATTCCTCATATTTAGTTTGCAACTGTTGATTACATATTACTATTTCAACAAAATTAGAAATTACCTCGACAAAACTGAAACTTGTAATCGGTTCATCTACCAAATTATCAGGGTTATATGGATCTTGCCAATCAGGGAAAGTCTTGCCATACCAACCAAGAAAACCATCATTGCCTTTTGTAAGCGCGGATCTCATGTTTTCAACAGCATTAACAAATTGCTCAAGATATAGTATATTAGCAGTTAACTTGTATGCTGTTAGGAACATACTCATATATGGAATCTGTACCCAAGTTAGCCCATTCGGACCTTTTTCAACTACATCAATTAATATGTTGGAACTAAGTCTATCGACATTTGCTTGTACATTTTCTAGAAAATTATCAATTATATATTGATCTTTAGAGTCATCAGCGATTATCGCCTTAATATCCGTTAATCCGAGTTCATGACAAATGCTTTTGATGCTTATAATAGTATCAGAAATGTTATTTGGCTCATCAAGAGTTTGATTCTCTGTATCCACAGTTACTTCTTTATCATTATTAGTACCAGTCTTAGCCTTCGTCTTAGATTTAGTTTTAGTCTCATCCTTATCAAAAATTTCCTTCAAATTACAAGACACGATAAGTAAAAAAACAGTTAAAATAATTGATAAATAACGTATACAATTTTGTAAATGGCCTTGCATATAATCTCGTATATGAAATATATTTAATAAAAATTATACCAGATTATAAGTCTGTTTATCACTATTTTATCGCAATAGAAGGTATTTAAAGGCTTAGTGTAATTAGTGGTTACCCTCCCAAAAGGCTGTTGCAGTAAAGCGCACGGATCGTTGCCATACCCCAACTATTCTTTCTTGCTAATGCCCAGCATATTCATCTTTTGATATAGATAACTGCGATCAATTTGTAAAACACTGGCTGCTTTACTAAAAGAATATTGGTTGGAATCTAATACTTTCTTTATATAAGCTGTTTCAGATTGGTTTTTAAACTCTTTAAGAGATACAGGATGCTCCAGTTTAAAAGTAAGGTAATCTTCTTTATCTTGTTTATGTTGGTAATCATCACCACAATCATAATCAATATCATTACCATCGTAATCACTATTATCTAATATCTTTTTTCCCATAACCTTGACTATCGTTCCTAAGGATATATCGCTATCGGCCACTATTATTGCTCGTTCGCTAACATTTCGTAATTCTCTAACATTACCGGGCCAATTGTAATTTTGCAGAAGAGTAAATACTTTTGAATCGATATCAATTGATTTCTGTTGATCAATTTTTTGCGAGAATTCACCTATGAATTTACTAAAAAGTATCGGGATATCTTCTAGTCGATCTCTTAAAGGAGGTATTTTTATGCTTACTACATTTAATCGATAAAACAAATCAGCTCGAAAACGTCCCTGTTTAACTTCCTCCTCTAGATCTCTAGATGTAGCCGCAATAACTCGAACGTCAGCTTTAGAAATTTTCACCGAGCCCACTTTTTGAATTTCTCCAGTTTCTAAAAACCGTAGTAATTTAGTTTGGCCCTCAATAGATAGCTCTCCTATCTCGTCCAGAAATAATGTGCCTCCATCAGCTATTTCAATTTTTCCAGTCTGATCACTTACCGCACCGGTAAAAGCTCCTTTATTATGTCCAAAGAGCTCACTTTCCATTAAATTGGCAGGGATAGCCGCTGAATTTACCACTATTAATGGTTGGGTATTACGATTAGAATTTTTCCAAATACTACGAGCTATGACTTCTTTTCCAACTCCCGTTTCTCCCATTATTAAAATCTTAATATTTCTTTTGGCAAACTGATCAATCTGTTTTCGTATATGGATTATGCTGTTAGAAGTGCCTAAGATATCATCTTGACCAATATAATTATGTAATTTTTGTTTAAGGTTACTATTTTCTAAACATCGGGATAAGGTTATCTTTAGCCTATCCGCGGAAACAGGTTTTTCAATAAAATCATAGGCTCCTAGTTTAAGGGCCTCATTAGCCTCATTAGCGGAAGCAGCTCCAGATAGTACAACGATAGGAGTGAGTATATCTTCATTTCGCAGTTGTTTCATCAATTCAAGACAAGTGCCTTCATTTTGAAAGTGGACATCTAGTAAAAGCATGTCTAGTTTATGACTCTTAATAATTTCATATGCTTCTTTCAGGGAACCAGCTTCCAAGATATCATAGGGCTCTCCAGCTAATGCTAACTGAACGGAGGTGCGAATGTCAGAATCATCATCCGCTATTAATATTTGGGGTTTTTTATTCATAAAAACTCCGTTTTACCTATATAAATTGTGCGCTGGAAACTGTGGGTAATTGTAAATATTACTATAATATCATTGCTATAACTATTTTAATAAATATTTCTTTTTTATCCAACTTGCACAGTTGATAAGTAAAGTTTTCCCACAGTTTTCAGCGCACAATCAATTTTTATTATACGGTAAATTGAATTCAAAGGTCACTCCTTTTTGAGTACTATTTTCAACTAGAATTAGATCTCCTCCATGATCAAGGGCTATCTTTTTACATATGGTCAAACCTAGTCCTAGGTTAAGTTTATTCTTAAGCTTATTAGACTTAGTAGAAACATACAAATTGAATATATTTTTTTCAATGTCCCTGGGAACAATATTTCCGGTATTGTGTACTTGGATATATACAACATCTGGGGCCTCTTTCAAGGATATGGATATTTCGATTTTATTTAATTTGTTAGCTTCGTGTGCATTTTTTATCAGATTAAACAGCAGATTATTAATTAAGTTTTCATCAAAAGGGACAATGTTTTTAGTTAAATTAGTGTTTAAAAGCTTTAGCGATACATACTCTTTTTTATAATCTTTATAATTATCAAAAAACTTGTGGATGAAGGATCGTATATCATTGGGTTTGATTTGGACCTTGGGTAATTTAGAGAAGTGGGTAAAACTTGCGAATGTTTCTTCCATAATTGATATTTTCTTTTTCAATACTTCTGATGCTGTATTTAAATATTTACTAAAATCTTCTTTGGGCAGGGAGTTGTGTTGATCCACTATACTAGTAGATATGAGTTTCAAAGGAGTAAGAGGCGCCTTAAGCTCATGAACCATAATCTGTGCTGTTCGCTGCCATGATTCAATGCCGTGCAGTGCTTCTAATTTTTGAGCGTCTTTTTTAATCTTTTCCAGTAATTTGTTAAATTGGGTGACAATACTTTTAGAAAATAAAAAAGCCATAGCTAGAAAAAATAATAATATGAAACTTGTCCACCAAAGTGTTTGGACCATAATATTCTTTACTAGTTGATTTCTTAACAAACCAAAGTCATTTAGGGCTTGTTTGGTAGTTAGCACCTTTCTGAATTGATCTTTATATTTATCACGGTGCTGGGGGTCCAGAACGGCGGTACTTTTTAAAGTATTTAAATAGTTATCTAGAGTTTCATTGACTTGATTGTTATCTACCATCTGGAAAGCGAGTTCAATACTTTGTTTATTTAAAAAGTATTGAATTCCCATCAATGGCAGGGTCAATAAAATGATTATAGCCGCAATTTTATACCAAATTTTAACAATCATTAAGACGTTATCCTTTAATGTTTTTAAGAAATAATCTTTTCTGTCTTTAAGAAAATATCCTTTCTATTAATTAAGGAAAAACCTTTTCGATTAGTAGTTGTTTGTTAGGTAACCCCGAACCTATATTGGACCAATTAATATGAATAATTCCGGCCCTTCTATTTTTAGTTTCCATAGGCACGATACCCTGTAAACGTTTTAATCGTCCTTGCCACATAGGGTTTAAAAGTAATCTAAATTTCATCTTGTTATTGGAAGGAACAGAAAGATTTTTACATATTAACAAGGGGCAAAGGGCGCCAAGTCCTTTTTTCAGTTTAAATTTGGAAATTATTTTTTCCTGTTCCTTTACTGTTATTATTTCATCCCATAGGTCAAAAGTTATGTGCAATATTTTCCTACATTGTATTTGTTTTTGATAAGTAAAAAGGCTCATTAACTCAAAGGGTACACCACTTTTAATCTTTTTAAGTATTGAATGTTGATAGACAGGTTTGATCCATTTACATACAGATGATTTAAGTTGAGGAATCTCCCCAGCAAAGGTTTGGCTCCCTATTAAAAAACAAATCAATGATGTAGAAAGTGTTAATGGTTTTAAAAAAGTTAAAAATTTAAAAAATATAAAAAAAGTTCGAGATAGCATAACTAATCTTAACTATATAATTGTTTGATTTCAATTTAATATACAATCTGAATATTAATATAATCTATCAAAATAGTAACTGGCACCAAGACCCAGGTTCCACCCTTTAAATACACCTTGATACTTCAAGGTGAGGTAATTAGTTTCAGTTTCCACATGAGTGGTGTACATATAATTACCATCTTTTGTTTTTTCATGAATTAAAGATGAGTCATCAGGATCTTCGTTACTGATGGAGGTTGAGCCATAATTAATTTTTATCTGATGTATGTTTTCTCCGAAATACAGATTTTTGCCCATTGAGATATAATAATTATCTCCAATGTTAGCGCCTGGTATTGCGTTGTATTCAAGTAAAACCATTTTATCGAATTCATATATTTCCGCGCCTAATCCAAGAAAGATATTGTTTAGTATGGCAAATTCTCTTTGTGTTTTAATTTTGGAGGTTAGACCTGCAAAATGACCTGAGGAGTCAACATAAAAAGAAGCATCTACTTTGAAAAAATTAGAATAATCTTTTCTAACTATAGCATTGTATTTAATCCCAAAATGAGGGGAGTTTGATTCATCTGAAGTTTCAGTCTCTTTGGTACCAAGTACAATACTGGGACCTATTTGAGATGAAAAATACTCACTAACTACACTAGAATAAAGTAGATCCAACACTAGACTTGTTCGAGATAAATCGTCGTCATAATGGTTTAGAGTAAAAAGATACAAATCCATTCGGCCTTTAAATATATAGTTTTCCCAAACTCTATTACTCATAGTGCCATACAAATTAATCGAGTGCCAGTCTTCCAAATCTAAAAATCCTTTTCCATCATCACCCATGATGTTAGCAAATAAGCTGGGATCATTTGAGGGGGAGGAATTAAGTGGTATATGAGTTGAAGAGGATATATTACCATTTGCCACAGAATTTAATATGTCAATTCCAACGGACCATTCAGATAAAGCATTTTCTCGATATAGGTATTTAAAATTGAACGTACTTTCCATTCGTTTTGAATAGTCGCTGTTTTTAGAATTAAAATATTTAAAATCACCTAGCCAAGAGTAAAAATGTTTGGATTTGGGTATGACCTTTAAAAATAAATGAATATGGTTTTTGAGTTCTGACTTCTTTAGAGATATTTCGGCAGATTCAAAAAGACCTGATTTTTGAATTAACATTTCTAATTTTTCAAAGTCTTCCGGATCGAGCCATTCCATTTTTTTAATTCCAAAAATAGACAGGACCTGATAACAGGCGGTTTTGTTAACATCCTTTTGTAGGGAAGGTATTATATCCTTAGGATATAACCAACTTTCTTCAAGTTGCTCGGTTCTTAATCCAGAACAATGAATATCATCAACAAAATAAGGACTCTTTAAGGGTTCGTCTTGAGAATATAGTCTAAATGAAATAAGTTGAATTACGATTAAAAAAGGTAATAATTTTAACATTTTAAACTCCTAATAGTATTGTTTTGTCCCTCACCAACGCGCGAGCAATGGCTTATACTGCAATAAATAAGCCAATTCGCTATATTTTATGTAAGCAACTAATATTACACACAATAAGCCAATTAAATATCTTAAGATAATAATTTAATGTTAGACAAAACGAGATGAATTTGTGATTTTTTTCTCACAAATGTTAGAAAAAAATCACAAAATAAATATCCCCTTAAATCGTTTGTTTCTGGTTGTTACGGCGGTTTGTAGTGAAAACGACCATATTTCAATCTTTGATAACTTACCAATACTAAAGCATTAACTGCTTTTCAAGTGTCAAAGCCAAGAATAAGTGCCGATAGATCTCACTTCTAATTATTCGACTCGTCCCGTTGAATCATAACCATCTATAAACAATAAATTTATCACATATATTAAACATATAGAGCAAATGTTCCGAAGAATATACAAAATGGCTGTCAAGGTGATGGTTCCGAGTTTTAACCTAAACCAAATAGGGGAGATTCAATGAATGCATTAAACACTTCGGGGTCTGAAAACAAACAATTCTATCTACTTGGTATTTGTCTGTTTTTTTCGTTTTTATTTACCAATTGTGCTCCAGACACACAAGCAGACTTATTATACCACACTCCTAACCCTAACACGGGTACTGGTGAGGTTGATAAAATTGGTAATAATATCATAAGTGGTAATGATGCCGGCAGATCTTCAGGAACATCTACAGAAATACCATTTGATGCATTTACGAATGGTTCAGCCGTTGTTACTGGGTCTGTGGGATATCAAAGTGACTTCGATGACTACTATTTGTTTGAACCTAGATTCGATGGGAAAATAAAGGTTTCCCTTACGAATCTTAATAATAATATTTATCTGAGGATTTATAAGAATGGTACTCAAAACACACATATAATAACCAACTGTACAGGCAATCCTCATCCTTGCAAAAATGATAGTGATAAATCATTTCCAGGCCTTTCTGAAAACATAAAGAACACCGAACGTAATAATGTGGATGACGATAAATTCAAGGTAGAAAGCAGAAGTACGTACATTATTAAGGTAGATCCTTGGGCCAGGGCATATTCAAGTTATACGCTAGTGATTGAGTATACAACAGACGTGCAACAGAATAATACAGGTAACTGTTCGGATGAGGATGAGGAAGAGGCAAGATCAGCTCATGGTCTTATTTGTGACGATATCACTAACGAAGTTAAGAAGCGTAATTGTAATGCTTTTGACTTAGCTCCACTAGATGAGCCGGATGGCAGGATAAATAGTGGAGATATTGTCGTTGTAGCTAGGATAGGTGCGGGTTTAATAACTTTTCAAGAGCTAGAAGAAAAAAACTTGATAGAAAAAGTGATAACTACAATAAAAATATTTAGAACATTTAATTTTTCTAACAAAGAGACAGAGGAAGAGGAGGATGGTGCGGTTCCGATTACCACTAGATTGGCGTATATTAATGTAGGTTTAATCTGCGTGCCAGAAACAGTAGTACTAACAGAAGGAGAAAGAGAAGAAAGAGACTAAGATTGGTCGCGAGTGGAAGGTGAGGTTTTTACTTTCCCCAACGGCAGCAGTTAATAATATAGACAAGTTGGCCCAATATGAGCGAAGTTCGCATACGGGACCAAAATTTGCGCAACATATTGAATATATAAGTTAATTACCAATAATGAATTCACGGAAAAGTTGATCTAAAAATGATTTTTGGCATTAAATATATTGTATGATTACAGTGAGTTACGTGAGAAATGTCCGATGAGAGCAGCTTCACTCATATTGGGCCTGTGTAGGCTATATCAATGGGTTAAATTTTACTATAGTTAGTTTTGTTATCTGGTATGCACTATGCAACATTTTTAAACTAGTCATTCTTAGATAGAATTGCTAATATACTCAGTCCAATACAGCCTTTTTTAAGACTATATTTGGATAATGGTTAAAAAATTAACTGCAACCATTCATATTTAGAATTTAGGAGATGTGTATTGACACTACAACCTCAAAATTTCACATGTTATGTATGCAGCACAATATGAACGGTAAGACTACTCAGCAACTATTAAATAACAATGTGAACCTACTATCACCTTTAGAAAAACTAAAAATAATTAATTCCAGGCAATCAACAATTAGCTCATCAGATCTTGAACCAGCTTGCACTGAAGAAGGAGACTACCAATGGTGGGAGGCCTATACTGATACAGAGTTTTTTGTTAACGCCTTATTTCTTGAATCGCCTAAACATATTGTAAATGAGGCCAATGTAAAACTATACCCCAACAAGAAAGATCGTTCAGAAGTTAAACAATGGTTATGTTCAAATCTATCATTTGAACATGAATTAATTGATATCCAGATCAAAGCCCAACAACGGTTCTTAGAGACAAAAATTTGTTTGCCAAGCGATAGAATTATTAAGGAAGTTGCTTCTTCTGCCTTATTTAAGATTGAAGAGGACTTCTTTAAGAAAGTTTCTAGAAAAATACCAAAAAAAATCAAAAAGCAGATTGATAGGTTAATTGAAGGAGAATCTGAATTAGGACTTTCAGACCTGAAAAAGGATCCTGGGAGAATAGGGTTAAAAAGTTTAAAACAAGAATCAAAAAAGTTGTCTGTCCTGAGAGAATTAAAATTACCAACGAATCTTTTTACCGATATCTCTAAACAACAGCTCTTAAAATTAAAGAGAAGAATTGCATCAGAAAGTATGCATGAAATAAAACGCCATCCTAAATACATCAAATACAGCTTATTTGCAGCCTTTACTTACGTTAGAATCCAAGAAATTGCAGATGATCTCGTGGATCTTTTAATTCAAATTATCCATAAGATAGGAGCTAAGGCTGAGAGGAAGGTGATAAAAGAACTTGTAAGAGATTTTAAAAAGGTCAAAAAAAAGGACTTACTTTTTTGTCAAGTTGCCGAAGCTGCTGTCAATAATCCCATAGGAACTGTAAAAAATGTCATTTTTCCCGTTGCTAGTGAAGATATTTTGAAAGATATCATTAAAGAACTAAAGTCATCTGGCCCGATTTATCGTTACAAAGTCCAAAATGTAATGAGGGCTTCTTATATTCATCATTATAGGAGAATAATCCCGATAATACTGGATAGCTTGGAATTTCGTTCAAATAATACTAGCCATAAACCTGTGATTGATGGAATCAACTTAATAAAAAAATATCAGGATAGTCAAAAACAACAGTACTCGAATGATGAAGATGTTCCTATGCGATTAAGCTAGGTTTTGCTGATGCTGAAGCAATTTTAAAACGGTTTACCCGCAATAATTTAAAACATCCAACCTACTTGGCTTTTTGCTAGCTAGGTAAAGTAATAAAGACAATCTTTCTTTGCGATTATTTACGACTAAAAGAGCTAAGACAAGAAATTCATGAAGGACTCAATGTTGTTGAAAACTGGAATAGCGCTAATGGTTTTCTATTTTTTGGTAAAAATAGTGAGATAGCAAGTAGGGCCATTATGAGCGAAGCTCATAATGGCCCATAGTGTATAGACCTGGGTTCCAATCAATCAAATCCAAATGGGGTGGTTTTGTATTGGCAATGTCCATCATCCACTGGTTTAAGTCCGTGTGCTTTATACTTAGCGTATCCATCTGCAAATATGGTAACTACTGTTTTAAATTTTTCTTTGAGTTCTAGACTGGCTAAATAATTGGCTCCAGAAGATATTCCAACACAATAACCATACTTACTCTTTATTTCTTTGGCACAGTTGATAGCCTCTGCGGAGGAAAAACTAAAAACTTGATCGATTATTTCATGAGGTTGATTGTTCCCATTGTTAGCGATAGCAGGGATAAATCCATCTCCAATACCTTGAATGTCGTGGTTACCTGGTTTACCTCCACTCATTACAGCTGACTCAGAGGGTTCGACAGTAGCAATGTAAATATTAGGGTGTTTTTCTTTTAGGGCTTGAGCAACTCCTATCAAGGACCCGCCGGTACCTATTCCCGCGATAAAAGCATCAATTTGATCAGAATATGGTTTAATCTGACTTAGAATTTCCTGGCCGGTTGTTTTATTGTGACATTCAATATTTAAATGATTGGAAAATTGATCTGGGTTGAAATAGACAGTATCTTGAGCCATCTCATCTCTTATTGCGGCAGCTTCAGCGAAATTTCCCGCTGAGCATAATATTAATTTGGCGCCTAAATCTTTAATAATTTTTTTGCGCTCATCGGTCATATTTTCCGGCATTATGATTGTAATGGGATAGCCTTTTTGACGAGCGTAATAACTTAAGGCGATACCGGTGTTACCACTGGTAGCCTCAACTATTTGCATCCCAGGTTTTAAAAGACCTTTCTTTTCACTTTCTTCAAGGATGTACTTGGCAATTCTATCTTTGATACTGCCGCATGGGTTGGTACATTCTAATTTGACGTATATTTCTCCAACCTTTACTAAAGGTGTATTGCCCGGTTCTTTCAAGTCACTGGCTACATTTGAAGGTGTATTGTTAGGCTCTTTCAAATTATTGCTCCCATTAAAAGTATAAGACTATTGTCTAGTTCTTTTAGATCAATGATCCTATTTACAGCGGTTGGTTTTAGAGTTATTTTCTATTGCGTGTTTGATTTTATTAATTTGATCAGAGGCCAAGTCAAAGGCAGATTTAAGATTCATTTTAGTCATGGTTCTGTTGTACCAAAATTCTAAACCATGAACACCAGAGTTTTTAATTATGGAACTATAATACTCATCATCCAGTAGTCTAGAAAGCATATCACCGGATTGTACGATTTTTACTTCAACTTCATTATTCTTTTCTTTTGAGAAACGGCTCCGATGTTTATATATACATTTATAGATTAGATCTTTGCGTTGGTCCGTAATAATATTATTATCCCCTTTTAATTTATGGAGAAATTCTTTCGCTAAGTTGCACGATTCAATATGATGATCATGGTAGTTAATTGACTGACCAATATCATGAAATAGCGATGCTATTTCCACTACTAAGGTATCGGCATTTTCAATCTCAGCCAATTGTAAAGAACATTGTCTAACATAAAGAGTATGTCGCCAAAGTTCCTTATATTCCACGCTTTTTTTACATACATCATGGGCGAATGTTTTACATTTTTTTATCAAATCTTGATTGGTCATGTCTTTAATTCCTGCTTTTAATATCCTGATTATATTGGGGTAATTATAATTAACATTTACGATTAAATAAGATAAACTTGGATTCATGACTCCAAAAGCAAATACAGGCTTCAAAATGACACAAAATCTCGATTTTTTCAATATTTAATCTGGTTTTAAAAATCTTAACTCAATATTCACATCATTAACTATAATCTTATTTAGTCTCTTGGCTCAGTGCTTTACATGGATCGAGGCGTACAGGAATTTCATTAATAGTACCGTGCCAAAATTTTTTCATAGCCCCATAACTGGAACTATAGGGACTAAGGGTCCTTTTTAATTTATCTTCCAAATCTCCTCCCGTATAACCATCAAAGTATTTAAAGGTATATGCAAAGTGTTCCCATCCGAGTCTTTCAATATCAGGGTGTCTAGGGTCAGGGGTTAATATATGGTCATTGGCACCATAACTCAAAAATAATAAACTATTATCATGCGCTATGGGCCTGAATACCTCTAGAAGTTGTCCAGTCATTGCCTCTCCAATATAACCATAGGCATTAGATAAATCTAAAACACTTAAATGTAGATTATTTCTAGTTAACCAAGATATAATCTTGTTAATATTAGGAAAATCTGTTAAATCTAAGCTAAGGGCTACGTAATTTCCGGATGTTGTTAAAGAATATATCTTAGCGAATAATGATTGAATATATAAATAATTACTGTCTTGAAAAGCATATTTCCCAGTTTTTAATGGTGGACTGTGTAAAAGTTGGAGTTGTTCATTCTTATATTCGGATAGCAACTTGATAATCATAATTTGAACCAATAATTTACACAGTTGAGGTTTGAACTTGGGTTCTTTCTTCTGGTTCACTAAGAGATCCAGTGATTTTGATCAAAAGTAACATACCTGGAACAGCAATTAGAGTACAAATAGTGAAAAAGGAAATCCAACCTGTCCTTTGGGCTAGATATCCCATTGGCGCGGAGATCAAAACTCTAGGTATACCCATGAGACTAGTTAATAAAGCATATTGAGTTGCGGTATAACGTTTATTAGTAATTGAGGCCATATAAGCTGCATAAGCCGCTGTTCCCATGCCAGCGGATAGGTTTTCAAAAGCAATGACACCGGTCAATACAGGAACGCTTAAACCCACTTGGGCCAATATTACAAAACCGAAAGTAGAAACAGCTTGTAGTATACCAAAAATCCATAAACTCAATTTTATGCGCCATTTTAAAATCAAAATACCACCCAGAAGACCACCACCAATGGTTGCCCAGAAACCAAAGAATTTAGCAATGCTACCCAGTTGAGTTTTGCTAAAACCTAAGCTTAAAATAAAAGGTGTTGTCATTGATGCTGCCATCGTATCACCAATCTTGTATAACAGTATGAATACTAAAATTGCTATGGCTCCTTTGCGAGAAAAATATTCAACAAAAGGATCAATGACAGCATCCTTTATTGATTTGGGAGAATCTATGTTATCAGTATTTTCGAAAGCCAAGAGAGTAGTGATAATACCCATTAGCATACACATACCCATCAGTAAGTAAACTACTTTCCAAGAATAAATATCCGCTAGAATTAATGCGCCTCCTCCAGTAAGAAGCATGGCGATTCTATATCCGTTGACATAAAGACTGGAACCTAATCCGAGTTCCTCATCATTGAGCAGTTCCCTACGATATGCATCTATAATTATATCTTGTAAGGCACTAAAAAGGCCGATAGCCAGAGCTAATACGGCCATGGTTGGTAACATGGTTAAGGGATTTAAAAAACCCATACAACAAATAGAAATCAGAAGTAAGATTTGGAACAATAATATCCATCCTCTTCTTCTGCCACCGTTCTCTTTTAAAAGAGGAGGGAAAAAACGATCAAAGAGGGGAGCTGCCACAAATTTAAAAGTATAGGGAAGACCGGCTAAAGAAAACAGCCCAATAGTACCAAGGTCGACCTTTGCTTCAGTCATCATGGCTTGCAAAGTACCACCTATGAGGAGCAACGGTAATCCTGAGGAAAATCCCATCAAAAAAGTAATTAACATTTTTATACTTGCAACTTGCTTTAGAAATTTTTCCATCTTTACCTCTCATTAATTGCGTGTAGGAAGTTTATAAAATAGTTTAAACTATTTTTTTTATGGTCACCAGTTTAATTTATTTTTATATAATTATTTTTTTGTGGTTGATGTTGGACACTGAAAGAGAATTATGGCATTATTTTAAAACAATTATTCACTTTTACATACGATGTAGGGTGATTGGTCTAATTCACAAATTAAGGAGAATTTGTATGAACAAAGCAGAATTAATTGAAGCTCTAGCTAATGCGACTAACACAACTAAATCTTCCAATGAAGAGATGTTAAACGCTTTTACAGCAACTGTGACCAAACATATTAAAAAAGAAGAGATTCGTTTAGTTGGTTTTGGTACTTTCAAAGCGGTTAAAAGGAAAGCCAGAACCGGTAGAAATCCTCAAACTGGTAGAGCCATCAATATACCTGCTAGAAGAGTTCCAGTGTGGCGACCAGGAAAAGAATTAAAAGAAAAAATTAAATAATTTATCATAAAAATAATAGTAATAGTAAAGGTGGGGTATAGACTTCACCCTTACTATTAATACAAATATTGAGTTGAGACTTCTAACTGCCTTTAATCTCAGTAAACTCCCTCGGTTTACTCACCTCATAGTCTCACTTTAATAGCATCTAATATCTTTAATTTCGCTTAATGGCATCTTATACGTACCGACAAAAGGCACATCGTATATTATTATATAATCTGGGGTTACATCTACTATTCTTGGGGTAAATGCTGGTTTAAACCAGCCTACTATTTTCCAACCACTTATCCCATAAAGATATAGACGAAACTGAGTGTCTGGAAGAACTTCAATTTTATCAATACCAAATTTCTTTGAGAAGATTATACCCATTGATCCAGAGGCACCAACTAGACAATCAATTTGATTATTTGGTTTTAGATGCCCTAATAAATAGGCGTTTTGTTGGCCTTTATCATCAATTCCGTTATTAACGCTTTCAATGTAATGTAGACGATTAGTGAACGCGCTGATTGTTTTAAGCGATGTGGGTTCATCAATAATATAATGAATATTATTATCGACAGTTTCCCAAAAATCCAATTCTAGTACCAAGCTAGCTTGAGTTCTTGCTAAAAAGCTAAGTAACGGACCAGCTGTTTTTATGGCGCTATTGAATTGCGGATCGTAAGGAAATACCACTAGATTGATATCAAACAAATCTTCTAAAAAGGACATTGGGATATCTTGTATATTATAATTGTTACTAAACAATCTAAAAACGTTTTTTTGGTTTATATCCACGTAACTAATATTATCAGGTACACTGTTCAAAGGAGCATACATACTAAGACCTGTTATATCAATACGGGCATCATTTTGGGGAGTAAGAAACAGTTCCTTTTTGGGAAGGAGCGTAATACCACTTGGAGTGATTAACTCATTTTCAGTGTGATTGGTAATGGTTATTTTCCCATCATTTGGATATGTACTGATTGATTCCCATTGATTTTCTTCTAGTTTGGCAAATACTTCTTGAAGGAATTCATCTAACCCTAAGTACTCAGCAGCTAAGGTCAGATCCAAATCGTACAAAATACTTTCATAAATAGAAATACTACTTTTGGAATTTAGAAATGATTTTACAATTTTAATCATAGCTTCCCATTGTTCTGGTTCCCATGGATTGTTTTCGAAGGGGAAATTCATAAGTTCATCAGTACAATTTAGCTCCCATTGAAGGCACCAATCTTGATAAATCAATACCTCATAGTTGGTGTTATTATTGGCGTTGAAGTCGTCATTGCTGTCATTAAAATTGTCGTTATCGTTATTAGAGTTTCCGTTGTTGTCAATAAAGTATTCGTAATGGTCATTTGCGAATGATAGAATTGATGATTTATTTTGGAAGGGTTCTGTTCCACAACTTACGATAATTAATGAAAAACACAGAAAAAATCCTTTTAAATAATTAGTCAGAGACATACTTGACTCCTTTCTAGTTATATTAAAAATTTAGACTAATTTAAACAAATCTTTGCTAATTTACAAAAAAACATGAAATACATATGTGCTGCCATCTATTTAGCTGCTTACAATAATGCTTTCGGTGTTAATGTCGTTATTCTTGAATTAAAATTATTGGGAGGTATATAAATGATTCATTTACTAGGAATAAAAGTATACTTTTAAAGTCTCAAGTCATCATCAGCATTATTATTTGTGAACTTAATTTGAACTCAAATTTTTATTGAATATATTGAGTAAAATATAAATGGAAATTCAAAAGATTTGAATTTAAGTGATTGATTTAAAATCGTTACCAGTAGGATTTTGAAATAATCTAAGGTCAAATTCGGGTACTATAGATAAGATATGATCAAAAATATCTGATTGGGTATTTTCATATTCGGTCCATCGTACTTCTTTTATAAAGATATATATTTCAATAGGTAAACCGCTGGTAGTTGGTTGCAATTGCCTGATTAATAAAGTAGCATCTGGAGAAACTAAAGGGTGTTGTTTTAAATAAAGTCTTACATAATTACGAAAGGTACCTATATTAGTTAGTTTGCGTGAGTTATGCACCAAGGTGTCTTTACCGGAGGTGTCATTACTGGTAATTATGCTTTTTCTTTTTTCAGTGATGTAATCTTTTAATAAATAAAAACGTTCATATTGTGCTAAATCCTGATCATTTAAAAAACGAATGGAGGCCAGATCAATAAAAATGGATCTTTTTATTCTTCTTGAACCGTACTGAGACATTCCGCGCCAGTTTTTGAAAGATTCTTCAATAAATTTTTG
>CAZJDM010000021.1:0-41459 GCA_964544765.1 uncultured bacterium
TGAGATTGTTTGATGTCAAAATCTTCATTCATACTATATTTAAACTCCTATATTTGAGGATAACTGAAAATAATACCCATTTCCTACCAGTTAAATTTGAAAGATTTCATTAATTATTTTAGAATATACTCAATAGTGATTATAGCATTTGTTATGAAGAAGCATCAACCTTATTATTAGTTTGATTATTGAGTGTGTAATATGGGACTTTATCTTCCTAAGGACCAAAATTGGCTTCAAGACTGTTCTGATAAGGAAGTATTGGATGCCTTATTGAAATCCATCCCCTACGCCCTAGAAGCTTTTTTAATAAGATATGGCAATTCATCCTTTCAATATATTTTATCCTATATCTACAACATTGAAGAAGCCGATCGAATCTTCGAAATTATCTGGAAAAAATTCTTCTTATTATTATCTTTGGAAAAAAACCTTTCAAAATCTCCCAAACATCTTCTCTTTATAATAGCCAGAGAAACTTGCTTAAAAGAAGTAAAACTGGACCCTTCTCTACAAGAATACAAAATTGAATCCAATCCTAATCAAGAAAAAACAAATCACCAACAGGTAGCTGATTTAGTGGATAATTTCTTTGATCAACTTTCCCCAAAAGAAAAAGAACTGTGGATTCTTGGCATTCAATTTGATTTTACAGATGAATTTGTATCTCACGTATTGTGCATAAAACAAGCTCGAATATACGAAAAAATTAGTCTCATGAAAAAAAAGCTGGAACTTTTTTTAGAACATAATGACTTTTCAATATCAGCCAAGGAAGCTCTTCTTCTTTATAAAGAATCTCGTCCAGATATGAGTCTATTTGAACCTTCTCAATATTCATTAAACAAAATTAGATCTTTTTATAAAAGTAAACAAAAAGATTTAAATCCTTTAACCACTAACAATTTTAAGCAACGGAAATACCCCATTAAATCAACCTTTATCTTAACTTTAATAACAGCAATCATTATAATTTTGGCTACCTATATTGTACGATTGTTCCCAATGAATGAAATCAACAGCACTTTTCTAAACTCAAACCAACATAAGCAATCTAAGAATTACCAATACCAATCTACCAGGTCTAAAGAACCCCGATTTCAAGAAGAATCATCCTTAAAACAGACATATCTTCAAAGTGAAAATCTACTGGGCCAGAAGCAATACAAACAAATTCTACGATTAACCGAACCTTTGATGGTTATTAATAAACCGTTAGATTATTTATACTCAATTCTACAATTAAGATTAATTTGTTTACAAATATTAGGAAAAAGATTGGATATAAAAAAAACAAAACATAAAATAAAGACTCTATATCCTGATAAATACAGTCGCCGGAATAAACTCGGATTCGAATATTCCATGAAATCTTCGGATAAATATGAAAGGAAATAATTTATGATCAAAACTAATGTAGCTTCAGTTTTAATGCAAGTTGGTAAAATTTCCTTTGAAGAGTTTGAGGCGGCCCAAAAGATCAACAAACTATTCGATGAGCCTATGGTCTCTATTGTAAAAGATATGGGCCTCATAAACGATAAAGATTTTTCCAAATTGATTAGTGAAATGAGTGGATTCCCACTTATTAAACGCAGTGAACTCGATGATATTGAAGATGAAGTTTTAGATATTATGCCCATGGAATATATTTGCGATTTAGAAATTGTTCCTTACCAAATTTCTGGTAATAAATTGAAAATTGCCATGGAGGATCCTTTCGATAAAAGAAAAATAAAAATAGTACGGTTTTTCACCGGAATGATAATTATTCCAGGCGTTGCTTGTAAAAAAGATATTTTATCCGCTTTAAAATACTATTATAATCATTCTTCTTCGGAACGGCCCTTCCAGGCTATGTTGAAACAAGTAAAACTAACTGACCCCAAAGAAGATTCGATTCAAAAAGGACACGTAATTGCTCCAATAGAGGATCTTAGTGAAAAGAAACCTGTCATTGAGTCTACTTCTACTGATATAGATGATATTTCAGCAACCACAGGAGAAACCACAACCATGGATGAAGATGTTGTAGAAACTGAAGATGACCTTTTAACAGCTAAAGATGAGTCAGTTGAAGAAGATATTGTGGAAGAGGAAGATGACCTTTTGACAGCTAAAGATGAGTCAACTGAAGATGAGTCAGCTGAAGATGAGTCAGCTGAAGAAGATATTGTAGAAACGAAAGATGACCTTTTGGACGTAGAGGATGATATTTTGGACACTGAAGATGACGCTTCCGCGTCTAAGGTCAATGATGAACAACTAGATACGCTTATAGAAGATGATGCACCACAATTAGAACCTAAAACGGACAAACCTGTTCTAGAAGAAAAAGAAGAAGATAGTGAATCAGTAATAGATCAAAGTGCCGATAGTGATACGGAAGCTTCCTATGAAGAAGACGATATAGATGCGGATTTATTACAAGATGAGGAAAATGAAATAGATTTGGACAGTCCCGAAGAGGGAGATTTAGGAGAAAGCAATATCAGTTTCTTTGAAGATAATTTGCCTAAAACGAAAAGTGATTCAGAAAAACCTAAAGATGAAGTAAAAGTAGAAGCTAAAGATGAAGCTAAAGATGAAGTAAAAGATGAAGTAAAAGAAGAGGTTGACAGCCTAGATGTTGATTCTGAGCCACTTGAAGGTTCATTAAAGACAGGAGAGATTTCTTTCTTGAATGAGCCTGCTGAAAATGGTGAGGATGGCGGTAAGGGTGGTGAGGATGAAACCTTTTCCAATGCATCTGTTTCCGACGAAATTGAACTTTTGGATCTTGATTTAATCAAGAATAAATTCAAACAGTGTCAAAACAAAAAAGAAGCCGAAAAAGTATTAATAGAAATTCTATTATCGGATATTTTAACCAAAGATTGCACTTCAGATAATATTATCCTGTTAGTAAAATTAAAAGAATCATTAGTTGGATCAGGCTTAAATCAAACTCATCCTTGCTTTAATGAATTGAAAAAGTTTAAAGCTCCAGTTTTACCAAATGATGTAGTTCAACAAGCTTTTACTAATGGGGATTTAATGGAATTATCTGATCAGAAAGATTGTGCCTTATTGGAAGGATTAAAGAAAATTAATTGGTCTATTGATCAACCATCTTCTTTTTGGATCATGCCTTTTGCTCCGACTGGGAAAAAAACTTTAGGAGCTGTTATCTTCATAGATCCAAAATTCAAGCCTTTAAAAGACAATTTATCTTATTTTCTATCTTCAATTACAACCGCTTTTGCGGATTTATTAAAAGTTCTGGTAATTGCCAGTCGCAAACTTTAATTGTGTGGCGACACAATCACTCAACCGTATAAGTATTACCCTGAATATACACAATTCTGACATGACTAAAGGACACTGAGATAGGATGAGTAGTTAAAGGAGATTTTGGCTTTCTTTGTTTTGGTTTTCTTTCTATTTTATTACGATCAACGAGTATAACTGCATATCTTTTTCTTGATAAACCAAGTCGAAGACGATCTAAAGCTGCTCTGGCATCATTTAGATAATTATAATGAATTCTCAACTGGGTAATAGTATTAAAATGAAATTTCACCTGTCTCTCAATAACTATTTCATTAGTATCTTCTCTTAATTGCACTCTTATATTTTTTCCAATAGTCCACTGACTATTAAATGATCTAACTCTGGCATTAAGATTATCAACCAGTACAAAATCAACCTTACAAAGATCTCCACAATCATTTGAAAGTAAGTGTGAAGTCCGGGAAGACAAATTGAATCTATTGTCTAAGTGAATATTTTCATCTCGTCCACACGAGTAGATAAAAAAGGAGAAAATATATAAATTTAATAAAACTTTTATCACTATGATATCCACAAGTTTATTACACATACACGCCACTAACACATGACGCAATAGACGTTTTATCAAAAATATTCTGTGAAAACAACAAAAATAATAGTGTTTACGAGATAAATGTAGAAATCATAAGTAACAATCAAGGCTTTATATCTTTGTTTTGACCTTTTTACCTTAATAAGTATAATAGGCCCAAGATTCGTTTTACTATTTGTGAGAGGGGGGATTTATGGCGCCATTAACCAGCTTATATTCCAACACTGTCAAAAGGACCAAAAAATCGATAATCAGAGAACTTCTTGCTTTAACGGAACAGCCGGATATTATTTCCTTTGCTGGAGGACTGCCCGATCCCGATCTTTTTCCGCTTGAATTGTTAATAGAAATATCAGAACAAGTGATCAGAGAACATGGGAGTATAGCTCTCCAATATGGTCCTACACCAGGTGTAGAAATGTTAAAAGAGGAAATTGTTAAAATATCCGCTGACACAAATGAAAAAATCACCACAGATAACGTATTAATTACTACTGCCTCACAACAGGGATTAGATCTTGTAGGAAAAGCTTTTATCGATAGAGGTGACACTATTTTATTAGGTTTACCCACTTATTTAGGGGGTCTACAATCATTTGGGTCTTATGGTGCTAATTTTATTGGAATTGAGTTAGATGAAGATGGTATCAAAGTTGACTTACTAGAACAAAAACTAGAAGAATTAATTGCTCAAAAAAAGACTGTTGTAAAATTCATATATATAGTACCTGATTTTCAAAATCCTTCTGGTGTGACTTTATCTTTAGAGAGAAGAAAGTATCTATTAAAGATTGCAAAGAAATATGATTTATTTGTTGTTGAAGATAGCCCCTATCGAGAATTACGCTTTGATGGTTCGCATATTCCTTCTCTTCAATCTTTAGATGAAGATGGGCGGGTAATTACCTTAAGGACATTCTCTAAAACATTGATTCCTGGTTTTCGTAT
Source organism: uncultured bacterium (assembly GCA_964544765.1). Classification (GTDB taxonomy): domain Bacteria; phylum Bdellovibrionota_B; class Oligoflexia; order CAYFLR01; family CAYFLR01; genus CAZJDM01. Next base: position 4,814 of record CAZJDM010000021.1, read on the forward strand.
CGGTTATGTTATCGCCAATACAGAGGTAATTGACAAGCTTCTTACTTTAAAACAAGGAGTGGACCTTTGTACGGCTAATTTTAATCAGTATATGGTTGCTGAAATATGTAGAAGAGGGCTTTTAAAAGAGCATATTAAAAAAATATCCGCTATATATAAGCAAAAACGTAATACTATGCTGGAAACACTAAAAAACTTCATGCCCATCGAAAAGGGTATTAAATGGTGCCGTCCTGAAGGGGGGTTATTCTTATGGTTAACATTTCCAGAATCATTTGATACAACCAAGATGTTTAAACAATGTGTGGCAGAAGAAAAAGTAGCTTATATAATAGGCAGTGCTTTTTGTTGTGATGGGAGCGGGAAGAACAATGCTCGAATGAATTTTTCCTTTCCTCATGAGGACAAAATAGTTGAAGGCGTAAAAAGGTTGGGCAGATTTGTTGACAAACATTCATAATGCAAACTTTGTGCAACCCGAAACATATATTGACTTATTGACAACCTACAATATATTGGTTAGAACATGTTGATTAGAAGAGGGTTTTTTCTGATACCAACGCAGATATTGTGCTTTTTAGACAGAACCTAATCGAAAGGACATTTGAATGAAAATTGCTATTATTGGTACAGGATATGTAGGTCTGGTGTCTGGCACCTGTTTTGCTGAAATGGGACATAACGTAATATGTGTTGATAAGGATAAAGAAAAAATTGACAACTTACAGAAGGGAAAAATTCCAATTTACGAGCCTGGTTTATCAGAAATGGTTCTACGTAATAATCAAATTGAAAGATTATCCTTCACCACCGACATATCCTATGCTGTAAAAGAATCTCTTTTCATTTTTATCGCTATTGACACGCCATCAAATCTAAATGGCAAAGTTGATCTAACTAATATCCTAGGTGTTATAAACAACATTGTTGAAAGCATGAACGATTATAAAGTGATTGTTAATAAATCAACTGTGCCCGTAGGCACATCAGAAATTCTCCGAACCGAAATCAACCGGGTAAAAAAAGAAAAGAATATAAATCATAATTTTGATCTGGTATCCAACCCTGAATTTCTTAAAGAGGGAGATGCTATTAGAGACTTTATGAAACCAGATCGTATTGTAATCGGGGTTAATAACAAAAAAACAGCAAAACTGATGAAAGAATTATACCAACAATTAATGCTCACCGGTCACCCAATTATAGTAATGGATATTAAATCGGCTGAAATGACCAAATACGCTTCTAATGCTCTACTGGCCACTCGAATTTCTTTTATGAATGAGATGGCTAATTTATGTGATACTGTGGGGGCTGATGTTGACGCAGTCAGAAGGGGTATTGGTTCTGATAGCCGAATTGGTAATAAGTTTCTATTTCCTGGAATCGGTTTTGGTGGATCATGTTTCCCCAAAGACATAAGAGCTATTATTGGTAAAGCAGATTATCTTAATTCTCCCTTAGAAGTAATTAAAGCCGTTTATAGGTCCAATGAAAGACAAAAATTAGTACTCTTTGAAAAGATGAATAAGTTTTTCGATCAAAATTTTGAAGGACGAAAAATTGCTATTTGGGGGTTATCATTTAAACCCAATACCGATGATATGCGTGAAGCTCCATCCCAAAATATAATAAACAAATTACTTGAACAGGGTGCAGTTGTACAAGTTTTCGACCCTGAAGCAATGCAAGAAGCCGTTAAAGTATTTGGTGATAATAAAAATATTATTTACGGTCAGGATCCTTATCAAATTCTAGAAGGTTCTGACGCTTTAATGCTTTTAACCGAATGGAGTTGTTTTAGAAGTCCTGATTTTAAACAAATAAAAACTTTACTCAAAAACCAGATTATTTTTGATGGAAGAAATCAATATAGCCCTTCTAAAATGCGTGAACTAGGCTTTACGTACTTTTCAATTGGTCGAGATAGTGTTACTGAAACTATAGAAAATGGATTCTAGGATCATCTAATGGATAGGATTTCCAACCTTTAAAGGCCATTAACATTCAATTAAGGAATTCTAACGAGGAATTTTGATGACAAAACGACAAAGAAAGCGGATTTTAATCACAGGTGGAGCTGGTTTCTTAGGGAGCCATCTTTGCGAAGCTCTTTTAAATCTGGGTCATGACGTTCTTTGTTTGGACAATTTACAGACTAGCTCCAAGAACAATATCCGTCATTTATTAGGAAACCAATATTTTGAATTCATTTTACATGACATTATCCAACCAATCAGGCTTGAAGTAGATGAGATTTACAATTTTGCTTGTCCAGCATCTCCTATTCACTACCAAACAAATCCAATAGCCACCATAAAATCCAATGTATTAGGAGCAATTAATGTATTGGGTATAGCTAAAAGAAATAATGCTACAGTTTTTCAGGCCTCTACCTCAGAAGTCTATGGTGATCCACTTGAACATCCACAAAAAGAAAGCTATTGGGGAAATGTTAATCCTATCGGGCCAAGAAGTTGTTATGATGAGGGTAAACGAGTGGCTGAAACTTTATTTTTTGATTATCACCGAGCACATGGAGTTGATATTCGAGTTGTGAGGATCTTTAACACTTATGGACCTCGCATGTCACTAAATGATGGACGAGTTGTAAGTAATTTTATCATTCAGGCTCTAACCGGCCAAGGCATAACTATTTTTGGCGAGGGAAACCAGACCAGATCTTTTTGTTATGTAGATGATCTAATCAACGGTTGTTTAAGTATGATGAACCAAGAAAAAGAAATTGGTCCCATTAATTTAGGAAATCCCAACGAGATTACCATCAAAGAACTGGCACAACAAATAATTTCCCTGACTAATTCTAAATCAAAGATAGTATATAAACCTTTACCTCAGGACGACCCAACACAAAGAAATCCTGATATTACATTGGCCCTAGAAACCCTCAACTTTTCTCCCCAAACCGCTATTTCAGAAGGTCTAGAGAAAACTATAAACTACTTTCGACACTTAATTAATAATTAATCGATTCTCCATGATTTGAATTTTACTCAAAAAACTCAAAAAACCTTGCTTTTATCTTCAAAACCAGTCACAACTATACTTGGACTGTCATTCGTGATAGAATTAAATAGATTATTACTATTATTATTTCAATTATAAATTGATATGACCCTTATTAATGTTGATGATATGCATTATGTAAATTATATAGAGCAAACGTATCTATATTACAGACAATGTGGTACACATTTATCACCTTTGGAATATGACCTAATATATTCATGGGAAACAGATAGAATACCTGTTGAAGTAGTGTGTAGAACTTTAAGTACTATTAACGAGAATTGCAAACTACAAAATAAAACTTATCCTCATTCGCTTCTTTATTTTAAAAGACCTGTAAAGGAAACTTTTAAAGCATATTTGGCAAAGCAAGTCGGTAAGTAGCAAATAGCCGAATAAGTCGTTTAAAAAGAAGAGATGAGATAATAATGTTTGTTTAAAAGGCAGCGTGACTGCTTGAGGGATATATGTCACAATCAATTGCAACTTTATATAAGAAATGTCGAATTTGTGATGATCGGCATTATATTATAACTAGTCATAGAGGATTTTCGTTCGCTAAGGCCTGTGAATGCAGTATAAACGAAAAAACCAAAAACGTTTTTTGTACAGAATGTGATGGCTCGGGTAATAAGCTCACAGAAGATAATAATGGTTATTCTTTTTATCGGCCCTGTAATTGTACTCAACTAGATTCTAAAATTAACAAATTCAACCAGTCAAAAATACCTTTAAAATTTTCAGATATAACGATAGATTCATATGTTCCAGCTTCTTCTTCCCAAGGTAAGGTAAGGAGATATATAGAAACCTTTGTTGAAAAATACCCTGGAGATAGTAAAGGTTTTGTCTTAATGGGACCTTGTGGAATCGGCAAAACACATCTACTCGCATCAGTAGTAAAAATATTAACCTTAGAAAAGAATATTGGTTGTCGTTTTATAGATTTCTTCCATCTTTTACAATCAATCCGGAACTGTTATGGAGCGGGAATTTCTGATTCTATATTATTAGATCCTTTGATGGAAGTTGAGATTCTTGCCATTGATGAACTTGGAAAAGGCAAGAGGGATAGTGAATGGGAACATTATGTTTTAGATCAAATTATATCCAGGCGTTATAATGATGGAAGAGTTACTATTTTTACTACCAACTATACTCTTGATCAAAACACTTCTTACCGCAATAATATTGGCAATTCACCTTATGCCCAAAAGGTTCGTTTCGAGCCACCTTCTCCAGTTGAGACTTTGACCGATCGAGTAGGAGAACGTATATACTCACGAGTAGCTGAAATGTGTGAATTTATCCGACTGGATGGTCCAGATCATCGTAAAACTAATCTAGAATAATCGTAATTATCAATGTTATTATTGAGTTGAGGCTTGCACTCTGAATAACTAAATGCTAGATTTATAACTATCTTATATTATGGGCGTTTCGTCGCATTAAAAGCAACTCCTTAGAATTTATGATACAATGGGTTCTTGAATTGAGAAAATTTCATATTTTTGCATGTAGGAGCCTGGTTTTTCGTGGTATTCTATCAATTACTCAGTCAGTAATACCCCATTTACTCTTTTCTGCGTTACCCCTGTCTCGTGCTCTTTGATCAGATTCTTTTTGTGCGTTATCGTGGCGTTCCTGAGTTTTAGCGTTTTTATAGCCCAAATCTTTCTTCAGAGTGGCTTCTTGTGCCCATTTGGGCCACCATTTTTTATTTGGACAAGTTGAAACAATGAATCCCAAGGAGTGAGACCTACTATTGTCTCGCCATGAGTTGTCTTTCTTCAAAATGATGTATTCTGACCAAACAATGTTCTCTTTTGGATTTTTCTTTACCTGACTCTTGAGCCAATTATCGGCCTTTGCCCACGGAGGCCATTGAGTCACCTTCGTTTTAGGTTTAGCTTTATTGCACCAGTTCCAACATTTTTTTCGTATACAGCTACGAGTTATACATTGCTTATCATATTTACATTCCGACCCAGTATCAAGGTTGTTCCCCAGGCATTTACGGTTGTCACATAAATTTGAAGCACATTGATCGTTATATTTACAGTCCCACCCAGCATTAAGACCCGGTCCTCCTAAACACTTCTTTGATACACAATGTTTGCTCGCACATTCTTTATCGTTATTGCACGCCCATCCACCACCTTTACCCCCACCACTCTCTTTCTTACCTCCTCTCTTTTTCTTACCTCCTCCCTTTTTCTTACCTCCTCCCTTTTTCTTACCTCCTCCCTTTTTCTTACCTCCTCTCCTCCGGCTGTAGCCGGTGTCGTCAAAAACTAATAAAGACACTGTTGATATGGCAAGTAGCCAGCAAAAAAGACGTAATTTCATAATTGTCTCCCTATATAAGTAGTTATAAGCTATTGTAATTGCTTTTTAATTTACGGTTGTACTTTGTGTAGTAATTCATGGTACTCATATATGTGTTGTCAACAAGAGATAATCCTCGCCCAAAACAATACGATCGTCTTAATCAAAAAAAACTTTAGGGAATAATTACCATGACGAGCCATTAAAAGGCCGAAGGAAAGGACAACGATTATTCGTTTAAGTATAAGCTATAGAATGATTTATAAAATAGTAGAATTAGCAAGTATCGAAGAAGTAACGAAGCATAAATACTAGGAATTTCACGTCAATATATTAATCAACTGGAAACAGGAGGATTTATTAAATATTAATATATTGAAACTAATAAATACAGAATATTTAATCTAACCATTATATAAAGTACCGGTGACGTTCAAGGTCTTGCATTACGTGATCAGTGTAGACAGTAATCTGTATTCCGTAACCTGAACCAGAACCTGGTTACAGGATACAGATTACAGATTTACTACTGATGATTTATCTTACCAGGTATATTGAACCTTCCCAAAAGCTGTCGTACGTTTACCGCTGTCTTTAGGTAATGTATGGTCATAAGTTACAGTGTTAACTAAAGATAACTCCGAACCGTTATTACCAAATTCTTGTAGGGTCCATTTAAAAATATGAACGATTTGATAATTGCTACCATCTAAGATCTGTTTATCTTCACCATCAGGTGCCGTTAAATCCGCTAAATGAGGTCTAAACCAAAGTTCAGTCCTAAATTTTTTATCAGCTAAATTTGGTCCTACATTCAAGAAATCTCCCACTTTTCCTTCCAGTTTAAGCCGTGCAGGAAGAGTCAAAGCATGATTTGCTTCTTCAGCGTCTTTTAGTTGATCACCAGTATAACCAACTGCTATACTTGTATCAATATCAGGATCTTCCCTATCTAAATTGGGACGGTTATATAGAAAAGCATAAGCATCATAGTTCCAACCAACATGAGCATTTGCCTCCCAATCTCTTCTTTCGCTTGTATGTGCTGATACATCCAAAAACCAAGCGGTTCGATCTGTTAGATACATATGACGATTATTAGATATACCAAGCTTGTATGGTGCGTCATCTTCACCATTAGAAAGAGCTACATTTCCACCCACTCTGAAGGTATTCTTCCCGCGATAACCTAAACGAGTTTTAACAACATATTCACCTGATAGATTAACATTATCAACCTTCCCAAAACCCCATCCGGCACCAGCTGTAAAAGAACGATCACTGATAGCATATCCCATTGTAAGTTGTTTATCGGTCCAATCATCCTGAATTCTTTTACAAGCATCTTCAACAACGACTTTGGCCAATTTTCTATTTACCGCATCTAGTTTATCAGTATGAGCCTCAACGAAATCTCTAAGATCCTGACAAGATTTCAGTCCAGCTAAAGGAATAGTTATACTTTCCTCATTAATAGTTACTTGTTGTCTTTCTGGCTCTCCCTGAGCGGTAGGTAATTTAGCAGTCGAAAAAGATTTAATAGTTGAACTGTGGTAAACTGGACCTGGTCTATTGCCACCACAAGCAGTTAGAACCATTAAAAGAGTAACTCCCATCACTAATTTCATTCTCATAATTACTATCCCCCCATAAATTATTAAAGGTTAATAAAAAAATTAAAGGTGCAAAAAAATCAAATTGTTTAAAAAATAAGAGATAAATTAATGAAAAAATTTTAATTCAATAGCTACATTCACATCCATATATTTATGTTGTAGTGAAAGAACTAGAAAAAAATCTATCTGCTATCACAAGATAAGCATGTTTAGCTACTATCTAATTAATAGTTTTTTGTCAATGCATTTAAAATAATTTGCAAACAATCACATAACATCAACGAGATTAAATTTTAATTTAAAACCTGATGACTGAAGACGGATAACTATTGACTGTTGGTTGTGGCCGAAGGTCACCTTATCTGTTTAGTTCCATTACTTGAGTGAAAAGAGTTAAATTAGGAACTGTTTCCTCTGATTTCTTTTGCCCTTTTTTCATTATTTTGCGTATACCTTTAAATTTAGTTAAAATTATGCTATAAAACCTCTGTGGTATTTTTTGTCCCAGAAATCTTTCTAAATCTTCCAACTCATAAATATCATATAAATAAGATATCAATGGAATAAGTACAGCAATTGTTCTTTTCATTATAACATCTTGTGCTTTTTCCCATAAAAATAACATTAATTCTTTTATTAACTCTAATTTAAATTTATTTTGTTTTAATTTATCCATCTGATGAGGATTAAAATATAATTCCAAAAATTCAGTAAATTCTTTTGGATATTTGTACATAAATTGTTTAAGTGATTCATTTAGAATAATTGTGGAATCTCCAGAAACCATAATAAAATTATCTAAATTCTGAATTAAATAACTTAAAGCAGCTGTTTGTTTACGCTTACCCATAGTAGATTGATTAAATATATATTCTAGAATAGTAAAACCAAACCTTTGAATCATTTTGTTGTTATGAAATTGATGTTCACTATCCTTAAAATAATTGTAATAATTTAAAAGGACCAATCGTATTAAAGGATTGCAAGAAAGGTTTAATGAAAGTAATTGAGTATAGATATAATTATGTAAAATTAATTTATGTTTATCAGTTCCAATCTGACTATGAAATTTCCTTGAAAAAGCCGTAATTAAAGTAACAGCAATTGTGGACATAGGCTCTTCTTCAGTTTGAACGATATTGACAAAATGTCTGAGAGTTAATTTTAATTGTTGAATCTTATTGGTATGATTTAAATAAGAATCCACACAATAATTAAACAACTCATCTGATCTAGAAAAATACAGTATTTCAATAACATTATAAATATTTACTAGAAGGTTACGTTCTTGCTTTTCAGTTTTTAATATATGAAAAATATGATCAATAAGTTGCTTTATTTCATATTCTTTAGAGGTTTTTAAAAGATTTTTAATCTCAGTGTATTTAAAATCATATCCTTTATATACCAATACTTTTGAGGCAGAATTTTGTCCTTTATTAAAGGCTCTTTTCATCAATTGAAATGACCTGGTATTTTCAAAAGAACATAAAGTAGCAATTAAGGATTTGACCAAGTCTGGCGAATATTCGTTATCAAGCATCTTAATCAATGATTCAATATTGCTGGTATCTTTAAATTTTCGAACAATACTCAAAATAACTTCTAAACACTTTTCATCCTTTTCAGTAGTGAGTCTCTTGTAGACTTCATTCCTATTTTTCATTTCAATCAAATGAGAAATAGCGTCATAAACCTCAAATCTTATACGATGATTTTTTTCCTTATTTAACAACGAAATAAATAAATCTTCAAAGCTTTCATTTTCAGTAGACTGACCCAAAAATTGAATGGCTTCAATCACAAGATCTTCTTGTTTACCGGCCTTAATTATATCCTGAGCTAATTTATAACTATTTTCACCAAAGCAATCGACAATTCCAAATTCAGATTGATTTAAAAAGTCAACTATCATTTGCTTTTGTTGTTTTAATGGAATTTTGGGGAAATATTCAGTAGTAGAGACTAAATCAAAAAATAATTGTTTTTGTTCTTTCTTCCTACATGTTTTCCAATAATAGTTAATCTCCTTTAATAAAAATTTATTCGATAGTGAATATAAAATTTCCTGTACTAATCCTTGAATATAAATTTTAGACTTTCGATTGGTTTCTTGTGTTCCAAAAGATATTAAATAATGAATACTTCTATCTTTTAAATTTTGGGCAATAGCTTCGTACCCTAATTTTTTATCTTCTAACGTTCCGTTTCTTCTGAATAAAATTAGAACCGCTTTTATTAGGCTCAACGGATCCGGTTCTTGCTCCAGTAATAATTTGAAAACTCGTCCTTGGTAATGTCTATTACTGATCAATAAAGTCTTCTTTAAGAGTTTTAGTAAAGAATAGACTATTTCTTTTTCAGCTAGAGCCAGAACGTCTTCTATTTCACGATCTAAAGTTCTAGGATGTTGAATTTCTTCAGATATTTGTGCCACAGTTGGCATATAAGTATCCTCAAAAAAATAATACTTCACTCAATATTATGTCCTTCTTTGAGTTTCGGTAGTGATTTTTTATTTTTGAGGATTAATTTATTAACGCGTTGATTTATTATGGGTATTTTTACGCAACAAGCCAGTAATACTCATTGCGTAAAAAATATTCTATACTACACTAATTCTATACAGTTCTAACTTCTATACTATACTACACCTTGATCTAACATAGCATTACATACCTTTAAAAATCCCGCTATATTGGCACCTGCAACGTAATTACCAGGGGCACCATATTTTTCGGAAGCTTGAAGGCAAGTTTGATGAATATTTTTCATAATTAGTTTTAATCGACCATCCACCTCTTCTTTAGGCCAAGATATTCTCATACTATTTTGAGCCATTTCTAATCCTGATACAGCAACACCACCAGCATTAGCTGCCTTTCCAGGACCATACAACAATTTATTTTCTAGAAACACCTCAATTCCTTCATGAGTTGTAGGCATATTTGCCCCTTCACTTACCAATTTAACACCGTTTTTAACTATATTGTTTGCATCTTTTAAGGATATTTCGTTTTGGGTTGCACTTGGAAAAGCGCAATCCGCTTTGTGATCCCAAATGGGATTATGATCCAAAGAGGAATCCAAAGCAGTATAGACCGCTTTAGGATATTCATCGATATATTCTTTGATACGACCTCTTTTAACATTCTTTAGGGTCATTACAAATTCTAATTTTTTTAGGTCTATTCCTTCTTCATCATAAATATAGCCGGAAGAATCCGATAAAGTAACTACCTTTCCTCCTAATTCAAGAATCTTTTCTGTTGTATATTGAGCAACATTACCAGAACCCGATACTATACAGGTTTTTCCTTTTATGCTCTCTCCCTTAGTGGCTAACATTTCAGACGCAAAATAAACAGAACCATATCCTGTTGCCTCGGGACGAATTAAACTACCACCCCAATTTAAATTCTTACCTGTTAATACACCAGTAAATTCATTACTGATCCTTTTATATATTCCAAACAGAAAACCGATTTCACGAGCGCCAACCCCAATATCTCCTGCCGGAACATCCGTATTGGGACCAATATGCCTGGATAGCTCCATCATAAAGCTCTGACAAAAGCGCATAATCTCACCATCAGATTTACCCTTAGGATCAAAGTCCGACCCTCCCTTACCACCTCCCATAGGAAGTGTGGTTAAAGCATTCTTGTAAACCTGCTCAAAAGCCAGGAACTTCAAAATACTTAAATTTACTGATGGATGAAATCTCAGACCCCCTTTATATGGACCAATAGCGCTGTTCATCTCTATTCTGTATCCTCTATTAACTTGAACATTACCTCGGTCATCAACCCATGGCACCCTAAACATAATGATCCGTTCAGGTTCTACCATTCGTTCTAAAATTCCCGCATGATGAAATTCTGGGTGCTTGTCCAAAATAGGTTTAATTGAATCAAAAACTTCTTCTACAGCTTGATGAAATTCCTTTTGATGTGGATCCTTTTCTTTTAATCTCAATAAAACGTCAGACATTTTCGCTCCCCCCCTCTAGTTTTAAAACTGTCATGATCTTGCTCTTTTTTACAGAATCTGTATAAGTTCAATTGATACAAAACACAAACCTAATAAGAATACCATATCTATTTATAGCATTCTAAATATACAACTTCAACATCTTATAATCACACCTTTGGATTTTTTACCATCAGCCTTAATTGTTATAAATGAGGGGATTTGAACATGTTTTATGTAGGAAGTTTCTTGAACTACCGAAAGAGAATTGAGCCAGTCCCAATCAATAAAATCTCTCTGGGTAGATATAGTTAAATAAAAAATACCTAAAGAAGTAATATTTTGAAATAAATGAGTTCCCTGAGAAGGGTCAGCTCTAAAATTTCTAATAGTGGTTTCAACAATGCCGGTCGCATTACAGATATCATTCCAGGTAATAGGTATTCCTAGCCAATGATCAGATGATCCCCAACGACCTGGCCCTATTAACAAGTATTTTTTGTTTTGTTTTTGCATAGTAGCATTTATTTTAGCAATTTGATGGGCAATATTGATAGTATCGCCCGGATTAAATTTTTCCGGTTTTACATAAACAATGTCAGCCAAATTATCCGACCTACCATTACCCAAAGCACTATCGGAATAACCAACTGATCTTTCAAGATCCTCCGTAGTAATTTCAACCTCAATATTTTCACGACTAAATGACATCGGCCTTACCTGCAAAAGCACAACTTCAGCTTTTTGTTCTTGCCCAGGAGTCATAGTAGTAGCAAATTCTATCTCTACCGGACCTCCCATACCTTTTTCACTAATAAGTAATATTTCATTTAAAATATCCGCTAAAGGTATATATTTATATTTTAAAATCTGAGCAAAAGTTAGAACTTTAACCCCTGTGGTATGAGCCGTATCACGAATATAATGATCTTCAGGGTCATAGGTACTGGATAATAACTGCACCGGTGCCTCATGAATAGCATCAGCGATTTCTCGCTTTACCATAGTTGAATCCTCATTTATTCCAAGCTCACAGGCATCGTCTAACAATAACGTGTAAAAAAATCTCTGAGAATTCTTTAGTATATCTTCTACATTTGAATATTGAGGCAATAACTGCGGATATTTAGGTGAACACCTTAGAACTTTTCCTCCCTCAACGACCATCTTCCCTAACCCCAGCGCTACATGAAAGATCCCATCTTCAGGTCGCATATAGGAAATTGGATAAAAATTATAAGATTGAGCAACACCGGATATATCTGGATAAAAATAATCTCCATGTTTTGATCCATTGAGTTGCTGAATAATTATGGCCATTTTTTCATCTTCAATTCGATGCGATGTATTTTGGGAATATACTTTGGGTCCATGAAAATAAACCGAAGCATAGATCAGTTTAATAGCCTTTATGAGCTGTTCAAGACGAATTTCCAGATCCGGATTACAGTTAGGTAACATATAAGTTTTATACAAACCGGCATAAGGCTGAAATAAGCTATCTTCCAATAATCCTGAGGAACGTACAGCTAAAGGATAGGTTACATGTTGTAAAAATAATCTAAGCTGAATTTTTATCCAGGCAGGAAAAGATGCTTCTAAAAATCGATTGGCTATATCTTCATCATCGGTTTCAATCTCAGAAAATATTTCTAAATGATTTTCTGATAAAAAAGAATCATATCCTTCAGTGGTTATCACCAATGTTTTTGGTAGAGTCACTTTAACCGAACCAAACTTTTCTATCAACGAAGGATGGGATCGAAGTAGTTTAGCCAAGAACGCTAACCCCCTGGCCTTACCTCCCAAAGAGCCACTTCCGATTTTGAAAAAATCGATATCTGGATCAAAGTTTTCAGGATCAAAACTAACAACAACACCTTTTTGCCTAGCAATTCTTAGAGCTTTAATATTGGCAATTAAAAACTTGCGTATTTCATTAATATTAGAGAAATCTGAGACGGTAAAATGCCTAAAACGGGAGGCTAAAGTAACTTCAGATCTAGCCATTAACCAACGAGAAAAATGATTTCTATTGACATGATATCGAATTGATTCAAACGGAATTTGAGGAAGTAATTTCTCTAAAGCATGTATATTGGCCGCAGAGGCAATCTCATGGCCATCGGGCATTCGAAAAACAAAATCGCCAAAACCCAAGTAATGTAGAAAAAAATTTCGAATTTCGATATGTAAAGAAGGAATATTTTTATCTAGAAATCTGGCCTGAACCTGGTCAGCTTTTGAGACGTTTTTGGATTCTGAACTCAGCAGCAATAATGGTAAATCAGGAATCTCTTTTCTGGCCATTCTTAAAAAATCCAACCCAGCATTTTCATCCATTTTCCCCTCTTTGGGAAAACTGGTATCTGATAACACTCCAATTAGATATGGTTTATATTGTCCATAAATATCCATTGCTTCTTCATAATTAGTAGCTACTAATATCTTTGGACGCGCACGGAGTTTTAATAACTGATGTTCCCGGTTTAACCCTTCGCCCATAATGGCACGTGTTTGACGTACTACCTCCTTATAAATAATAGGTAAAAGAGAGGAAGAGTAAGTTGGAGAATCCTCTACCAAAAGAATTACACGTACTCCAGCTGATTGGGTATCAAACGGAGCATTAAATCGATCTTCTGTTCGTTTTATCAGAGCCAGGAATATATCAGTATTTCCCATCCAAACAAAAATACTATCTATAGGACCCTTCTCTTCAAATTCGGCAAAATTATCAATACCGGCAATACTATGAGTTAATAGAATAATGGGTAAATCGTGATTTCTCTCACGGATTTTATTAGCTAAGGTGAATGCGCTCATATCAACCAGTCTAGGAACCGTAATAACCAGATCAAACTCTTTTCTCTCTAGCTCTCGAATAGCTTCCTGGGCACTGGATACTCGGGTAATCTTAGGAGGATAACTTAGACTTAAGCCACGATATTCATGAAATATTTTCTCACCTAAAAAACCATCTTCCTCCATGATAAAAGCATCATAAGAACTTGATACCAATAGAATCTCATTAATTCGAAAGCGCATTAATTCATGAAACTGTTTAAATCCAGTATCAAAGTCAGCTAAATTAATAACACTCGGTATGTGATTATTGTTATCATTATTTTCTTTAATATTATCATTCTCATTATCATTTTTAATAGGTGCCATAACTCCATCCTATTATTTAACTATATTGTGCATTTAATATTTAGTCAAAGACAAATTATATAAGCAATAAATCTGTAACCAGACACCTATTGACAATATACGAAAGAGTGGTTTACTCTACACAAGAGTAAGCAGCGGGTTAGTAAAGATCAAATTATAATAAAAAGTGTTTATATATCATAAAGATCCATTTACAATTACAATATAAATATAATAGTAATAATAATACCATATATTAATCAACGGTGCTTATATGAGCTTGAACATTCAGAGCATTGAATCCAGAGAGAATAAAATTTTCATTACCGGTCTATATGGTTGGTCCGAATTCAGACGTTTGATGGCGGCAATATATAATTTGACACAGAAAAAGGGTTATCCCGAGTTGGTATTAAATTTTGAAAGTTGTACTGCTTCCTTTGCTCAATGTATGCTACCTCTTTGTGCAACGATTAGTGAGTTAAGAAGCATTGGAATTGAAACTAAGATTATCATGCCATTAAAGAAAGAATTAAACCGTCTCTTTATCAACGCAAATTGGGGGTATCTCATTGAACCCTCTCTCATTCCAGAATCAGAGTATATGGGTTTGATTAATATTCCCGCTGAAAACTATATGTCCACACGTGAACAACAAACACTAGTTAATAAGCTAATGGATTCAATCTTAAGATGTTTAAAGGACCTAAATCGTACTGATATACCAGCAATAGAATGGGCAATAAATGAAATAACTGACAATGTTCTTGTTCATTCACGAGCCAAGTCAGGTGGGTTTATTCAATTATCAAATAATAGAAGATGGAAGAGAATCGAAATCAACGTAGCTGATGCTGGTATAGGCATTCCGTTTAAAATTAAACAAACTTACAAAGATGTTACATCTGATGTTGATGCGATTGATAAGGCAATTCGAGAAGGGGTCACCAGCGGAGAGGGACAGGGTAACGGCCTGTTTGGCACATTTCAAGTTGTAAATAAAAGCGGAGGTTATCTTTATATCAACTCAGGCTATGGAAAACTAGCATATGAAAAAAAGGAAATGCATATAAGAAATGAGCAGATCCCGTATAGTGGTACTGCCATTACAGCATGCATTGACTTAAGTGTAAAAGATGTATTAGCAAATGCGTTAAATTTCAATGGGATATCATATACTCCAACTGATTATGTCGAAATGAAATATGAAATGGAAAATGAAGACGATAAAATCATTTTTTTTATAAAGAAAGAGTCAACTTCCTTAGGATCTAGAAAGGCAGGTGAACCAGTTCGAGTAAAGATAATGAATCTTGTTCGAATTTCTGAAGCAAAGGTTATTAACATAGATTTTTCAGATGTACCATTGATTTCTAGTAGTTTTGCAGACGAAGTAATTGGAAAAATATTTGTTGAACTTGGCGCAGTGATCTTTATGCAAAAGATAAAACTTGTAAATGTGAGTCAAACAGTTCAATCACTAATTGATCGAGCGATTTTGCAACGTAGCGCGCAAATATTCCCCCAAATGGCCAAAAATGGTGAAGGCAAATGATTATGAAAAAGGCACTTAAATTTAAAAAATCTGTATTCATCCTATTTAGTTTCGCCCTTAGCACATGCTTTCTTATAACAATCACTTGCAAAAATCTATATCATAGCTCCACTAAGCAAATTGGAACTTCAGGACAAAGAAGTGAACTCCAAAGCGTAGTCAGCTTAGAAAAAACTATGCTGCTTATACAAAATAATTTTATGGATGTAATACCATCAGGAGATGCTCTTAGTACAGAGCTATTTAAATTGAAAGATGATGAAAATAGTAAATCGGTAATAGAACACATAGCATCTAATTTGATCCCCAGCATGTTGCACATCTGCAAAACATTTAATGGATACGAGCTATATCAATATTGTATAGATACACGGTCCATTGATGATATAATTAAAAATACCAACACAAGTAGCAATCTACAATTTCCCAATAAAATGATAAAAAAGGACAAGTATTTAATTCTTCAGTATTTAAGTAATATCGCGGTACTTTTAAATACCGAATCAGATCCCACTTTCGCCCAAGAGAGAGCAAATTATGCCTCCAGTTCATCTTTAATGAAAAGAAAAGCAGATTTTCCCAATGAAATTGATGAAACCGCATATATAGATCGATCATTACTCAATATCGTTATTAAAGATCTCAAGGCCCTAAACACTAGTCAATTAGCAGATCCTTCTTTGAATGTACAAGCCTTAAGACAAAAAGTATTCAATTGTTTTTTAGATTTACATCAAACTACTAATGTCCCAACTCATAATCAAATTAAGAACCCTGAACTTATTCATGATTGGATTCATGGTACCATCAAAAAAGACTCCTCTACCCCTACTACAAAACACCCAAACGCTTTTTGGGGCCATCGTTTAAGATCCCAAACTGGTATTTACATAATCACCTCAGGTGACTTCATCACCGCTATCTGTCCCGGACTTTCTTCTCACATTGAACAAGCCGCTGAAAATGTTGCAACTGTGATGTTTAAAGGTAATCAACGAATATCACTCAAAGATAAATGTCAATCCAAACTTCCCGTCCTCACTGCTATACATCAAAATATATCCAGGATCGTGAACGAATTAGAATTAGTATTAATAGGAAAATTCATTTACCCCAATGGTAATCCTTCCAGTTACCTCATTTTATACCTTAATGAAAAAGACTCCCCTGATATTGATAAGTCAGTCGTTCCATTAACTTTAGTTGAGTCAACAGATGATTTATTATTATCTACGTACTTACCCGTAATAAAAATGTATTTAGATCGAAACGCGCAAGATCTCGACAAAAATGGTTGGAACAAAAGTATGGGACTCTTTTATGGACAACTTTATGTTGAAGACATTATTAAGCCTTACCAAATAATTAGTGAAAATGAATTTTTTACAGTAAATTTAGTCACCCCCAATACTCCAGCAAGTAGAGTAAATAATTTAACCACAATTCAAGGCTCTTTATTTGATATCAACACAGGAAATTTAACCGGATTTTATTTTTCTTTTGAACAACTAAATAGTGAAAATCAAGTCCACTTTGTTCCAACCGCCAAAATACGTTCTCAACTAAACCAAGCTGTTATGTGGGCATCAGATGATGAACCGGTTAAAAGTTGGCTGCAGGAAATGCTAAGTTTGCAAAAAAGGACAGGCGATGGAGGAGATATTGATAGTTCAACAATGGGTTTAAATCCTGATCTACCCTGCCCTTCAGTTTTTAATCCCATATGCGCAAAACTTGAAGAACAAAGTATAACTTTTCATAATCGTTGTTTGATGGAAAAAAAGAGAGCCGTATTTATTCATAATGGATTTTGTTCAAAACAAAGGGATAGTGATCCAAAAGGAGAAGCTCAGGATCCTAAAAAATCAACCGATTCCCCCAAATCCTCTAAGGGTATAGATCGAGCTACTCGACCCTCAAAATTTCGTCTTAGAACACTACCTAAAAAAGAAAGAAAGGATCCTGGAGGATGTACCATAAAAAACCCACTGAATTACCATTAATAAAAAAAGCTATCTTTATTAAGTCCTTTTTAAAGTTTAAGGATTATGTCGACCAAGGATTTCCCGAAATTGTTTTTCTTGGACGATCTAACGTAGGCAAATCGTCTTTAATCAATTCATTATTACAAAAAAAACAGCTGGCTAAAACCAGTAACACACCTGGTAGAACCCAAACTATAAACATCTTCACGGTAAATGACCGTTGGACCTTTATTGATTTACCAGGATTCGGCTATGCTAAAGCCTCGAAGTCGACTCAACATAAATGGCACAAACTAATTGAGCCTTATCTTAGCAAAAGTAACCGAATATCTTTATTATGCTATTTATTTGACATTAGACGAGATCCAACTCAAGAGGATCGTGATATATTCAACTGGCTGTTGTCCTATAATCTCCCATTAACCTTAATATTAACTAAGATGGATAAAGTATCTAAAAATGAATTAATCAAACGAAATAAGGCTATCGCCTCCGCTTTTTCGATTCATCCGGACGACTGCCTTGGTTATTCCTCCTTAAAAAAGAAAGGAATTGCTGAATTGTGGACGGTGATTCAGGAGGTTGTTGAGTAGCTTATTGACAAATTTCATTTAACCACTGTAAATAGGAAAGATCAGTATCAATCGACTTAAAGGCTATAATTTCAGGCACCTCATATGAATGTTTTTCTTTAATACCTGACTTTACTTTCTCTAATAATTTATAGGAACTCTTAAAAGTGCAGACCCATTCAGTATCTTGGGTTATTTTGCCCTCCCACCAGTAACTACTTTCAATAGGACCGTGAACTTGAGCGCAGGCAACTAACCTATTAGTTAATAAATACTGCGAAATTTCTCGAGCATTTTCCTGAGAGCCAGCAGTAGTAATAATTTGAATTAGGTTGTTTTCCATAAGAATTACTATTACATTACCAAACGATTCAACAATCTAACTAACACATGATGAGCAATCTGTCATTGTATATCGAACTTATTTTATAAGAGCCTTGATTCTTTTAAAACGCTTTGTACCTTGTTTATTGGAAAGCATAGCCAAACTATTGCTTTCGACATATTTATCTAAAAGATGAATCCGCTTAGTAAATGATGGATGAGTTTTATTTTGTCTAGCTAAATGGCGATGCTTTTTGTTTTTAGAAATTCTTTTTAAGTAATTGGTTAATGCATCAGGAGAATATCCAGCACGTAACGCATATTGTACTCCCACTTGATCGGCCTCTAATTCGTATTTTTGATCGAGTCCCTTATTTACCAACATATCATAAGCTGCAACAACCATGGCCTTAAATATAGCAACTGCCGCAGTACCACCTGTTCCCACTATAATCTTAGATAGAGCTGTTTGAACTTCACCTTCTTCTCCTGTTTGATCCTTTTCTGAGGGGCGTTCTCTAATTTTTAATTCTTT
The DNA here is from genome assembly GCA_964544765.1 of uncultured bacterium. Lineage (GTDB taxonomy): Bacteria > Bdellovibrionota_B > Oligoflexia > CAYFLR01 > CAYFLR01 > CAZJDM01. Next base: position 23,884 of record CAZJDM010000021.1, read on the forward strand.
TGACTTCTTTTCTTCCTTGGCTTTTAAAGCTTTTACCTCTCCATATACGTGTGCTTTGGTCACATGAGCTATCTCATGACCCAAAATTGCTGCCAATTCGGCTTCATTTCTAGCTTGTAATATAGCTCCCCTAGTAATAAAAATATAACCCCCAGGAGCTGAGTAGGCATTTACATGAGAAGTATTCAATATAGAGAAGGTAAATTTGCGATTAGGTGCATCACTATTATTGGCTACGGCCTGTCCTAAAATATTAATATATTCATTTACTTTCTTATTCTCATAAAGGCCAAAAGCCGCAATCAATTTACCTGCAACAGTCCTACCAAGAGTAATTTCATTACGAATATCCTCCAGTTCCTTCTTCTTTATTTGAGAAAGTTCTGAGGATTTACCTTTCAGACTATTACTCTTTTTACCAGGATCCTGTTTAGAAGTAGTGCAAGACATTAAGCTGGAGACGACCATTAAAAAAATTCCTATTTTTAAAATATTATAAATCTTCATACGATATAACCCCTTATAATGATTATAATTAAATATTAAAAACGCTTATGACTAATAACTAACGTATAGTATTTAAAAATTTCCTAATTTGAGTTCGAGGTAACTGTCTGTAGTTGCTGTCAATTAAATCCACCGTATCCAGATCTGGCTCAATATCAGAATTATTTACATCCCCTTCTTCATCCAGGCCTCTAATACCCATCACTACGGCTCTTTTTCGAGTACTATTTGACTTACTTTTTAACTTGGTAATAAAATTATTAAAAACTGATACGAATCCTTTTCTTTCCTCGTTAGGATTTTTTGATGATAAAAACATCTTATGTATCCACCCTTTTTGGCTATTATGGGATACTTGCCGCCAAATACCACTCTTTTTAAGAGTAGATACAGGAGTCCCCATCTTTAACTTATAAGCTGGCTGACTTTTATTAGATGGTTTGACATAACATTGAGCTTCATGAGCGGCAATAAAATATGCATCGGCCGCTGATAAATTTATGGATATAATAACACCCAATAAAATAAGCATAAATAAATAATAATACGTTAATCTTTTCATAATGACGCTCCTTTTGCCTTCATAAACTTATTCGGTCATTTATTTCTTAATAAAAAGAATCCACAAAAAACATTTGAATTAGAAGATGTTATGATTTTATCCCATTAACAATTTTTTTTAAAGATCTTTATTTTGCCATATCAAAGACTTTTTCGGTGTGATATAGGAATTCCTTATTGTATTTTGGCCATAATTTATGTGGAAACATAACAACAAGCAAACTAATAGGTCGCCTTACTGGGAGGCAATTAAATTGCTGTCTCGACAAGATTATTCTAAGTTTAAATTAATTCAATTACTTAAAAGAAAAGGTTTTTTACCCCATGACATTGAAACTACTATAGAAAAATTAATCAAAAAAGGACTTTACAATGAACAAAATTATACTCACGCTCGAGTACGAGGATTAATACATAAAGGGTATGCTCCTAAGTTAATAAAATACAAATTAAAAATGGAAAGCATTAATATCCATTACGAAGAAATTAATACCATTTATCAAGAATTAAACCTAAATTTAAAACAACAAATTCAACATCATATGACTAAGTACTTGAAGAAAATAGATATTATGAATTCCAATGAATCGCGAGATAAAATAAGATCAAAAGTTCTGTCATATTTCTATCAAAAAGGGTATAACCCTGATGAAATTTTTGAGGTGCTGGAAACGCTGATGAAATAAAGCTTTACTACTATGGAAAACAAGATAATTGAAATAATAGAAAGTAACTTTTTAAAATTTGCTTTTGTTCTTAACGCCTTTGAAAAAAAGCTAAATGTCCGTGATGAAAACGGTAAAATAATAAAAGTCAAAACAGATCAGATCGTTTTGGTCCACCAATCTTCAACATTCGACTCTTTTATAAATGATGTTAAATTACTCAAAGAAAAAAGAGAAGCCCTTTTGTCTGAAATTGATACTACTTTATTATGGGAATCTTTAATTGACAATCTAAATACTGAAACCATCCTTGATATTCCCAAATTGACAAACCAATATTTTAATTGTTGTAGCAGGGAACATTCCTCATCCATCTTACAAGCTATTTTTAAGGACACTATCCACTTTAAACGAAAAGGCACCCAATTCTATTTAAGACCTACGGAAATAGTAAATCATCAATTAAAGGCCCTTGAAATTCGATCAAATAAAGAGAAAATCCAAAAACAACAACTTGAATGGCTCAATAATGTATTCTCAGCAAGTACCATAATTGAATCTGTTCCGTCAGAAATGAAGGATTTAGTTCGTAGGATAAATTGTGTTTTAAAAAAAACAACCGATAAAGAAACGGAGTTTCTTTTATCTCAATTAGATAGCAAGAAAACTCTCCTAGATACTGCTTTCAAGATCCTACAAAATTTAGGTAAATTACCTTTAGATGCCGATCCATGGCTTGCCAAAGCAGGTTTTGAAGAGTTCTTTTCTCCCCAAATATTAGATTATACAAATAAAGAAATTGCTCCATTTGAAAGTACAAACAAAAACACTACAAATGATAATAGAATTCACTTCAACGAATCATTAACCTTTAGTATTGATGACGAGGATACTATTGAAATTGATGATGCTGTTACCATTAAATATGAAGCTTCTAAAACCAGAGTAATTATTCATATTGCGGATACATGTCACTTTGTTGGGAAAAATACCTTATTAGACAATGCGGCTTCTGATCGATGTTCTTCTATATATTTGCCAACAAGTCATTCAGTCATGATACCCAACCAAATTTCCTGTAATTTGGCGAGTCTCCAACAAAACGACCTTCGTCCCACCATGAGTTTTATCTTTGATTTTGATCACAACCAAGAAATCACTTTTTTTGATGTTTCGTTGGGACAAATTAAGGTGGACCGTAGATTAAGCTATGATCAAGTAGATAATATGATCAATGAACAAATTGATAGTACTGAGACTCAGAATGAGAGTACAGCGACCCAGAATAACCAAGAACTTTGCAAAGCCATCTTAACTTTAAAGAAACTAACAGATCATTCACGAGAAAAACGAATAAAACGAGGCGCCATCAATGTTAATCGAGCTGAAAATAAAATTAAAGTGAAAGATGGGAAAGTATCCATTCAAGAAGTTCCGATTGATTCAATTAGTCGAGAAATAATCCGTGAATTAATGATATTAACTAATCATCTAGCGGCTAAATTCGCTTCAGAAAAACGTATACCAATAATATATCGAGTACAGGAATTGTCTAACCAAGATAATAATTCTAATCTCATACCACCAGCCAAAATGTCAACCAATCCGGACAAACATGAAGGGCTAGGACTAGATTACTATACCCAATTAACTTCTCCACTAAGACGCTATCAGGATCTTATCGTACAGCGTCAAATAAAAGCTTTTCTGACTGACAAACCCTTACCGTACAATACCGAGCAATTAATGATTATTATTTCAGATACCGAAATAAAAATAAAGGACATCAAGAGACTAGAACAAGAAGCCAATCGTTTTTGGTTACTCAAGTATCTTCATGAGAATTATCTTACAGAAGTTTTAGAAGTATCGGTTATAGGAGAAATGGGGAATCACACAATAGTCGAAACCTCTAAATATTCTATTCGCGGTAAATTGAAAAAAAGAAATTCCCGACTGGAGGGACAACTAATGGTCAAAATAGCCCATATCGACCCCAAACAAGGGATATTACTCTTTGAACCTTTTTAACACCATTTACAGTGATCAGTTGACCCTGATATAGACTCTTTTAATTGCTTTAGAAAAATCTCTCTAGATATTTCCACTGCTCCCATACTCTTCAGATAATCTGATGACACTTGACAATCAATCAAACCAAATCCGTCATTCATCAATTTTTGACATAAATAATATAAAGCTAATTTAGAAGCGTTAGATTCTAACGAAAACATCGATTCACCAAAAAAACATTTACCTATAACAACACCATAAAGACCCCCAATTAAATCATCTGATTTATTATAAATACCTACACAGTGAACTATATGCCTTGTAAATAACTTTTTATAGGCATCGATCATATCCGTGTTAATCCAGGTACCTTTCTGATCTCTTCTTGGAACCTTACTGCAATAATCAATAATACGATCAAAATCAGTATCAAATTTAACATTATGATCCTTTTTTTGTATAATCCGTTTTAAACTACGAGAAATATGTATTGACCGAGGATATAAAACTAAACGAGGATCAGGAGAAAACCATAATACAGGTTGCTCATTGAACCATGGAAAAATCCCTTTGGAATAGGCTTCCAATAATCGTTCAACTGAAAGATTCCCTCCAATCGCCACTAATCCATCTTCTGTAGCATTGGAAGGTTCAGGCAAGGTAGTTGTATCATCATTGGGATGTATTAACAGAATTTCCTTCATCGAGAAATTATAAAAGTTTATAATAAAAAGGGAAAGGAGTTTTTATATGGACAAAGAAACGATTAAAATAGTTGTACGGGGTAGGGTTCAAGGAGTAGCTTTTCGTTACTGTGCTCGCAATGAAGCCAAAAAATTGAACATTTTAGGTTACGCTCGTAATATGCCCGATGGGACAGTAGAACTAATGGCACAGGGAGAAACTGATAAAGTGGTCTTATTTTTTGATTGGTGCAAACGTGGACCGTCTTCGGCACGAGTTGACAGTTATATTAAAGAAACAGTCACCTCACCTAAAGATTATCAAGGATTTGATATTTATTGATCCATCGCATTATGGATGTATAAGTTCATCCCTTCAAGGATAATCTTCTCATCATTATTTTTCTACTAGTCAATGTTTAATTACTTATAAATTTCACTCGATTTAACGGCTAAGCGTAGTTGATCGTAATCTACATCTTTAGTTGGAATCAGACCATCAATACCATAAATATCATAGAGTACTTTTTTTCCTTTTTCGGTTTTTAAGTAGGTTAAAATAGCATCCAGTAGTTTGGTTTCAATATGTGAAGGCAAATCTTTACGAACCACCAGTGGATCGTTGCGAATTTTATCAGTTAAATGAATTATTTTAATTTTCTTGATTACATCAGGAAACCTGGTCATCACCAAATTACGAGCGTCATGAATCGTGCCATCCGGACTAGGCGGTGCGTAATAAGTGGCTCCCGCATCAACTTGTTTTTGATAGATCATAGTAATAACATTATCGTGCTTCATAGCAAAAACGGTTTGACTAGGTTTAATATTCTTCTCTTTAAAAATCTTAGAAGGGAAAAGAAATCCAGATGATGAAGATGAATCTGTAAAGGCAAATCTTTTACCATTTAAATCCTCTAATTTTTTTACTCCGCTATCAACATGAGTAATAATTTGTCCTTGATAGTAAGTTATTCCATTTCTTACTACGGTATACTTTGCTTTAACCCCATATTTTTTATTCGCTAGAATATAGCCAAAAGCATTCATAATACCAATATCTGCTCTATTGGAGCCAAAGGCCTCTACTACGGCAATATAACTACTAGCTACGGCAGTTTTAAAATATAAACCCGTTTTTTGTTCTAAATAACGAATAAATTCTCGAGAATTCTTTGATATTGTTTCAGCATTAACAGAAGGCGTAAAGTATAGTTTTATAGGATTTTCTTTAGAACCCAATTGATGTTCTTTTTGCCAATAAGTACATGAAATAGTAGGTATCTGAAATAAGATAAATATTATCAGCAAGTTACTAAAAGAAATTATTAAGTACTTGTTTAAATGAAAAATCATAATAAACTCCTTATAATAATATTTTATACCTTTCTTATTTAACATAATTTTCGTATTATGCAAGTAACACTAGCGTTCACAAAATGGAGACTTAGTAATGAGTTTTAATCGCTTATTAGTGATAGGGTCATTTTTTTTGATGATTACTGCATGTACTAAAAGTCACCAAAAGCAATCAGATGTGAAAAAATTATTCGAGTCTATTGAGTTTCCTGTTCAAGTAAACGAGATGGACAAACAAAAAGCATTGCATCGACTGTCGGTCGCAATGGTATTAAAAGAAAAATTAAGATTAAAAAGATTAATAACCGATCCCAACTTAATAAAAAAAATGGCTGGCAGCAAAACACCAGGTCCTTTAGTTAAAATTATTTTTACTAATAACGCTCCGGCCCAAACAAAGCTTGCCAATAAATGTAAACCAGAAAATAATCTTTCTAAATTATATTTATCAATGGGATATTCTGCTTTAGAAATATTTAACGAGCTGGCTTACTGCTTAGAATGGTTCTTCGATTCATCCCCTCCATCTAATTCCGCCAACACCCATGACTCATTTATTCCTAAATCTCAGTATAAAATTGGCATCAAACATATTGATATAAGGCGAATTAATGATAAATGGAACCTTAAGGATATTAATTCATTAACTAAAGAAACCGAAAGACTGGATCGTTTTCTATCCACCATTCCTATAGGAAAAATAATCAAAGATACCTCTTTACAAAAAGTAGTATTAATATTCAAAGAGGATCTGTTAACCTTCTCACCCGATGGTGTTTTAGAAATACCCATAAATATACCATTAGATGTTTTAAAACTATATCTATCTCAATCCCACTCCCTTTCCATTTCCTTTGAACCAATGGAACTCAACAATCTGTTAATAAAAGGGGCATTGTCCATTAATAATGATCCTTTGACCAAACGCTATAACTGGATGAAATCAGGTTTGCAAAAAATCCGATCCGTAATAACATCAAAACCATTGTCACCATTATCACCTTTGCACCAGTGGTTAAGAACCACTCAAATTGTTATTGGACATAAATATTACCCTCCTATGATGGAAGTTGCCGCTAATAAACCCATATTGCATATACCCTACAATATAGGAAAAAATCAGCTTATCTTCTTAATAAAAGCACTTAAAGGACATACTGGTAGAAATATTATTATCAACGCCTTAACATCCAATTCCCAGCAAGAAAAAGATTGGTTGACTCTAGAAAAGGCTCTTTTAGTTTTTATCCCTTTACTACGATCAACTGACACTGCAATTGAAAAGTTTAGTTACCCTTGGAGCTTGGACCAAACACTCAAGGGGAACGAGTCAAGAATTTATGTAATTGGTGATAAAACGGTACTACCTAAATTTTATTACCGCAAAACCACAAAAGGTGGTCATGGTTTACATATTGAAGTTCCAATAAACATCAGTCACTACTCCTTAAAAAGATTTATCCGGTTGCGAGCTCAAGGTTATAATGTAATCTACCAAAAAGTCTTAACTCCATCCTCCAATCGTAGAACAATGTTAGTTCCTAATATCCAAAACAAACATTTTTACACTGGCCTTTGGTCCTTGGAAAAAGCCTTAAAACAACTTCCTTTAAAAATCAGACAAGATCTGCAAAAACACATCACCTTCGAAATAGGAAGTAATAAATCACTGCCTATATTGTCCAATAAGCAAAATAAGCACCCTTCTTTCTTTCAAAAGTACAATATTATCTCTTTTCCTTGTCTCATCTCTAAAGAGGATTTAATTGCCTTTATCCGAGTCCATCATGCTGGTTATAGAGTCGAGCTACCTTTAGAAAAAACAATTAGGGCAGTTGATTATTATAAGGCTCTAAATAGTATTTTTCATTTAGTTAAACATATGGAAGTAAAGGGTCAAAAGGGTTTATTATCTAAAAAAATACCGCTTCTTTGTTCCCTCCAGAAAGAAATCTAAAATAAATAGTCCCCGTCAATATGTCTTGCAAATACCCGCAGATATAGATTATACCAAACTAATTATGTATGTCGCTAAGGATTTAGATCAGCGTTAATTAGAAACATTTAAATTCTTAATTATTTGAAACACGATGGGCGAAACTTACGCACCACGTCCATTAATCCAAAACAAAAAGCTATGTCCAGTTATAATTTAATTACTCAAACACTTGAAAAACTGCAAGCTGAGGGAAAAGATATTATATCCTTGATAGATGGCAATCCCTTAAATCAAGGGCTAGTTTTTCCTCATCAAATTCTACAAAAGTCCTTCCTTCAATATACTAAAAATGCCTATTATGACCCTGACCCCAAAGGATATATGCCGACAAGAGAAGTAATATCAGACTATTATCAAAGATGGAAATGGCAACTTGATCCAAAAAAAATACTACTTACCTCAGGAACCAGTGAAGCTTACTTTTATATTTTTCATTTCTTAGCCAATCCCGGAGACAATATATTAGCACCCAATCCATCCTACCCACTATTTAACTATATAGCCGATCATGCCCACATAAAACTCAAACCATATTATCTCATACAGGAAAATGACTGGAGATTGGATCTTGATCAATTACAAAAATCAATCGACTATCGTACCCGCGCTATTATATTAATCGCGCCTCATAATCCAACTGGTTATGTTCCCAATCAGCAAGAAATTGAGGCCATCATCAATTTAACTGCCAAAAAAGATATAGCTATAATTTGTGATGAGGTATTTAGAGAGTTTATCTGGAACGACAACAATGAACTAGATACGCAATCATTCCTACCAATAGGAAGTCATCCAAAAGCCAATCTAGTTTTCACATTAAATGGGATATCTAAAATGTTTGCTCTACCCTGGGCCAAATGTGGTTGGATAGCGGTCTCTGGTCATAGTCCGGTAGTAGATCATGCCGTGTTTGAATTAGAAACGATGATTGATACTTATCTAAGCACCAGTACCTGGATTCAAACAGCCCTACCAGCAATTTTTCAAGATGGATTTTCATTTTTAACTGAAATGCAAAAAAAAGTAACTACCAGAAGAAAAAAGATGATCAATCTCTTAGCTGATTGTCCTGTACTATCCTTTCATAAGCCCATAGGTGGATTTTATTTAACCGCAAGAATTAATGATCCTTATACTAATAAATTTGATCACGATGAGGAGAAATTGATTATCCATCTTTTAAAGCAGGCAGAGATACAGATTCACCCAGGTTATTTTTATGAAATGCCTGAAAATGAATTACATCTGGTCTTCTCTTATTTAGTACAGGAAAATAGAATTCAAGAAGGAGTTGAAAGAATGTTACAGTTTTTGCTACAATAAGGTTCCATAAAGCCAACTAGAGGCGATCAAACCATTAACGCAATTTCTCATGGAGGAGAACAATGAATCACAAGCTTATTTTTTTCTTAATTAGTTTTTTATTTTACGGATCCTTATCAGCAAATCCCGGACCATTAAAAAGAGAAATACGCATGCTTTTAATGGAAATAAGGCAAAGTTTACCTACTTCTCAAGCCACTGATAATGATTTAATGGGGGTTATAGATCATTTGAACCAAGCAATGTCACTTTTAGAAGGCAATAATGACAATTCGTTTGATCCTTCTTGTATAGATTTTTCTTACGACAAGTATTATGCCAATCACAACTCTTCTACCGCGGCTGACAAAGCCCAAGAAGCTTGCCAATTAATAAAAGATTTGAAAGTTGCCAAATTTCTCTTCGACAAATATTACATCGACTATAATTCCTCAACTTCTATGGATAAAGCTGCCTATGGTGCAGGATCATCATCTGTAGGGAAATTTAATATAATCAAATTTGCTTATGAAAAATACTATGTAAACCATGCCTCTTACTTTTCAGTCGAAAAAGCACTTGAAGGATCTGCTACCGTGGCCAATAATGCCTTAGGTTGCTTACAAAGCTATTACGATAAATACTATATCAATTATTCCAGCAGTACTGCCATGGATAAAAGTTTTGCCGCTTGTCATTAATTTAGGTTGGTAATAAGAGCTGAAAGCAGAAGCTGGTGCATTTCAGCACCAGCGACTGTTTATTATAGTTTAATTTAATAAATCATCGAAAATGTTCTTATCAAGTTCACCACCCTCATCTACCGCGTGTAAAAAGGAGTTAGGTAACATGATAAAATGCATTCGATTCTCTTCAAAAATATCCTCCACTGCTACTTCTTCAGAAGCAGTAGCCAATTCGTAATCACCAGCTAGAACGTTACCTCTATCTTCATCTTCTACATCATAGTAGTTTTCAGGCAGATCGGAATCAGCTTCGGCAGTCTTTTTATATACCCAGCATCCTTGTTTGGCTTTTGGACGATGAACAGTAACAGTACATACGGCATTAGCCGGTTTACTTCTTACCATCTTTAGTAAAGTATCCAGTGCCCCTGCCGGTATATATCTATCTTCTTCACCAAATGGACCCTGAATCATCTCATGTCGTTCAAACCTAGTCATTCTACCTACAGCGGCCACTTTTTCGGTAATTTCATTACATCCGTCAGAGGTAGTGGCCATATTTTGTAGATCCTTAAAAGTAAAGAATGTTTTACCACCTGGAGGAATTGGACAAGGTGTGGCTTCTTCCTCACCTTCCATAGGTGCTGTTTTCAACCACATTCCCCCTCCACCGGTTTCATCATCATCTTCAAAGTTATAGGCACTATCAGAATATCGTGGAGCATGAAGACCAAATCGCATTATTTTTTGTACATTTTCGTCCCATCCCATACACATACTATGATTGTTGGCCTTAAGACCTAATAATGCAATACTTCCTATTGGGGGCAATTCATCATGTCTGTCACTATGAGCCATAGCTGCTAAGAAAGGTTCATATAGTTCCAAAAACTTTTCTTTGGTATCCATTTCCTCGACAAGACATTTATCTTCACTATCTGCTTTTAAAGCTGCTGCCTTAAGTACGTTGTATATGGTTGGTCCGGTAGCTAGCGCTTTATCCCATAAGGTTAGAACATTTTCGAGTCGTTTCATATTTCTTTCTAAATCTTCTAATGTTTCGGTAGTCATGGTAAAATCGTCTTCAGATTTAAACTGATCATCAGTAGCTTCATCAGTAATGTAAACCGGATTACCATCAGCATCGACAGCATTTTTGATGGTTTCAACTGCTTTTTGAATAACAGATAATTTCTCTTTTCTCTTTTCCAAATCACGTCGACTATTTTCAAAATTTTCTAAACACATATCAATCTCATCCATAATCCATTGAGATTGTCCCCAATCAAAATTATCCATATTTCCACCATCCATCGGCATACCCATTTCATGCATGGCAATTTGACTCATTGCTTCCTCATCAGCTTCTTTCATGCTCCAATCCCACCAATTGTCGGCATTGATCCATACATCACGTAAATTTTGAGGTAGCGTTTGTTCTGCTTCCCAATCCAAGTTGGCGCGACAAACTCCCACATATTGACCATTGGAAATTAAAGTCTTACAATCTTCCCATCGGTTATGCCATACCTTACATTGCCATTGCCACCATTTATTGTCTTCATGAGGATGAGCCTCCCAATCGGTACATTCCCAATCAGTGGTAGCATTGTCATCAACTACACCTGTTGGACTACTACCCCAGTTGGTATTTTCCCATTGTTCACAACTACAATTAGATCCTTCATTGGACCAATAATCATACCTGGCTCCAACTGAATAAGCCCCACAAATGGCTTCCGCGGCTCCTAACACCATATCATCACTGATTTCAAACTCGCTGCCTGATTTGACCTCATCAATCTCATTACCATCTTCATCCTTAACTTTATCTCCAGTCAGACAGTACTCTTTTAACGATATAAATTCTGCAACGGGAGCTGGTTCTTCACCTGGCTCAACATCTTGCACACATTTGGTGGCTTCTTGTTGATTAGGATCATGCCAACCTCCTCCTACTTGTCCACCCCAAAGATCTTCAACATCATAAGGTTTGGCTCCTCCCAACATCTCCCGGAAAATTCTTTCTTGCATCCAGGCGGGGTCACACATGCCTTGATCACCGCCTTGGTCTCCAAAAAATCCGCCAAAATCACTAAATTGATCATCTTTAGGTGTATTATCGATAATTTTTCTGATCATTTCACTGGCAACATCCAAAGTGATTTCCCGTGGATCAATTTGATTATCACCAATAAAGGTAAAATCATCATCAACACCAGTCAATTTTACATTCTTAATAACTTCATATTCCGTTTTACCACTTTCCCAATCTTTCGATTCAACTGAAATAGAGTAACTCATTGTACCGTCTTCTTCTTCATGTTCCTTAAAATAAAGGGTCGGCATAAAATCTTCGGGTCTCATATTTTCCATATTTTCCTGAAAATCACCCATCTGATCGTGCCAATCAGGGATAGAATATCCCATTTGATCCCTACATTTTTGAGGAGTAGCAAACCAGTCTGGACCACCACAATCATAACAGCCACCGTCATCAGGAGGAGGTCCTTGTCCATCATCAAACCCAGGTCCACCGGGGCCTTCGTTAGGTCCACCTTTATCATCACCAAACATATGACTTAAAGGAATAAGAGATAAACCTAGACTATCAAAAAGAGCTGTTTTAACCCCATCTGAGATGTCTCCTTCTAAAAGTCGTTTCTTCCAACTGCCATCAACTTTACCCTCGGTTAATTCTTCTTTGATATTTACTTGACCATCAGCGCCGCAAGTAGCTTCTCCTAGATTCAAATCTCCAATTGGTAAGAAACTAGATGAAGATTGACCCTCAACGGTAAACATCCAGCTACAAACAGGTTGACCATTGGTATCAAAACCATTTAGGAAGAAAGCTTGTCCCATTTTAACTTTAATACTATATTCTTTTGTATTGGAGTTATAGCAACCCATATCTTCTGACTCCATCGCATACGAGGCCTTTAAGATCATGGTAGCATCTGCGCAATCACTGTTATTATTAGAAGTGGAGGTAGCGGTTTCGTCAGGGTTATCTTCATTTGCGACCAACAACATCATCATAGTGGAACTACTTAAATTTAAGGTTCCTGATACGTTGAACATACTACCCGTTCCTCCTCCTCCTATGTCAACTTCTTTAAGTTCAGCTTCTGTATCGTCAGCCTTATCAAACATATCTCCTAATTTTCCACAATTCGTAAGAAAGACAAACGACAAAATTAAGATAAAACACCATTTTATTGTGTTAAAAAGCCGACCTTTCATATTACCTCCTCACAAAACCTGTTAAAAATTTAATATGATTTTATATTAAAATCAAAAATAATATAAATAGTTATAAAATTTTAATACAAGTATTATATACCGTTCAACGGTAGGTTGCCATTAATTCATTAATGTAATACCAAATAATTTTTTATATTATTGATTTTAAAGGATAATTTCTCTCAATTTGGCGCTTAAGAAATCCATAATTCCGACAATTATAGCTATGATAAGAATTATTAATCCTACTTCGTGCCATCTGGCAAGCCCTTGATATTGCATCAACATGGTCCCAATTCCACCACCACCGACTAAACCAATAATCGTAGCCATACGCACATTGATGTCCCATCTATAGATAGTAAAAGAAAGATAGGGTAGTATTATTTGAGGTATGATGGCATACCAAACAACCTGAATAGTTGAAGCTCCTGTCGATACAGTTGCCTCAACCGGCCCTAGGTCTATATTATCAATCTGTTCCGAATAAAGTTTAGCCAAGGCGGCAATAGAATGGAAAGCAAGGGCCAGCATTCCCGCAAAAGGACCTATTCCTACCCATACCGAGAATATAATAGCCCAAACCAATGGTTCAATGGACCTGGTTAAATTTAGGAAAAATCTAATTACGAAATGACAAGCATAAAGAAATGAATTGTTCTTGGTAAAATAACCACTAGCCACAAAACTAAGAACAAATGCTACCGGTAAGGCTAGTATAGTAGACATAAAGGCCATAAATATGGTAGTAATAGCTTCCAGTAAGGCATCTTCAAAAATGGCAAAATTAGGATCAATTAAAGCATTAAAAATTCGACCGGCTCCAGCCAAACCTTCTCTGGAAAAAAATTGAACCAAAGAGATTTGAGTAAAATACACACTGGCAATCATGGTCAGGGTAAAGAAATAACCACCAATCAACCATGGACGATTAGTTCTGGTTTGAGGTTTGACCAGGCCCATAATACGCTTTCCGAGCGAACAATCGGGCAGATAAAAAAATAATAAAGCTAAAAAGGTTCCGATTATGCTGGCTATTAATGGTTCGGACCAAAAAAATGACGGATAGCGCAATTCCAGAATCAATTTTTGGAATATTATTTTGTATAGGATTATACTACTGTAACTCCAAAATATTACATCCAATATAAAGGCTTTAAATGGCCGGACCATGAGCTGCTTTTTCTCCAAAAATAGATTTTAAAAATTTATCATCCAGCTGATCAGCGGATCCTTCAAAAAGCATTTTACCTTTCTTCAGAGCTATTACTTTACTGGCAAATCGCTTAACCAAAGAAGTTAAATGAAGGCTACAAATAATAGTTACACCCAGTTCCTTATTGATTACTTCCAAATATTCAAGCATAGAAGTCGCGGTAACCGGATCAAGATTGGAAACCGGTTCATCGGCTAAGAGCATTGTGGGTTTTTGCATTAATGCTCTGGCAATAGCCACTCGCTGCCTCTCTCCACCACTTAACCTCTCTATTCGATCATCCTCTCTACCCATCAACCCCACCATATCCAAATATTGATGAGCTTTCTTCACTTCATCAGCGGGAAAACGATGAAACAATGAAGAAAAGGTACTCACTCGACCTAAAGCTCCTGACAATACATTAGTAATAACTTTAGTGCGTGGTAATAGATGAAAATCCTGAAAGATCATGGCTATCTGAGATCCTTGTCTACGTTTATCTTTATCTGATAATCTGGTAATCTCCTGTTCCTTAAAAAAAATCCGCCCGGATGAAATGGATAAAACACCATCTATAGCTTTCATCAAGGTAGTTTTCCCTGAACCGCTAAGACCAATCAGGGTAATAAAGTCGTCTTCATTTACCTTGAAATTAATATCTTGCAAGGCACAAATACCGTTGGAATATATTTTATTTACATTTTCTATCCGCAACATCTATTTACTCATATCTATATTACTATAACCATTACGTATAATTGATTAACTTACTATTAATATTCGTTCAACCTTTACCATATATCACACAACAAACACATTAAAATATTTTATGCTATTTGTGTAGGCAAATTAAATTTCTCGTTTAAGGAGAGGAGGGCTATTTTTTAATAATAACGCACCCTGTGGGATGCATTTTGGTATGTTTTGTCAAAGAAAGTACTTGCAAATTATATGTAACTGAGTTACATTTATTTTTATGAGAAAGTCGCCGAAGATTAAAAACTTGTTAGAAGTCATAAAATCCAGGCTCGAAGAAGGTGACTATCATTACGTTGGCCATGCAAACCAAAGACTACAGGAGAGATCTGTAACTAGGCAGGAAGTCAAACAAATATTAAGCAATGGTCACCATGAAAAGAGTAAAGATTTATTTGATGAGACATACAATTCATGGAATTATTCAATTAAAGGGAAAACCATTGATAAAAGAAGTCTTCGAGTTATAGTTTCTTTTGAAAATTCCATGTTAATAATTACAGTCATTGATTTAAGTAAATAGAGGAATAATTATGGCAAACAAAAAAATAAAAAAATCTCACCTAGATTTAGGTTTTGGCTTTCCTGTTATTATTATAAATGCACCTTTCAAACAAGTCAGAGGGGAATGGATTCTTGATATTGATTTTAATAAATTTGAAGAAACTGTTCTGGAAGCCCTTGCGACAAAACCATCTAGACTTACAGGAAATGAAGTTAAATTTATTAGAAACTACTTTAATATGGACCTAAAGTCATTTGGCAATCGATTTGGTGATGTTGCTCATTCAGCTGTGATTAAATGGGAGAGATTTAGAGACAATTTTACCAATATGAATTGGGCAACAGAAAAAGACATTAGACTATTTATCGTTGAAAAAATTAACCCCAAATCTCTAAGGAATGTTTATCTTGAATTAGAAAAAGTAGCTACAAAGAAACCTTTTAAAATCAAGGTTGATACCACTCAAGAAAAAGTGGGTTAATATATTAACGCAAGGGACAAAATCTACATATCACGTTTGACTATTTACATTCTATAAAGTAAATTATTAGAGAGAGAGGGGGATGTTTTGATCAAAAAATATAATTATTTCATTTTATTACAATTCTTTATTTCATTTTATTACAATTCTTTATTTCATTTTTTTTAATCTTTAATTTTGTTCAATGTGGGGAAGATGAAAAGATAGTATCCAAAAAAGACCGCGTTTCCAGACTAGTTAAAGTAGAAGGAGCCCATTGTTATCGTGTGGATAAAGATAAATATCGCCCCAAAGATGGTTTACACGGCTCAATGATTGCCAATAATATGTACTTAAGTAGCGAAGTATGCAATCAAGTTATTAGTTCAATTTCCGAGCATGGATATTGCTATATGGGAATTAGAAATGGCAAAAAGGGTTTTTTTCCCAGGAACTTAAAACAAAAATGGCTCAGTGATTTTCCTTATCCAAATATCACTTCATGTATAACTTTTCTTACACAAATCAAGGACGCGAATCCTTCCAAACCAAAATTAGTTCACAAGCCAGATGAGAATAAAAATACCAATATTAAAAAAGATGGAGCCCTATGCGATATTGAGGACCAAACGGGACATTACATGCCCAAAGACGGCAACTCAAAAGAATTGGCCGACAACCCTTTTGAAGACATAGAAAAGTGTAAACAAATAGTTGATAGTATCTCAAATCGTGGTTATTGTCGTTATGTAGATAAAGACGATCAAACAGGCTTTATGCCAAGATCTTTGACTGAAAAACAATTAGCCAAAGACCTCTTTGAAAACTATGAAGATTGTTTTGCAGTGGTGAAAAGTATTTCCAGTAATGGGTATTGTTACCATACCTACAATAAGAGTAAAAACAAATCGCTTTATATGCCCAAAAACCATAAAGGGAAAGATTTGACCAGCAATCCCGCCGAAACGCTGCATATATGCAATAACGTTTTAGATACTTTAAAGTAAATGGTAGTTAAAGCCAGATGTGAAGAACCCAGCGACTAAAGATCGCTGGGCTTCCTGCATTAATCATGGAAGCCCTACTTCACCAGAAGGCTAACAGAAAGGATGAGAAAAAATGTTAGCAGCCGTTAGAACAGAGAAACACATACAGACCCCTGGGTGCCACCTCAGCCTTGGGCTCTCTGATTATGCATTAAACAGCTGTGAGGGTAACAGCAGTGTGTATAGTTTAAAAACCTGTTCTAACTCTTCGAGAGGATGTCGGATTCTGAATGTGATCCTTACTCATTCAGATACGCATTACTCTGTTTTCTGTCAGAGGGAGACTTTATGTTAGTCTTTGTTAAAAACAGAAACGGTAAACCACTAATGCCTTGTAGTCCCACTAAAGCACGAAAACTTTTAAAAGCGGGACAGGCAAAAGTGGACCAGCGGACCCCTTTTGCAATTAAGCTGAAATTCGGTTCCAGTGGTTACACTCAGAAAACCACGGCTGGAATGGACACTGGTAGTAAAGTGATTGGAACTGCTGCCACATCCCATCAAAAAACTCTATACCAATCTGAAACTATACTTCGAGGAGATGAGATTAAAAGTAAAATGGAACAACGCCGAATGTATAGGCGTAGCCG
>CAZJDM010000022.1:0-40744 GCA_964544765.1 uncultured bacterium
TCAACCAAGAGGGCGCCCTTCTCGTTACGAAAGGTATATCAATATTACATCTAACAGAAATAGGGGTAATACAGTGAATCCAAATAAACGAGCCCTTCTTTTAGTTGGAAGTGCCAAAAAACAAAATCACAGTACCTCAGAATCACTTGGGACTTATCTCCTTGAACAGCTCCATGATAAGGGGTTTGAAACAGAAAAATTATTTATTCATAAATCACTTAAATCAGATAAGAGTCAAGAAGAACTATTAGGATCAATCAGGCATGCTGATATCGTTGTAATAGCTTTCCCACTCTATGTAGATAGTTTACCCTATCTAGTTATCAAAACCATGGAACTTATAGAAAGGAATCGACAATTAAAAAAAAATATTTCAAAAAAGAGGCTCTTGTGTATAGTGAATTGTGGTTTTCCTGAAGTAAATCACAATAAGACTGCCCTTGCAATTTGTAGTCAATTTGCTAAGGAAGTAAATTTTAAATGGATCGGAGGCCTAGCCCTTGGGGGAGGGGAGGCTATAAAAGGAAAACCTTTGATTAAGATTAAAGGTATGGCCAGAAACATAATTAAATCCCTTGATTTGACCGCAAATGCCATTTACTCGGATCAGTTAATCTCACAAGAAGCAATAGATGAGATGGCAAAAACAATAACACCTAATTGGCTATATGTCTTTATAGGAACAATGATTTGGAAATGGCAAGCAATAAAAAACGGGGTATACATGAAGCTTGGTGCCCGTCCATACCAAGATTTATAAAGGAATCATTATTTATAGTTTATAAAAAGATAATATATAGTCTTCTTTAAAGAAGTATAAAAGTATAGAGAAGTATAAAGAAATATAAAGGAATATTTTAGTAATCTCGGAACAAATCATGTGGTGGATTCTAGCAATTTTAAGTGCCTTAACTCAGCTATTGCGCAATATCATTATGAAAGATATTGGACATAATTTAGATGAGTATATAAATGTATGGGGCCGATTCACTTTTCTATTACCTTTTGCACTAATACCATGCTTATATAATGGAATACCTCCAACTAATATTGATTATTGGTTATACGCTGTTCTCGCTGGTCTTTTGGTTATAATTTCGACTCTCTTTCTCTCCAAAGCCTTTAAACTAACCAATATATCAATCGCAACAGCCTTATGGAAAATAAATGTCTTGGTCTTAGTCATATTAGGAATCCTTTTTCTCAATGAAAACATTAATTTTTTAGGAATATTAGGTATTTTAATAACAGTTTTAGGAGTCTATTTTTTAAACATCAAACAATCTCGCGTTTCATTAATTTACCCTTTTACCATGCTCCTTAAAGACAAAGGTCTTCTATATGCTCTTATTGCTGGAATTTTACTAGCACCAGTTACTATCTTTTATAAAAAAACAATCATTCTAAGTAATGATATATACTATCCGGTACTCACCAACGCCCTATTTGCGTCTTTATTTATGACCCCAATTATGCTCAAAAAATCAGCTCACCACATCAAACATGTCTCTAACCATTTTTCCAAATTCTTATTAATGGGTTTTTTTGCTGCTACAAGTACGATTTTTACTACTTATGCATTATCTTTAACTGTTGCTGCCTATGTTGAGGCCGTAAAGCAAATAGAAATAGTACTGGCTCTGTTTGGTGGGATAATTTTCTTTAAAGAATATAAGCGAGCTAAAGAAATATGGTTTGGATGCTTGATCATAATGTTCGGTATCATGATATTGATATTAAGTAACACAATAATAGAAAGATTAAGCAACTTTGGCAAAATTTAATTTGATCCTAAGGAGATTAGATATAAGCTTCCATCCGGTAATCTAAGAATACTTTTTCCTTCAGAATGCCAATGATTCATTACTTGTCTAACAAAATTGTAAAGAAGTTGAGTGGTTTCATCAACCATTTCTAATCATAGTTAAAAATACCGCTCTAGGTCGAGGATCTACCCGTTGTCTACTAATTAAAATCTCTACTATTAGACCATCCACTAATTCAAGGTTTGATAAGACTCCATTAGTCTGATCCTTGATATTTTTAAAAATGACCAGAGCAATTTGCTCATTAGTCATACCTGACCTGATACCAGCATTAACATAATCATCAAACCAAATAATTACTTCTCCAAAAAAAATTGCTAAATCTTCTTCAGCATTTAACGAACGTAAATTACCTACCCGACTTCCATCTTCAGTTAAAGTAAACCATTCTCTCCAACGTTCTGGAAATTTCTTATGATGATCATATACCCAAAAAGAAGCGGTAGGTTTGCCAACGGTCCAAAGATTATCTTCCTTTCGAGTGACAGAACGTTCTTGTTCTTTCCATTCTTCAAATACATTAGCTAAACGACTTAAAACAAAACGACGGCCCTGTCTAACAATTAGTTGGTCAATCATATCTTGGCGTTTCAGGATAGAAATCAACAAACCAATAGAATAAGGATCTCCATTTAAATATATCAAGGGATATCTTAAAATGCGTACCACAATTTAAGCATTATCAATATAAAAATTTCTTTATTTTTATTCATTTAAATGGCATATCATTGTTATTTGATTGGATGCTTAAAGTAAAATGTTAAAGAGGTAATAATACTATGGAAGTTAATGACAACCCGGAATTATACAAGATACGCCATTCATTGGCCCATATAATGGCTCAAGCGGTACAAGAGAAATATCCCAAAGTAATTCTTGGTTTCGGTCCCCCTACTGATTCTGGTTTCTATTATGATTTCGATCTGGGAGACCAAACAATAACCACGACCGATCTTAAAGATATTGAAAAACGAATGAAAAAGATTATAGGTAGAAAACAATCCTTTGAATATCTGGAATACGATATACAAGGCGCTCTTGATAAACTAGCTTCCATGCCAAGTAAGGAACCTCTTAAAAAGGAAAATATTGATAACCTGGGTAGCCGAGGCATAGAGAAGTTTTCTTTTTACCAAAGTGGTCCTTTTCTGGATCTTTGTGAAGGGCCTCATGTTGAACATACTGGACAACTACCACCCAAAGCTTTCAAATTGGATCGTGTCGCTGGGGCCTACTGGTTGGGAGATGAAAAACGGCAAATGTTAACTCGTATTTATGGTTTAGCGTTCCAATCCTCGGAAGAACTGCAAGATTTCCTTAAAAGACGAGAACTAGCAGAAAAAAACGATCACAGAAAACTTGGTAAAGAGCTTGATATTTATCATATTGATGAAATAGTCGGCAAAGGACTACCCCTTTGGTTACCCAATGGCGCCGTAATTAGAGATGAAATTGAAAAGTACGCTAAAGAAATGGAATTCAAACATGGATACCAACGTGTACATACTCCCCATATTACTAAGAAGGAACTGTATCTTCGGTCCCAGCACTTACCATCATATCAAGAGTCCATGTTCCCTCCTCTAAAACTTTCAATAAATGAGTCAGTAGGTGAGTCAGTATATGAATCATCTGGCCAATTAGTAGGTGAGTCAGAAGATAAGTCAAAAAATAAGTCAAAAGGTGAGTCAGAAAGTGAATCAGAAGAAGTATATTATTTAAAACCAATGAATTGCCCACACCACCATCTCATATATGACTGCCGTATTCGTAGTTATAGGGACCTACCACTCAGATTGGCTGAGTACGGAACTTGTTATCGATTCGAGCAATCTGGAGAATTATCTGGACTAATAAGGGTTCGATGCATGTCAATGAACGATGCTCATATTTATCTACGCGAAGAAGATTTTGAGAAAGAGTTCACTAACATAATGCAAATGTATCAGGAGTTTTACAACACTTTTAAATTAAAAGAATATACCTTCAGACTGTCTATTCGAGGTGAGGAGAACCAAGACAAATTTAAAGGGGATCCTTCTCGTTGGGATAGAGGAGAAAAACTACTGACCAAGGTAATGAATGATCTGAACCTTCCTTATGAAATGGGTGATGGAGAAGCAGCCTTTTATGGTCCCAAGATCGACGTCCAATTCAAAAACTTGATGGGTAGAGAAGAAACGGTCTCCACAATCCAAGTTGATTTTTTAAGTCCCCAAAACTTTGATCTAACTTATATAGCTGAAGATGGGACAGAGAAACAACCTATTATAATTCACCGAGCGCCCCTTTCCACTCATGAAAGATTTATCAGTTTTCTAATTGAATATTATGGTGGTGCTTTTCCTATATGGTGCTCACCGGTACAAGTTTGTATAGTTCCCATTAATGATACATGTATTGAATATAGTAAAAAATTGGCCCAAAAACTTCATCAAAGTAATAGAAGGGTTGAGGTGGATACTTCCAATAATAGTTTGAATAAGAAAATACGAAACAATACTACCCGAAAGATCCCAATCATATTAATTATTGGCAACAAAGAGATGGAAAACGAGCAAGTAACCATCCGTCGATATGGTCAACAAGAACAAAAAACCATTCCCTTTAGCGAATTCGAGCAAAATCTCCAAACTGAAATAGATAGTCGAATTATGGATCGTGAACCAATGGGCTCTATCATTTAACTGATTTTAATAGAATTTTTTATTGATTCTTTAAATTGATCCGTTAATTGATCTTAATTAACCTCCCAATGTAATAAGCTTTATCGCCATCGCCGATTATTTGCCTAAAATATTTTAGGCAATTCTTAATCATAAGTTTAGTTATATCTATAAGACAATGATTATAAATCGTCTTTTGAAGATTTAATTAATTTATTTATTTAAATTTACAATACACCGATAAGTACTTTGTGTACTTTTTTATATCAACTATGTCGGATATTTAATATATGAAAACATATCAAGCAGTTAGGTCCAAGAAATATTGTAAGTTACCTGTCTTTATGATTTTTTTCTTGATTAGCATCTGGATTACTAAATGTAATGAACCCAGTAAATTCGAACAGCAAATGATTAAACCTGAGTGCCAATTAATTCCTGAAAAAGAAAACCTAGAAATGGGTGGTACTACTAAAATAAAAATGAAAGTTTTGGGAGATGTTGAAAACGCTAGCTTTGAGGGTCAATCGATTAATAAAAACGGTGGGGAAATTGAAGTAACTCCAACTGAGAACATGACTTATAATGGTATTGTTAAAGGATATTTTGGTACCAAAACATGCACAACCAAAATTAATCTATTACCAGAAAGTACGTGCACCTTGTCAGCTAGTTCCAAAAAACTTGTAGAAGGTGAATCATCTATCATCAAGATGAAAACAACCGGAGAAATAAACAAAGCTAGTTTTAATGGACTGCCTATTAAAAACGGACAAGAAATCACAATTAACCCAACAGAAAACACAACATATGAAGGATTTATCGAAACAGCTTTTGGTCGAAAAACATGCTCAATTGATATTGAAGTAATACCAGATGCTCAGTGTACCTTAACTGCGACACCATCAGAAATTCTACTAGGAGATCATGTTAATCTTAAAATGCAAACTCAGTCTGATGGACCCATTGAAACGGCTCTTTTGAACGGCAATAAAATCGATGTTAACGGAGGAAATATCATAATTGAACCTACCAATGGTACTACTTATCAAGGAGAAATAACCGGTGAATTTGGGAAGAGAACTTGCCAAGCAATCGTAACATTAGTAAACGAACCAACCTGTCAAATGACTGCTGAACCATCACAGATTTTTGAGGGAGAAACCTCTACTATAAATATAGAAATAAATGGAAAAGTTGATGATGCTCGATTAGGAGAGGAAAATATTAACACTTCAGGTGACCTCAAGATGGTAAGTCCACCAACTACCACCTCCTATATAACAACCATAAAAAGTAAATGGGGAGAAAAGACTTGTAAAATTGATGTAACAGTAAGACCTAAGCCAAATGTCGATGGTAGAATTAGCGGTGAAGTTAGCTCAGCTCTAGAGAATGATGCTCCTATTGCTGATGTAACAGTGAGAATAAAAGAAAGTAGGTTTGCATCATACATAAACAATTTACAAACCAATCAACAAGGAGAATACGATACAGGATTAATTCCGCCGGGAATTTACTATTTAGACTTCATCAAAGATGGTTATATCTCAACCCTCAATCAAGAGGTAATAATCTCACCATCGCAGGAAGTAAGAAAAAATATTTCTCTAAGTCCCATCATGGAAAACGAAGAATACCGTATTGTGTTAAATTGGACATCATATAAGATAGGTGCTGTTCGGGATGTTGATTCATATTTACTAATTCCCGGAGTTGAAGAACCCTTGTTTTATCGAAAGGTAAGAAGAAATTATTATGGAGCTTATTTAGATGTTGATGATACCACTTGGAGCGGCCCAGAAACAATTACTCTGGGATACAATGAGGCAAGACTCAGAGTAGGAACATACAAATATTACGTTCATAATTATTCTGAAACGGATCTTAATCAAGCGCTAGGGAAATCTGAAATTGTCATAAATGTATATAAAGGACAAAATCATCTAAAATCATACATGATTAGGGAAGGAACCGGTATGATTTTTGAGTTTTTCTGGTTAGTTGTTTCCGAAAATGGTCAAGTTGAAATCATTGATATAATGGAATATAACGACAGCTTACCCGAGGCGTATAAAATAGACGGCGCAGATAGTTGGTACATTTGGTACTAATTTATAGGATATTTAGGATAGAAACTCATGAATCGCTTTAGCAGCTTCCCGACCGTTACCCATAGCTAAAATAACAGTGGCTCCACCGCTAATAATGTCTCCTCCAGCGTAAACCCCAGGTTTTGAAGTTCTCATCGTTTCGGGATTTACGATAATATTACCCCATTTGTTAAAATCAATTCCTTCAGTAGTGTTTTGAATTAAAGGACTAGAACCATTTCCAATTGCCATAATTACGATATCAACATCCAATATATACTCGCTGCCCTTAACTGGTACTGGACGTCTCCGACCTGAATCATCAGGTTCTCCCAGTTCCATCTTAATACATTTCATTCTTTTTAATCGCCCATTTTCATCACCATATAACTCAACGGGATTATTAAGGGTCATAAACTCAACTCCTTCTTCCTTGGCATGGTGGATTTCTTCAAGGCGTGCCGGCATTTCAGCTTCTGATCTTCTATATATTAAATACGAATTATTGGTACCTAATCGCAAGGAAGTTCTCACCGCATCCATGGCGGTGTTACCTCCACCAACTACAGCTACATTTTTACCCACACATGACATTACAGGAGAATCATATTCTGTTATATTAGCCTTCATTAAGTTAAGTCGAGTTAAAAACTCGTTAGCTGAATAAACTCCAGCCAAGTTTTCTCCAGGAATATTCATGAACCATGGAAGACCAGCTCCAACACCTATAAATACAGCATCAAATCTTTCTTCTGTCATTAGTTCATCTATCGTAATAGTTTGGCCAATCACTGTATTAGTTTGGAATACAACTCCTTTTTCTCGTAAGAAATTTACTTCCTTTTTAACAATGGCCTTAGGCAACCTAAATTCAGGAATTCCATAAACCAAAACTCCTCCTAGCTCATGTAAAGCTTCAAAAACAGTAACCTCATATCCCCAATTATTTAAGTCTCCAGCACAAGCCAAACCTGCTGGCCCACTACCAACCACGGCTACTCGTTTAACATTAGATTTAAAAGAAGCAATTTTGGATTGATCAGATGATAATGCAGATGATAATGCAGATGATAATGCAGATGATAATGCAGATGATGATGTAGATGGATTAGCAAAGTCATAATCAGCTACAAACCTTTCTAATCGTCCAATTGCTACTGGATCATTTTTTTTACCTACTATACATTTTTCTTCACATTGGGTTTCTTGCGGACATACTCGACCACAGATCGCTGGCAAAGCATTATCTTCTTTGATTTTCAATAAAGCTTCGTGAAATTTTTCTTCAACAATCAAGTTAATGAATTCCGGTATCTTAATCAATACTGGACATCCATCAATACATAAAGGGTTCTTACATTGTATACATCGTTGAGCTTCGTTTATAGCCTGTTCCCGGGTATAACCAAGAGCAACTTCTTCAAAATTATTTCTTCTAGCTCTGGCATCCTGCTCAGGCATGGGATGACGAGCAATTTTCATCTTTTCTTTATTAGGTAAATGTTCAATCATATTTTGCTACCACCTCGATTTTGGACTCTTGCTATTTCCTAACCAGCATCTAATTAAATTACATAGCATCTAATTTACTCATATAGCATTTAATTTACTCATATAGCATTTAATTTACATTGATGTTTAAACTTTTCTAACGCTTCTATTTCACTATCTCTATATAAAGAATTTCTTTGAATCAAATTGGTAAAATCGACTAAATGAGCGTCAAATTCAGGCCCATCAACACAGGCAAATTGTGATTTTCCATCAACCAGAACCCTACAACCTCCACACATACCCGTTCCATCAACCATAATAGGGTTAAGACTTACTATCGTTTTTATTTTATATGGACGAGTTACCTCTGCTACAGCCTTCATCATGGGAATAGGGCCAATGGCCAAAACTAAATCAAGTTTTTTACCTTTTTCAATTAAATCTTTTAATAAATCGGTTACAAATCCATGGAATCCATAGGACCCATCATCGGTAGTAACATAGGCTTCATCACTTACTGCTTTCATTTCATCTTCCAGAATAACGAAATCTTTATTGCGGGCTCCATTGATGGTAATAACATGATTACCAGCTTCCTTTAAAGCTTTTGCGGTTGGAAAAGCGATAGCTGTACCAACTCCTCCACCAATACTAACCGCTGTACCAAAATTCTCAATATGGGACGGTTTACCAAGTGGTCCAACCAAATCTAAAATTTTATCCCCGGCCTCCAAAAGATTTAATTGACGGGTAGTTTTGCCTATTCCTTGAACTATGATAGTTATTGTACCTTTATTAATATCAGAATCAGCAATAGTAAGAGGAATTCTTTCTCCGGTTTCATCCAAACGCAAAATAACAAACTGTCCAGCTTTTCTTTTTTTGGCAATTCGTTCAGCTTTAAGGACAAACAACTTTATTTGTTCCGCTAAGAACCTGGCTTCTAGAATCTCAAACATAATCTTTTCCTTATCCTTAGAATCAAAATTAATCTACTCTCTATTTACCTAATTCTATTTTATCTACCCTCTTTACCCACTCTTTACCTACTCTGAAAGCTATAAATCATGCATCTGGAATGTAAATAATCCACATCTGAAATACTAATATTCACACACATCTAAGATGCTACTAATTAAGCACCTTGAGAGTCAAAAATCATACGTCTTGAATTAAAATTAGGTTCTCTTAAACAAAATTCATGCACAACTGAATTACCATTAGTTGGACAATTTTTTGGTGTCTTGACTACTTCTCCCTTATCAAGCAGAGTTCCGTCCATAATAAACTCTTCCAAACTTGTAATATCAACTAAGGAAACTACATTAGATATATTGTTATCACTTAGATTTAATACCCTTAAGTTAGTTAAGGTTTTAGGGAAATTAGATACATCTTCAATTTCATTATCACTTAAATCTAGTTCCTCTAACAATGTAAAGGGTGCAAATAATTCAACATCAGTTATTTTATTTTTCTTAACATTTAATTCTTTTAGATCCACTAATTTAGATAAGGAAGAAATATCTTGATCCCTTAGTTTATTTTTACTAACGTTTAGTTTTGTTAATTTAGTCAGTTCAGTAATAGGCGCGATTCTATTAAATTTCACACTCTTGAGATTAAGTTCTTCTAAATTGACCAAATCAGCCAAGAGCGAAATATCATCAATTTTATTCTTACCTAATTTCAATTTTACCAGGTTGTCTTTTAGATTCTTCAAGGATAATGGGAGGACTTCTATCGCATTATCACTTAAATCCAAACTATTTAGATTAGTTAATTGACCCAAAACAGCGACATCTACAATCTTATTCTTATTTAATTTTAATTTTTCTAACTTGGTAGCAACCAAAAGAGGTGTAATATCAACAATTTCTTTTTCTCTAAGATCTAACTCAACAGTATCCGCTAAAAGTTTGAAGGCCTCGTTACAATCGGACCTCTCAGCAACTTCTTTGATAATGGCAACTGTTCGTTTTACTTCTTCAGTCAGGTTAGCGGTATCATTACAATAAGTGTACGTTTTTCCCTCAATTGTTGAAGCATTTCCTCCACTGGTGCCCTCTCCATTGGCGCTATCAGGATCATTGTTTTCTCCTCCACCTACTCCATCTACCCTTTCAGCTACAGCACCAGTATCTTCATTACTTTCGTCACCTCCACTAGTGTCATATTCCACCAGATTACCATTTTCATCCTCATCATCTTCTTCCTCTTTCTTGCTATCTTTCTTACCATCATCACCTGCATCATCTCTTAAGGTAATTTTGCTTTTATCCTCCTCATCAGCATCACCTTTTTTCCTATCAGTACTAGCACAAGACAAACAAACAAAACACACAAGCATGCACATCAAAAGAACATATTTATACACCATTTGCTCCCCCTACAACATCCCTATTGTTTTTTTTAAGAAATCCCTAAATTTATCCCGCATTGAGAAGACTAACACAGCAACAGTATAAAGTAAATTAAAAATCCAGAATTTATTGAAGTTCTATTTCAAACTAACATGCTGATTTTACAAGGTTTTTTTACAACCTTTTCTAGCGAACTCTCCCCATGCTCCTAGGTAAGATTTATATATTTTTTCAATATATTTTTCAATAATTTTATAAAAATTTTACTTAAATATATAATTTATTGACAATTTCACATATCTAGTATGTTTGAGCAAGATAATCATGAAATTTCATACTTTTAACTAGTTGATATTCCAAATTATTTCTTATAAGAAATATACATATAAACACTTAGATACGAACATATATAAACAATTAATGAGGTAATATTAGTTAGTTTGAGCAGATTTGGAGATATACTCACAATCATGAGACAAGTACTTGCTTTCTTTCATCTTTTCATTTTGACCAGCTGCATATCTAATCCAATGCTCAAAATTGTAGCGAATCAATCTACCAGTACCCTTATCAAGAGTAAGGTATAACTTATTAAAGGAAGGTAAAGCGGAAGGATCATCTAAATCCTTCTCCTCTCCATAGATAAAAATTACTGGATTACCCACTTGTGATTGTGGCTCTTCAATTTCTGTCTCGTTCCACTGAGAACAATAATCAACCCCAAAATCACTATAGAGAGAATCTTGCTCCCAAGGCGGGACAGAAGAAATAATCGGTTTATCCACGTATGGACTACCTGTATAATCAACCATAGCGGTACATTTGTATTGTCCCGTAGCTGCTAAAATTAATTGTAAATAACGCTTCTTCAACTCCTCATTTCGACAAAACTGTTCCTTAACAAAATTATTGACTAAATTTTCATCTTTTATAGCTGCAGGATCCTCTATCGTAGAACATCCAATAGCTCCTTTACACTCAACCTGATGAATTATATTCTTATTCTGCCCTTTTTTATCAACGCTAACAGCCACTAAAGACATTTGTACTTTGGTCTTATCAACCGATTGACCAGGCTTGGTCTGTTTACCTATTTCACCGCGAAATTTACATGCATCTACAACAAAAAGGAGGGTTATAATTATTAGTATTTTAGCTAACATCAGCTACTCCTTTAAATAGCTTTGATTTCTTCTCCCTTACCAGATGATATCACTTGGGTAGTTTGATAATTCACTTTTTCACCATCTAAATTCTCTTCATCCCTCTTTCTCTGTTCATCTGATAACTTCTTCTCATAGGCAACCAATATACCGTCAATGGATCTTATCACTTCCTCAAAATCCTTTTTAGATAATTTCATCATCCTCTTTTGAAAGGTATTAATCTGAGGTAGTCTGCCATAAGTAGATTCTTTGTTATTAGCAACCGTTTTTTCAGCATCAAAGAAGTTACGCACTCTTTCATGTAATAATGCTGAATCCATACTATTTAACATTTTGACCCTCTAATTTTTAATGATATAAAGATAAATTCCGTTTGTTAGTTATAGTATCGGAATGTAATTTCAATACTTTAGCGGAAGATAACTAAAGTGAATTATATAAATTAAGTAAAGTAACTTAATTGAAATTAAGATTAAGAAGGTAACTAAAATGAAATTAAACCATATCAATATTAAAAATGCTAAAGAACACAATCTGCAATCTATTTCTCTGCAAATCCCCAAAGAGAAAATTACCGTTATTACCGGTCCTTCAGGCTCAGGAAAATCATCTTTAGCCTTCGATACTATTTATGCAGAATGTCACCGCAGATATGTCGAATCTCTATCATCTTATGCCCGACAGTTTCTGGATATTATGGATAAACCAGACGTTGAAGCCATTGATGGTTTATCACCCGCCATTTCTATTGAACAAAAAACCGCTACTCGCAATCCTCGATCTACAGTAGGAACCATAACTGAAATATATGATTATCTACGTTTGTTATTTGCTAGAATAGGTGTCCCCTACTGCTTCCGTTGTGGGAAAAAAGTAAGATCCTTTACCAACAGTCAAATAATTGACCAAATACTCCAACTACCTTCACAAACTAAGATAAGCATTCTTTCTCCTTTGATCAGAGGTAAAAAAGGTGAATACTCTGCCCTATTAAAAAATTATCAAAGACAAGGATATAGTAGGATCAGAATCGACGGAGAGGTATATCGCCTTGAATCGCCCCCTGAACTTGAAAAACATAAACGACACACCATCGAAATTTATCTAGATAGAATAGTCATCAAGGACGATATCAAAAGGCGAGTCGCGGATGCGGTCGAATTAGCCACAAAACTTTCCGGTGGTTTAGTTAATATCGAAAACAATTCTGATAACTCTTCTCATCTCTATAATACTAATCTGGGATGTATTGATTGTAATGTAACTATTGAAGAAATTGAACCTCGCCTCTTTAGCTTTAACACTCCCCACGGAGCATGCGATAAATGTTCTGGATTGGGTTATCAAGAACAATTTGCTGAACATTTAATTATTCCCGATCCTTCCCTATCCCTATCTGAAGGAGCATTAAACGCCCACGGCATGTCCTCAACCGAAGGATGGTACTACCATCGACTCGAAAGTGTAGCTAGATATTATGAATTCAGCCTTGATACTCCTTTCACTCAACTGAGTAAAAAACACCAGGAAATTATTTTCTATGGCTCCAAGAATACTGAAATACCCTTTACTTACTCTCATGAGAACTCTGACTATACTTATCGTCGGACCTTTGAAGGAGTGATTAACCGATTGAACCGACTTTACATGCAAGAAAAAGGAATAGAACATCTACATAAATACATGATTCGCAAAACATGTCCTGTATGCGATGGTCAGCGGCTCAACATCATTGCCCGAAATATAAAATTACATAACAATTCTACTTCACAATCAATTTCTCAACTTTGCGATCTAACCATAAATAAACTTTTAAAATTCTTTCAAAACCTCAACCTATCTGGCAACGAGCAGGAAATAGCTCACAAAATTATCAAGGAAATCCAAAGTAGACTCAGCTTTCTTGCTAATGTAGGAGTAGGATACTTATCACTGTCCAGGGCTGGAAACACTCTTTCTGGAGGAGAATCCCAGCGAATCCGTCTAGCAACGCAGATTGGATCGGCACTGAGTGGAGTTATTTACGTACTGGATGAACCAAGTATCGGACTCCATCCCCGAGATAATAGTAAACTAATTCAAACCTTAAAAAACTTACGAGATATAGGCAACACTATCCTGGTTGTCGAACACGATGAGGAAACAATTCTAACTGCCGATCATATTGTTGATTTGGGTCCCAAAGCCGGTAAACAAGGTGGTAAAATTGTAGCTACCGGAACCCCTAAAGATATTACTGAAAACCCCAACAGTATTACCGGTCAATACCTATCAAAAGCATTATCAATACCTTCCTCACATAGTGACCAATCAGATCCAACTAAATTTCTGACACTCAAAACGTGTAGTAAACACAATTTGAAAGATATAGATGTTTCGTTTCCCATTGGTTTATTCACTTGCGTTACCGGTGTGTCAGGCTCTGGGAAAAGTACCTTGGTAATGGATCTACTATATAATACAGTACTCACAAATTTAGTAAAAAAAGCCAAGAATCAATATCAGCATGTCTCCGGTGTCAACGGAATTCAACATATTGACAAAGTAATTCATATCGACCAAGCTCCCATCGGGCGCACCCCACGATCCAATCCCGTTACTTACACCGGAATATATGGAACCATTAGGGAACTGTTTTCCAAATTACCCGAATCCAAGGTCCGCGGTTATAAACCCGGTCGTTTTTCTTTTAATGTAAAGGGTGGACGCTGTGAAAGTTGTTCTGGGGATGGTATTATTCGAATTGAAATGCATTTTATGCCAGACGTTTATGTTAAATGTCCTGACTGCAAAGGCAAACGATACAACCCCGAAACCCTTGAAATTTACTACAAAGGAAAAAACATATCCGAAGTCTTAGCTATGACCATCGACGAAGCCTATGATTTTTTTACCCATATACCTTCGCTGAGAAATCGCTTGTCAGTTCTTAAGGAAGTTGGCCTCGGTTATATTACTCTGGGTCAATCAGCAACTACTTTGTCTGGAGGAGAGGCCCAACGCATCAAACTATCCCGTGAATTAGTAAAACGTGATACTGGTAAAACATTATATATACTTGATGAACCCACCACCGGTCTTCATTTTGATGATATTAAAAAATTAATCGAGGTACTTTGGAAATTACGCAATAAAGGAAACACTTTGTGCGTCATTGAGCACAATCTACATGTAATTAGGTCCTCGGATTATATTATCGACCTCGGGCCTGAAGGAGGTTCATTAGGAGGGGAAATTGTAACAACTGGCACTCCTAATCAGCTTCAAAATCACTCTAACTCATACACTGGAAAATATTTAAAATCTTTTAACTATTAACAATTAAAATGATTTCAATTGAAAAATAAAATAACTTCAATTGAAACCCAAGTTACGGTTGTTCATTACACTCACAAAAAGAACAATAATGTCCAGTGGTATTACCAAATGTATCACCAAACATGCAACCACCTCCACCATCGCATCCCGAGGCGATTGTCAAGACAATATCTGGAGCTGAACAATCAAGTCCAATTTGTAACTCAGTCCTATGAATCATTATATCTGAACAACTATTTTCAATCCAAACCGAACAATTGTATGAAGAATCGCCTTTTAAAAAATCCCACATATCAATTGCTTCAGCTGCACTATCAACATATGCTAAACTCCACAAATTACCTTTATCTGAACATGCTTTTCGCGCTTGAGACTTGTTAACTTTACCTCCTATATAAGCAAACCTTGAAGGACATTTTTCTTTACATCCCACTTCGCCCCAATAATAGCCCTCTACATCGTTATATAGGCAAAATATCATACATTCAGTATCAACAGGACTAATTTTACTCTTCCCCAAATCAGCTTCTTTATTACAAGTAGGAGCCCCTGAACACACTGGAAACGAGTCTCCATATATTATCCCGTTAGATATAAAGATAAGGATAAAAATAAATGTAATGGATATTATGACAAAATTAACAACTATCTTAAACATTATAACCTCCTATTACTCTCCTTTTTACTCTCCCTGTCGATTATTTAGTTGATCTTGATAAAAATTGGTTCTTTCTTCTCTGGAGTAAGGTTTATAAACAAAATATACGTCATGAATGATATTTTTATGTTCTTCATCGCCTTTCATATAGGTATAGCTACTACGATACTTTGTCCTATTGCCAAATTGATCACCTTCATCCACTTCCATTATAATTTTAATATTAAAACTAATAATTCCTAGATCATCTAATGACAACAATTCTCCCTCGTCCACTAATCCGTTAGCAGTGTCATCTTTACCATCCTGCCAAAACATTAGATTCTCCCAGACACTATCCTCTTCATCAATAATTAAATCGTCATTTTCATCGTATTGAGCTAAAGCAATAAAGCCATTGGAAGCAAAAGACTCTGTTTTATAACTACCGAATCTACCCCAATTCTGGGATTTCTCCATCACGGTGCCAGAACCAAACAGCTCAAAACTACTATCAACCTGACCATTTTGATTTAGGTCCTGAACCAAAAGGGCATCTCCTTCGGAGCCATCTATCCAACCTGTTTGTACAAAGGAAGTGGTGACTATATTACCATCAATATAAAGATCGTATTCACTATTTCGAGAAGCAATTTTTTGACTAAAAGGAAGTCCAACAAAACTAATGTCAGAATCCAAACCTAATAAATTAACTCCAGCTTCATGGTTTATATTAATAACTAGAGGGGTATATTTTAGATGGATAACATTTGTTTTTAAACTATCTTCTTCATCAGAAGTTAAACAAGAATAGTCATTGTCAGTTAAGGCTGCGGGTTTCATTCGATAATCATTTTCTAGAAGATCACCATTCTCATCCTTCCATCCACAATGAAACCAATGTTCCGGATCAGGATTAGTGTCAAAATAAAGTACTAATCCATTTTTCTCACTGTCTGGATCATTTTCCTCTTGAGCATTGGTGTATCGAAATTTAATTATACTTTTTTTCAGTTTACGAAGACCTCTTTTCCCATCAGAACCACAAATATCGCCGATATTAAAATTGTTTCCCTCATCAAGATAAGTGCTATTTGTAGCATCAAGATAAAATTCTGTTTTAGTGAGCCATTGGAATTCTTCACCTCCACAAGGTTCTTCTACATTTCCCACTCTTGAATTCCCTGCTCTAATATCACTAACGATCCATCGAGCTACCTCCTCTTTGATATCATCATCAGAAAGTTCCTCTGGAAAACAATGGGGAATAGCGTTAGGATCGCCCTCATTATCACGGCCAAAACTATTATGTCGAGCCCTGGGAACATTACAAACATTATACTGGTAATAAGTACCTAACTCGGGACAAAAAGGAATAGGGAAAGTAAAATGATTAGGCGGTATAGTATCACCATCCCCTAATATATGACTTTCATGTAAATTATGCATAACCCTTACGGTATAAATTTCTCCATCATCAGGATTTTTAATCGACATATATAACAAACCACCGTCCGGATCATTGGCCATTAGGGCACGTCTACGATTATTTAGCATTTTATCTATTTCCCAATCACTTACTCCTCGGACCTTATGATAACATTTGCCATCGAAGATAGGTTCATTACAACCAGCTTCTAGGTTTTGCTGTGATTCTTCCAGATCTGAAGGACACCCTATGTTACCAAAGGTATTTCTGGCTGGATCTGATTCGCCCATATTGATCGTTGTTGCCTGAGCTATAATCCATGAGTAGTTTTGAGAATCTTCTAAAGTATAAGCATAATCACTATCAAATGTTTCCTTATTAACACAGGGTTTAAAAAGTTTATTAACACCAGCCATTTCAAATGGATAAGGTGCTAGAGGATTGTATTTGTAACCGTCTGACCACTCAATTTGTTTTAAAATCGGATCATTATCATAATCTAAATCACTGATCAGATTGGCAATAAAAGATTTGATAGTTTCTATTAGGTTCTTTGATGAATCCACCGGTTCTACTAAATTTAGTTGAGGTGTCGTTTCCCTTTCATCAGCAAGACTGTAGGTAGCGGTATATATCCTTTTTCCTACCCTATTTTTAAACGCTTTGGCCGATTTTACTTTAAAACGTCCTGATTTTCCCTTTCTGTCCGTTTGCGAAGAAGCATCTTTATTAATACCACTTGAATGAACAATGCTTGGTTCGTCTTCACAACGAATAAAAAAGATAGAACTTAGTGATATTATACATATTATAATCAGTTTAAAAAATTTCATCGTATCAAACTTGAATTGTACGCTGGAAACTGTGGGAAAATTCATCTAACAAATTGATATTGAATTGATGATACATTTCGGTACTAAAAACTCATTTAAGTAATTGTAAATTTAGCATTAAAATAAATTTTCCCACAGTTTCCAGCGTACAATTTACATTAAAGAAGTTTTTATATTTACCAAACTATTCTTATAATATTTATATCGTCTTATTTTATTAAAAACTAAAATGATATGACATCCATAAAACAATCAAAGGCATACACGCAACAATAACAATCCCTTATAACACTTAATAAAGAATCTGGACCATAAGAAGATCCATAAAAATAGTTGTCAAACCTCATAATAGCAGATATAACCTTTAGCTAGTAACTAGTAAACTGTGTTAATTCTTATTTGATATCTTTATCCACGATCTATCAATGAGTTATCCATGAGCCTTGAATTCCTATACGGCAATCCATTTATTGATTACCAAACAACGCATGATCAATATCCATCCTTCTGGACGCAACTAACTCCCTCTTTAAATAATGATCCTCCCATTATTATCGTACCTACCTTCCAAGAAAAACACCTTCTTACTCAACGATTATTATCTATGTTGCCAGTTCCTGGCTTTTCTGGCTCACTCATTCAAACTCGAGATGCTTTTTTAAATGATCTGGGGCGCCATTTTCATATATCACAAAATACTTTTAGCAAACTGTTCCAAAAAGATCTGGTTGAAATCCTCCTGCACCAAGCGAATAAAGACAATTTACTTAAAGTGTTCCATACCATTTTAGATAAAAAGGGCCTGTTTAGACAGCTTTTAAGTACCATCCAATCATTTGAAAATAATTTAATTACCCCAGAGGATCTGGATCGCATTACCCTTTCCAATCCTTGTTTTGATGACTTTAAATGTATTTACCAAAGTTATTATCAATTTATTGATAACTTAACTATGCCCCACCCCTACATTGAACATAAATCTTTGCGCCAGAGGACCACCTCTATAATTAGATATAATGAAATCAGAGAAGCTCTTAACCAGGAAGTAATTGATCCTCAAATTATAAAAAGCCCTATAAAACAAAAAAAATTCCCTAAGCGTATTTATTTATATGATTGGTCCTTTTCACTAAACTTTTTTGAAATTCTGCGGCTACTTTCCCAATTAATTGAAGTCTGTATAATCACTCCCGATAAGAACAAAATACCAGTTAATTCATCGCAAGATAATGGAATTAATTTTTTAAAAGATATTTATGTTAATAAATCTTTTCAAGAAGATTTATTACAATTACCTCCAACCTCTCCTAACTATCAAACGGTCTCAACTCCATCTTGGGAAGATGAAATACATTGCGCAGCAAGTACCATTTATAAAATTACCCAAGAAAATATCCCATTAGATGACTTTGCTATTTTCACTATGGATCCAGCCAAAGAACTATCTCAAATCAAAAACATCTTTGACTCCTACGGTATTCCTATTCAATCCAATTATAAAGAGCCACTTAATTCATCACCCTTAATTTATTTAATTGAACAAGCTCTTGATCTAATTCTGACCTTTAAACAAGCAAAGATTTCTCCCAGCAAATTATTTCATTTTCTAGAATCAAACTATTTAAAATCATATATTGATAATAAACTTCCTCCCACTATCCAATCTTTTCTAAAACAATCAGGCTGGTACAATATTGCCAGAGCTATTGGCAGAGATTTTCAACTGAAAGAACTTTCATCAATATGCTCTAGCCTAAAAAAACAAATTGATACAAATTCGCCTTTTGACAGTGGTGATATTGATCTTTTCGTAGAAAGTATCACATTTCACCAAACCTACTTACAAAGCAAAGCCTTCCCCAGTAATTTAACCCTAGGAAAATTTTGGGAAAGGCTAATGAATTTACTTGAGCATTTTCAATTATCAAAACCAGATAATGCTAAAGACACCAAAATTTTACAAGTTATTAGAGAATTTAGATCACCCTTAGCTGACTTAGAAACACACTTATATAAGCAACCCGTTTCAATTTATCAGTGTGTTAGTCATTTTCAGGATTTTATTAAAGATACCGAGATTAGTTTAGAATCCAATCACTCACATTGGCGAGGAGTTAGTCTATTTAGCTACAATACTTGTCTACCCAGACGATACAGCTATATTTTTTTATTACATCTAAATGAAGGTAATTTACCGGGTGTTTCCCAGAGTTTTAGCTTTTTATCAGAAACAGAAAAATTACAATTGGGACATGAACTGGGAGTCCATTTTCCTACTAACCAGGAAAGAATTCAAACACAAAATTTATATTTTTCTCGCATTACCAACGAGTATTGCACTAAGCAATTATTTATAACTTATAGCGAGCAAAATGTTGATAATCAACCCATCGCTCCATCCACTTTTTTAGAAAAATTAAAACAAACTACTTCTCATATTGAACATCAATCTTTTGTTTCATCATATGTATGCTCTGATATTAAAAGTAAACCAGCAGAATTGAAACATTTGGATCACCTATTACAAACAACTAATGTTCCTCGAACTGCTGTTTTAACTGACTTCACCCCCGCCCAATTGATTCAAAATGTTTTAAGAAACAGAATTTCAGTCAGTAGTATAGAACGTTATGTATATTGCCCTTATGTACTACTAGCCGAAAAAGGATATCAACTAACACCTTACGAACCCGGTGTATTAAAACCTCAAATTATGGGACAAATCATTCATGACCTATTTGATCAACTATATAAAGATAAAAATTTCACTATCGCTTTAAAAGAATCCTCCAATAAAGCTATAGAAATAATGCGAACTACTTTAACGACCATTTTATCTCAGGTAAAAGAAAATATGCTGTGGGATTCTTCTTTTATCAATGACTTGCTAAAAAACAATATTATTCCTAAATGTACCCAAGCTATCCATCTAGAACATGAAAATCTTCAAAAATTTCCCACTGAGTATAAGCACCTGACCGAACATCAATTTAATGGATTTTTAAAGATAGACATTCAACAGGAGGAGATTTCTTTTATATCAATGGCTGGAGAATCAAAAACAGGAGGATCAAAAAACGAAGGATCAAAATTAGATTTCCCCATAATTGATTTACCCATAACTGAAAAGGAATTATCAGATCTCTTTATAGTAGACTCTGATGGGAAAATATCCAGCCTTAATATTCCATTTACCGGACGAATAGATCGCATCGATATAGATGATACCGCCAAGCGTTTTATAATAGTTGATTATAAAGACTCCAGTTCCCAAAAAAACTCTATAGGTAAAAAATCATATCTAACTGGCGAAAAATTTCAAATGAGTCTATACCTAAAAGCTCTTCAAGCAGAGATATTAAAAAATTACGAGTTTATTGCCGCTTTTTATTTTCACTTAGAAGACTGTCAAAAGAAATACGGTTTATTCTTATCACCATTTAATGGACAATACTTTGAACTTAGCAACCGTCTGGGTTCTGCCCTAAAAGATAGAGATGTCCTGCAAAATATTTTAAAAGAGAATGACCGGCAATTGATAATAATTTTGCAAAAGACTATGCAGGGTCAGTTTAACCCTAATCCTCAGAACTCCTTTCAATGTGGATTTTGCCAATATAAATCGTTGTGTAGATATTCCTATCAAACTGAAGTAATTAGTTTTCATGAACCTCTTTCCAAAGAAACGGGCACTAAATCGTGAGTGAAGTAAATGAAGTTAGTAAAACAATTGAACAGATTCAAGCTATCGAAACGACAGACTCCTCTATTGCTCTAGTGGCCGGTGCTGGAGCAGGCAAGACCATGGTTCTGGTAGAAAGAATTATTTATCTGGTTCAAAATCAGGTTCCACTAGAAAATATTCTGGCTATTACCTTTACCCAAAAAGCCGCCTTAGAAATGAAAATAAGATTAGTAGAAAAATTAAACCGTATAGCTTTGCAACATAAGGATGATACCGAACAATACAACCATTATCAAAACTTAGCAGTTACCGCATACACTTCCTCGATTACCACTATAGATAGTTTTATTTCCCATATTTTAAGGGAATTCGCTTATTTTGCTAAACTGGATCCTCTTTTCACTATTCAAGATCCAGCCCATGAATATATTGAGATCTCACAATATATAAATCAACTACTTGAAGAGATCCTACATAGTGACGATCATCCGCTATCTTCCCATCTTTCCCATCTTCTTGAACATTTCTCTCAATGGAACATTAATAGGCTGTTACAAGTGTTGCTACAAAACCGCTCTACTCTACTTGATAAAATAGAAAATCACTTAAACTACACAACAAATGATGATTATAATCAAATAAAAACTCTTATAGACAAATTTTGTCGTAATTTTTTTCAAGACAAAGATATCATCGCATTATTAAATACTATTAAACAAAGTAAATATGATCCTTATATTGACTATGCTCGTAAGATAGAGACTCTAACCAACTTACCTATCGAAGAATTATCCCATGCAGTGAAAAATATAATTTCTTGCTCCCCCCAAAAACCAAGTGTTACATCCAAAGATATAAAGTCGGATCCTGCAAAAAAACAATTAATTGCCAACGCCGCAAAAGCTATTACCTCTATCAAAAAACAAATAGGTATTCTTACCACTTCGCCTTTTTGTTTTACTTTCAATCAGCAGTCTTTAGAGTGGTTAAATGACTTGGCCCAATTAGCGTTAAAAATTAGTAAAAAGCAATTAAAAAGAAAGCACCTGCTAGCACATTATGCTTTTAATGACCTAAGTCAATTAGCTTTTGAATTGCTGTCGAATAATTCTTATGTGACAGATATCCTACGCAATCGATTCCAACATATTTTAGTTGATGAATTTCAGGATACCAATCAATTACAGGTTGATTTGATTAAAAAAATTGCAGGACCCGACAATTTATTTGTAGTTGGAGATCCCAAACAAAGTATTTATGCTTTTCGAGGAGCGGATGTAGAAGTTTTCAATCGTATGTTAAATTCACAAACACAATTATCTCATAAACATAAGATCATTCATCTACAACATAATTTCCGCACTACTCCATCAATCATTGAGTTTTTTAATCATTTATTTACCGATACATTTACTGATACATTTACATCCGCTGAGCAAAATGATGATCAACCTCAAGATAAGTTATCCAAATGGGAGCTAAATCCCAAGATATCCCCTATAACCTATAAACCCCTTGTTGCCGGAAGAATTAAAGCGCCCGATTCTTCTGATGCGAATAGAATTAAACTTATCACTCTAGATCCGCAACTTGAAAGTCAGGACTTAAAAAGAGCCATGGCTCTTGTAACGGCTAAAGAAATAAAAAAACTAACTAATGAACAATCATGTAAATATGGAGATTTTGCCATTTTACTGCCCCAAATGACTGATATTGCTCATTACGAAAATGCGTTACTTAAAGAAAAAATTCCTTTTCGTAATTATTCAAGCCGGGCTTTTTATCTAAAAGAGGAAATTTCTGATCTTTATATCCTTATCCGAGCCTTTACCCATTGTGCAGAAGATATAAATTTTGCGGCCTTTTTAAAGCTACCTTTTGTTGGCTTTGATGACAATTTTCTTTTTTCTCTGTTTAACCATCCTGCTTATCGTCGTACAATACCACTCAAAGATAATTTTTTTATTTTAGCATCTCAAATTGAGGATACTCAGGATAAGCAGAATAATCAGGATAAGCAAATTCCCCAGAATACTCGATACACTGAGGGCGCTGAAATTATCAAACATCGCTATAATAAGATCCAAAAAGTTTACGATCAGCTAAGCATGATTGATTTTCTTTATGAGATTATCAACACCTTCCGCATAAAAGAATGGTTCTTAGCATTGCCTCACCATGAGATTACATTATCTAACCTTAATAAATTTATTCAAATCGTTAAAAAACACGTTTCTGCCCAACCTTTGAATAAGCAACAGTTTACGGACCAACTTGCCGAAATCTTTAAAGAAAAGGATCTTAGGGAAACAGAGGCACTTCAGCCCGACCCATCCGCTAATCACGTGTCTATTATGACGGTTCATGCTGCTAAAGGTTTACAATTTAAAATTGTAATTCTACCTAATATCCAAAAACCGTTTAGCTACACACCAGATGTGTTTCTCCATTCAAGAAATTTAGACAATGATCTTTTGGGTTTTAGGCCCCCTATACGCAATGGTGGAACAGGAACAAATCCCGATCTATATCATCATTTACTAGCTAAATTTGCCAAGAAGCAAGCAATCGAAGAAGAAAAACGATTATTTTACGTTGCTCTCACTCGTACCGAAGAAGCCCTGATTTTTATCGGTCAAAAATTAATCAAAAATACTCATAGAATTTCTTGGCAATCATGGATAGAAAAAGCCTTTCAACAACTTCCCAGGCTAACAACCATTGAGGAAGTAACTATTCCTAACCTCGAAAAAGATGGTTTTTTTCAACCTATAGCTCCAAAATATAGTCTGCCTGCCGGTGATTTGATAACTAAGATTAAGCCTAAGTTAATATTAGATGAGACAATAAGTTCTCCTTCACCATTTAATATTAATGTATCGGCCTTTATAGATTATAAAGAAAACCCCGACTTATACTACCAGAAACATATTCAAAGACTGAGCTTGAACCAAATTAAATCTAAACCAAACTCAAGTTTTTATTATCAAAAGAAGCACAAAAAAGGGCGTCCACGAGCTGAACTTTTTGGTAGTATAATCCATTTGGCCCTGGATAAATTTAACTTAGATAAATTAAGTGAAACTTTTTCTTATCAAAATACTGACACTAGTACTGTTACTGACACTAGTACTGACACTGATTATGAGGAAACTATCATCGACGCTCTATCTGAAATATTAATTGCTAATACTGACATAGCCAATGAATTAGATGAGATAGATATACCTTCATTGGTAGAATATTTAAAAGATATAAGCAGCGCCCCTTACTTTGATTGGCTGCAAAAAAAAGAAATTATTTCAACCTGGAAAGAGTTGCCCTTTACCTACCAGAACGGTATTTATACCTTAACAGGAACCATTGACCGTTTGGATCAAACCCGTTCTGGGTTTATTATAACCGATTATAAAACTACTTCTAGTCATCTATATCCAAAAGAGAATTTTAAACCTTCAAGTCTTTCAAGACATTCAGGGCATTCAAAGCGTTACTACTATCAACTAGGGTTATATGCCTTAGCTATAAAAAGCATCTATAACCTACCCACTGATCAACCAATTCAAGGAGTTATTTTCTACACTGAAGATAAAACTTTTGAATGTTATGAATTTGATGAAAAAGAAATGAACATCAATCGGTTAAACTTTATTGAAACTTGCCAAAGTATACAGCATGTCCAAAAAAATTGACCGTCAAATATGGCCAAATTTTCGAAATATTTTAAAAACCTCTCCACAAAGATAAATCGATCCTATAATCAGTATCGTTGAAGATTGATCTGTATTATTAATTATATGGTCAATTGCTTCATTAGAATTTTCAATTGCAGTTACCTTTTTATCACCTTCATCATTTTCATCATTCTTAATTTTTTGGTAAGGATCTTTATAAATATCTACTTGGGTAACAAATAGGTCTTCAAACATATCTTCAGATACCTCTTTGGATACTTCTTTAAAGAGATCTTTTGAGAAATTTTTTATCTTGGATAAAAAGATATCTGAGGGTCTATTTCCTGATACTCCGAATAGAATAGATAATTTTCTACCTATGATCTTATTTTGAATTAATTCGTTAATAGTCTCTAAGTCTCTTTCGATAGATGCAATGTTATGGGCACAAGAAAATAATATTTGTCTATTGTTTTTTAGTTTTATTAGCTCCAATCTAAATCTTAAAGATAATTTTTCGATTATTTTTGGTGTTATTACAGCATTATAATTATGCTCTAAAACATATTCAGCAGCCGAAATAGCTAACGCAGAATTCTTGGCATAATGCTTTCCATACATTGGTATTTGGTATACTTTGTTTGCAAATTCAAACTCAGTTCCTTGATATAAAGCTTTATCAAGATATTTGTAATTATTTACAGACGGAATAAAAAATAATTCCTTATTTTGTTGGTTAGCAAAGCTAGTAAGAA
This sequence comes from uncultured bacterium, assembly GCA_964544765.1. GTDB lineage: Bacteria > Bdellovibrionota_B > Oligoflexia > CAYFLR01 > CAYFLR01 > CAZJDM01. Next base: position 25,940 of record CAZJDM010000022.1, read on the forward strand.
TATCATCAACACGTTTAGAGTTTTTTACGGCAATAGCGCTTTCACAACTCATTATTACCCAGGCTTTTTCTTGGGTAATTTGTTCAATTGAATTTCCTAAATACTCAGTATGATCAACTGATATACTGGTGAATAAAGCCAACTGCGACCTTAATGCAGTGGTTGCGTCTAATCTTCCTCCCATCCCTGTCTCAAAGATAGCTATATCTACTTTTTGATCAAAGAAATATTTAGCGGCTATTAATGTTAATCTCTCAAAATGAGTTAATTTAAATCTTTCGAAAACACATTCTAATGACTCGTAAACATCACCAAATGATCTCTCTGATATATAATTATTATTGATTTGAATTCTTTCTCTAATGGTTACAAAATGGGGCGAAATATACAGTCCAACTTTTAAATGATGATTTTTCAAAATATGCGACAAAAAATAAGCAGTAGTACCCTTACCATTAGTCCCAACAACCTGAATCCTTTTATATTTTAAATGAATGTTCCCTATATACCGCAAAGCATTGGATATATTATTAAGGTCCCATTCAACATCACAAGAAGGAATAAGGGGTATTGATTCTAGTTTGTCCAGAACCTTACTATATTTAGCGTTTATTTTATTATCAATTTGGTAGTTAATTTCGTTATCAATTCGAGGAACATCACTTAAATCTAATTTTTTCATCAATTTTGTTTACTTTCTTTTGCTTTGCAATTAGGTTCTATTAATATACTTTTTTCTTGATTAGTAAGAAAATTTTGAATAAAAGTAAATCTTTAGATTAATATTAACCTTTCTAATCTAATGATTATTTATAACATCATAAGTATCTGAATAAAGTTAAAAATGAATTAAAGGACAAGATAATGATATTAGTAAAAAAGTTCGAGTTTGAGGCCGCTCATAATTTGATTGAGTATAAAGGAAAATGCGAAAATGTTCATGGGCATTCCTATAAATTAATAGTAAAACTAGAGGGTCAGGTAGATAAAAACGGCTTTGTAGTTGATTTTGTTGATATTACTGAAATAGTAGAAGAAAATATTATCAAAGTATTGGACCATACAAATCTTAATAATCTCTTAAAACAGCCAACAGCTGAGAACATTGCCATATGGATTTGGGATAAATTAGTAGATAAAGTCAAAACAGATAACGCCCTACTATATGAAATTGAAATCTGGGAATCGAGAACTAGTGGAGTTTATTATAGAGGAGAATAAGTTACATGGTGGACAATACCTGACCATCGCGTTTAGTTATTACGAAGAAAAATTATAAAAGAAAAAATAAGGTATCTTAATGAAGGATACAACCAAAACTGTCCTGGCTGATGGTCGAGAAATTATTTACAAAAATACCAAAGTGATGGGTATAATCAATATAACCCCTGATTCATTTTATCAAGGATCAAGCGTTTTAGAAAGTTCAAGCGTTTTAGAAAGTTCAAGAGTTTTGAAAAGATCGATGACTCTATCTGAAAAGAAGGTACTAACGGCTGTTGAATCAATGATAAATGACGGCGCTGATATAATCGATATCGGGGGAGAATCTTCGCGACCTGGATCGGACCCTGTATCCGAAGATCTAGAAATCCAAAGAATAGAGCCCATTATTTCTGCTGTCAAAAAAGAGTTCCAAAATACGACCATTATATCCATTGACACCTATAGATCTAAAACAGCCCAAGTAGCAATAAATGCTGGAGCTGATATTATTAATGATATCAGTGCTATGACCTTTGATAAAAAAATGATTGAAGTAGTAAAAAGGTATAATGTACCTATTATTTTAATGCATATCAAAGGTACACCCAAAAATATGCAAAGTAATCCTGTCTATAAAGACGACGTAATTGATGAAATTTATCAATTTCTAAGCAATAGAATTAAATTTGCGAAAAGTCAGGGAATAGCCAAAGACAAACTAATAATAGATCCAGGTTTTGGTTTTGGAAAAACAGCAAATCACAATTTGACAATTGTAAAAAGAATTACCGAGTTTAAAACTCTTAATGTACCTATTTTATTAGGAATATCAAGAAAATCCACTATAGGAAAGATTTTGGAAGGAGTTCCTGCCTCTGAAAGACTCGAAGGAACCATCGCCCTCAACTCTATCGCTTGTTTACATGGAACAGATATTATTAGAGTTCATGATGTAAAAGAAAATATTAACGCCATCAAAACGGTCGAAACAATTAAAAGTAATTATAGTGAATAGAAATAGAGTGAATAGAGTGAGTAAAGTTAGTAGAGTTAGTAGAGTAATCATATTAATAGAGTAAATAAGTGAGTATTGTATATATTTCCTCCGGCAGTAACCTAGGTGATAAAAAAGCCAATATACTTAGAGCCATTGATAAGATCAAAAGATCAAACATTGAGGTCCTCAATGTTTCCTCCTTTTATAGAACCAAGCCTTACGGTTATCAGAATCAAGATGATTTTTATAATATTGTAATAAAAATCAAAACCACCCAGAGTCCCCAGAATCTTTTGAAATTATGTTTAGAAATTGAAAAAGAAATGGGTAGAACCAGAACCATTAAGTGGGGACCCAGGACTATCGATTTAGATCTATTGTTTTTTGATAAAAAAATCATCAACACCGATCAACTGGTTATACCCCACCCAGACTTGCATAATAGGGAATTTGTGCTAAAACCTCTTTTGGAAATATCTCCCCAATTAGTGCATCCTATTTTTAAAAAGACAATTCAAGATTTATATAAAGAATTAGTAAGTTGTATATGAAAAACAATTTTCTAAATATTCACCTAATTCAGAATTATTAGCCTTTATTGATTTAAAATAGTCCAAAACACCTGATAAAAAGACTTTATATTTATTGAAATTGTAGTGAAAATTATTAATAGATGGAACAAACTGAATAGGTTTTAACGAATTGGTCAAAAAGGCAAAATCATAGGATGTAATTTCTTTTATAGAGATATTTGTCTGTTTTACATTGAAATTATTGATAAACTCATTTCTCATAATACCTGGTAAGCAAGGGGAATATTTATAAGGAGTAAATATTGAGTTCCCTTTGACAAAAAAGATATTTGATATTGTTGTTTCACAAATTTCATTTTTTTCATTACCAATCAATATGTCACAACCTTCACCAAGCCCTCCTTTTGAATTTGAACCATTATAACCATTATTAAAATAATTGTCGGTAAGGTTTTGATAAACGCTTCGATCAATATTTTTATGATAAAAAAAAGCATTGTCTCTTTTATAGACATTAGGAATGAATTTTAAATTCACTCGTGTGAAAAGAGTCTCTTTATCTAGTTTGGTAATCTTGAAAAAATAGCTATTTATAGAGTTTGAATATAGATTTAACCTAAATGGCTCTGGCTTCATATCCAATTTCAGATCATTATTTAAAATGCTTAAAACCATCTCCATTAATATTTCACTAACATCATTGCCGTTAGTGTTATTGTCATTGTCATTGTTATTACTATTCTTATTGTTGTTCTTATTAAAACAATGATTTTTCTGTTTATGGTGAATATTTTTATTATCCATTATCGATATTGATATTGAGTTGATTAATCTATTTAGGTGTTCTTTTAAATAAAAAGCCTTTTTATAAAATAAAATGGTCTCAAAAAATCCATCCATACAATTTTTTAATTCGTTTTGTAATTCTTTCTCTGTAAATACTACGACAGCTGGTTGAGCAAGATTTAATTGTAATTGTGCGCTGAAAACTGTGGGGAATTGTAAATCTTGTTGTAAAACCATTGCTATATCTTTTTTCAATAAATAAAACCGGTTAACCACTTTGTTTTTTGAAGGTTTTCCTTATATTCTTCCTCGGGATCAGAATCATATACTATTCCTCCACCAGCCGCTGTATTTAATTTTCCTGATTCAATATCATGATCAAAACTTCCCCAGGCTGTTCTTATGGCAATGTTAAGATTTAAATAATCAAAAAAAGAATAAAAACCAATACTACCAGTATAAATATTTCTTTCCCTTAATTCTAAACCTCTAATTAATTGCATTGCTTTTATCTTAGGACAACCCGTTACTGATCCCCCAGGAAACATCGCCTTAATTATATCAATATTACGGGTCTTATCTTTTAAGATCCCTACCACTGTTGACTCTGTATGATAAAGTGTCGCATATTCTTGTATTGTACAATGATCTTTAACTTTCACACTATTATATTTACACACCTTGCTGATATCATTTCTCAAAAGATCAACTATCATAGATAATTCAGCTTTTTCTTTAGAAGAGTTCAGTAAATTCTGACAATTCTGATAATTTTTACTACTCAATTTTGGATCATTAGTTTTAGCGGCGGTTCCTTTAATTGGCTTTGTTTGAATTTTATTATCTTCTCGATATATAAAACTCTCCATCGAGGTTGATAATATCCACCTATTGGGATATTCAAGATAGGCAAAGTAATCAGCGGGGGTATTTTTTATCAATGAGTTGAATAAATTTAGTGGGTGTCCCTTATAATTAGAGCTGTACTCTGATGTATAGTTGATTTGATAAACATCTCCCTCATAAATATGATTTTTAATTCTTTTGATTTTGTTTAAATAACCATCTTTAGTTATATTATTACTGAGTTTGTTAGTTAGTTTGAAACCTTTTGAATTAATTTCATATTCAGTTGTTTGATTAAATTTTTTTATATTGTTATTTTGGTGTAATACTATTTCGACTCGATAATAATCATCCTTTTCTCTAACTAAAATATTTCGGTAAAATACTCCATACGCAATTGATTTATCTGATATTGGATTTCCTTTAAAATCATCTAGAAGTTTATAACATTCATAATTCAAACTTATTATCAAACCGCAATATTTCTTCTTTAACCAATCATCGCCCCCTGAATTGTTATTAATTGGATTATTCTTATCAACTGAATTTGAAAGATAATTACTAAAAAAATATTCTAAATATTCAAAAAAATTATATTCTCTTTGATCCAAAATACTGTCTTGTTCGATATCAAAGCAAGTGGTGGTTTTCTCATTACCATAAAAATAATACTTTGGATTTTCACCAATGATAAATGAAGATATTTCCTTTGATTGGGGATTGACTCCCATTAATATACTATTAAAACGCTTATATTTAGAAAGATACGGTTTAACATCGATATAATGAGTTTTTTTTACAATTATGTCTTTGATCATAGTTTTGATCATAGTTATGAGTTATACAATTATATTTATATTAAATTGTGATGTAATAATGTTAAATTACCACCTTTTGAACAAAATTTTCTATATTTTGAAAACCAAATTCTGACATAAATGATTCTGGATGATACTGTAACCCAAAAAGAGGATACTTCTTATGACTAATCGCCTGTATCACTCCATCCTCGCTTTTTGCATTAATATGAAATTCTTCAGATGTTTTATCTTCAACACATAAACTATGATATCGGGCAATTTTGAAATGGTTAGGAACACCTCTAAACAAATCATTGCCATCATGATTGCATATTGAGGTTTGACCATGAATAGGATAAGGGGTCTTTTGAACTTTATAACCAAAAGCATCTGCTATACATTGCATTCCAAGACAAACCCCTAAAATTGGTTTTGTTCTATAATAATTTCTTATTACTAATGTTGAAATACCAGCTTCAATGGGTGAAGAAGGACCAGGTGAAACTACTATAGCATTATATTGATCAATTTCTCGGCTGAATTTTTTTAGAATTACATCGTTTTTTATGATCTTAATATTAATCTTATTAGACACTTTATAGAACAAATGTTCTAGATTGTAGGTAAAGCTATCATAATTGTCGATAAATAAAATTTTACATTTCATAACTTATTTGTAATACCATATTCAATCTCCGATACAATTTATTTTTCCGCCTCATCATATACTAATAGTCTTACTGTCAAGAAAATCACAATCAAACAATTTGACACTCTAAATACCTAGATGTAAATTTTTATGAGTGAATATCGCTAATATTTTGATGGGCGGAAAACCCGCCTATCACACTAATCTTGTATATCAATAGCACCAAAATACTCATAAGGATCAGAAAAATACTTATTTAAACTGGCGGACATTCGCGCTAGATGGGACCCATCCAATAAACGATGATCAAAAGTGACATGTAATTGCATAGTTTTGCCGACCTTAATATTACCTTCTTCCACCACCGGCTGATCTATAACAGGACCGACTGTAAGTAAAAGAGGCACCCTACTATATGGCACCAATGGAACATAAGCCTGTTCTAATCCTAAAGAAGCAATATTAGTGATCATTACTGAACCAAAGGCATCTTTGGGAACACCGAACATCTTTAAATTAAGATTAAAGGTATAATTTAAAAAAGCCGTCAAATTTAAAAGAGGTTTAGCTAAGAAAAAAGGCAACCATCTAAACATATTTCGTGTTTGATCGAAGTTCTCATCAGTGCCTTTTTTAATCTTTTTTACTCCTACCGAAAATTCCTCTATTATATCTTCAAACGTTTTATTATGTGGATCATAGATAGTAAGACCCGATAAATCAAATTCACCAGTCTTATGATCTTTCAAAAACACCTGCGAAAAGATCCCTATACTTTTCTTATGATAAATACGCTGATAACGAATAATAGAGTTGGAATCAGGAACATCATTCAGGACCATCCCCACCCCTTTGATCAGCAAATGTTGTATCGTTAGGGGCTTGCGTTTTTTCTCCCTATAACCATTTATATATTCCAATACCCTTTCCATTCGCAGGGTTAAGGTGCCATATACAGAAGGATCACCCGGACTATCCCAGGTAGCCAATCCAATGCGCCGCATCGGAGAATAGATTTTCTTTCTGGTTAAACTTAAGTTCCCCATCTATCATCCTAAGCAAATGTTAACTAAATCTTTCTTAATAAAGAACAGGCCCTTTTGATACCACCTTTACAGGCCCCATTGAAATAACTAACAGCCTTATCATTCTTACCACCTTGTCTTAACAATAATCCATTATTGTAACAAGCTTTCTTTTCACCACACTTACCAGCGCACAATTTAATGATGCAAACTAATCAATATACCCCAATGTTGATGATTCACCTTCCAAAACTGGCCCCTAATATCATGTCCCTTATAGTAATAGATGCCGAAAGATAAGCTCTCTTTCATAGATAACATGGTAGTAAGATATATGTTATTCAGAGTATTATTTTCCCTGGACCATTCAAGGTATCCACTATTAACCAAGGACCAATTTTGGTAAATCGACTTGAAAATACTATAACCGCCATATATACCCCACCCGGCCATTGTATCTGATACTATCTCTGGTATAGTATGAGTTAAAAGTATGCCGCCAATATAAACATTAAAAAATTTTCCGTTTTTCTCTAGGGAAAAACGACTATATTCCCGCGAAAAAGATATAGTAGGGTCCTTATATGGCACCACATATTCTGAGATATGGGCCGAATGATGGATAAAACGATATCGTAAATCAATATTATCGAATTTAATCAATGCATGATAACCAAAATAACCATCTATAGTTTGCAAAATGAATTTATCACGACTGGAAGATACGACCCCATCTAAACCAGAATGAATCTCTGCCTTTTTCCAATCCGCCTGATTAAACCAAAAAGTTTTACCAAAGCTCTGATAAAGGTAACCACCATTTCCTAAATAAATAGAAAATCCAGGATCCTGAATACTTTGACTTAAAGACTTGTCAGCATATAGAGGATAGACAAACCATGTTACTAACAATGTTACTAAGAATAAATGAATAATTGCCAAAAATGACCATTTTTGCCAAAAAACAGTTGATTTATTTGGATTTTTCATGCTTTATTGATGATAGTAAATGAGTGGATATTTGTCCAATAATAATTATCCAATACTCAATTTATATTTACGCAATGTATAAACAACTATTGATTATGACTATTGACTATGGAAAAAACAATACCAAAAGAATGGCAAAAGGTCGCTGATCAAATCCATAATAAAGCTAACAAGCTTTTTAAAAGCTTCTTTTTTTATCCTCAAATAGACTCAACAAATAAAGCGGCCAAAGATTATGCCGCTACACCTAACGCTGTTTCTTCGATTCATTTTACTCTTAATCAAACCCAAGGCAAAGGACAGTATGACCGCACATGGTTCAGCTCATCACAAAATCTAACTTTTACTTTATTGTACTTATCTCCAAACTCCAACATTCCAACATCTATATTCACAGTATTAACCGCTATGGGTATCGCCCAAACAGTTTATGACTTAACAAGCATTAAACCACGATTAAAATGGCCCAACGACTTGTTAATCAATAATCGCAAGTTTTGTGGAATATTATCCGCTGGAAAAACTGTTGGACAGGAAATAAAGTATATCTTGATGGGAATAGGATTAAACGTCAATGAAACCCGGTTTCCCCAAGAAATAAAACCTACCACTACCTCCCTCAAAATAGAAACAGGTGATCATATATCATTACCTCAAATTTTTCCCAAATTAATTTCAAACATCGAATTTTATCTCCTGGAAAAACATTCTTTAAATGGTATAATAACCTCATTAAAAGAGGTAAATTTCCTATCTCTTGAAAATGAATTTATTGATTCAATAAATCAACAATTCCGAAGTGAAGAACCCAGCGACTAAAGATCGCTGGGCTTCCAACATAAATCATGATTTGGATAAAAAAGATGAACAATTCTATCAGAGTTAATTAGAGTTAATCAGAGTTAATTAGAGGTAATTAGGGATAATCAAACATGCTTTACCACATTGGAAAAAGAAAAGAAAAAATCGAAATAGGTGATAACTCCTTTCAAATAGCCCGGACTACGGGGGGAGTCCTTGAAGTGTGGGGTGAAAATACTAATGAACTGGCGGCAGGCATGGGCTATGCGCACGCTAATGATCGAATGATGCAAATGTTCTTCACACGTATAATTGGCCAAGGACGATTGGCCGAATGCATCAAAGCAACTGAAGACACAGTTAAAACTGACATTTTTATGAGACAAATGGGCTTCGCGGAGGATGTTAATAACGATGCCTCTAACGTATCCGGCGATGTTTTAGAATACATGAATAGTTATCTAAGAGGTTTTAACGCCCACCTGGTACTTCATGGCCCACCCTTAACCTGTAAATTATTAGATTACAAACCTGAGTTATGGAAAATAGAGGACACTCTTTTAACCATTAAATTAATTGGATATGAAGGACTGGCCAGCGTTCAATCGTCTATCCAAAAACTAATTATCCAAGCCCTTCAAGGCGGCACAGAGTTATCAATCTTAAAAAAAGTTTTTGAACCACACTTAGATGAACTTTCTGATGACATTGTTGATGTAATACAAAATATAAAACTTAACAGACCAACTATACCTGCCAACACGCCATTTACAGACATTCTTCCCCGCATGGAGGCCAGTAATAACTGGGCCATATCCGGTAAAAAAACCAAAAGTGGATTACCTATATTCTGTTGCGATCCTCATATGGAGGTCAATCGATTGCCCTCGATTTTTTCTGAGATAATTTTACATACTCCCGATAATTATTGGAAAGGAATAAATATACCGGGAATCCCTGGCATTATTAAAGGAAAAAACAAAGATATCTCCTACGGATTTACCTATGGATACATGGATATGATCGATTATTTTATCGAAGATTGTAAAGAAGGTTTTTATCGTAAAAATGATCAATGGTTAGCCTTTCAAGAACGTCAGGAAATAATCAAAAGAAAAGGAAAACCTTCTCTCGTTGTTAATATATACGAAAATGAACACGGAGTTTTAGAAAATGATGTAACCCAAAAAACACCACCCAACGGATTTCTATTAACTAAAGCCTGGTCGGCTCATAAAAACGGAGCATCACCTTCTTTAAAAGCATTATTTAAACTGTTAAATACTGATAATGCTTTAACCGCGGCTAATATTCTTAGGGAAGTACCCATATCAGGAAATTGGATCATAGCTGACACTCGCAATCACATCGTACTTCAACAATCCGGTTTACTACCTAAAAGAAAGAATTCAGGGCTTTATCCACTCCCGGGATGGATTTCATCTAACGATTGGGACGGATTTCATTCCGGTGATCAATTAACCAGAATAACTGATCCTGATTCCGGTATCTTAGCGACAGCCAACAATGATGTAAACCAATCAGGAAAACCATTATCCATCAATTTAGCTATGGCGCCTTATCGGGCAAACCGTATCCAACAATTGCTAAAAGCCAAAGATATCTTGGATATAGAGGATATGAAAACCATCCAAAGGGACGTATATTCTCTACAGGCAGCATTATATATGAAATGGTTACGACCCTTAATACCTAGAACCGATGCTGGTGATATTTTAGCTACTTGGGACCTTTGTTATGACAAAAATTCTAAGGGAGCGGTATTATTTGAAAAGTTTTACGATCAATTTAGAACCGAAATATTTGGGAAACGAATCTTTGGGCTAGAAGCATGGGAAAAGATCCATAAAGATACGGGGGTTCTTACCCATTATTATGACTTTTACGATCGTGTTTTATTATCCAATGATCTTTCTTGGTTAGGCATCTCCGATAAGAACGAATTAGCCAGCTCTATCTTGGAAAAAATATTGGGAGAAAATGGGCCATATAATGATAATAGACTAACCAAACTTAAAAAGTGGGGAAATTATTGCACTTTCTCGATGGACAATATGTTCTTTCAGGGCCGTTTTCCTAAATTCTGGGGATTTGATCATGGTCCTATCTCCTTGGAAGGAAACCGAAGTACCATCGTGCAAGGAGGAACCTACCACAATAACAAACGATTTCGAGCATACTGGCCCACTTATCGAGCTATTTCTGACTTAAACGACAACAAGATTCATACTGTACTAGCTGGAGGTCAATCTGAATCCAGATTATCCCCTTATTATACATCTGACATAAAAAACTGGATAAATTACCACTATAAAGAATTGTAATTTCAATTATTTAACCCCTAATCAAGCTTTATACTCAAGCTAAAATCTCAATCATCCGATAAATAATATTAGAAATGCTTTTTGTGTTTCTAAATCAACTTTTACGGAGAATATTATGTTACGTTTTACAATAATTATAAGTATTTTATTAACGCTGGTAACAGCAGCTTGCGACGATGTACCTCCTTATAAGCCCAATCCATACGGTACAAAGCCTGGAAATGCTAGTGGCAATAGACTACAAGGCTCTGATAGATTTAACAATCTAAATCTTGGAAGTATACCTACTCCAGCTCAAAGGCAAACTCAAGAAACAGGCATCGAATGTACCAAAAAGGACCTTGGTTTTCAGGTAGTTTTTGCCAGAGAACAAAATGGGCGGCATACAATACCTTATGAATTTAAAAGAACCTGTACCAATATTGAATCGGTAGATATAAGTATTGAAGGCGCTGGTGAGGCTTATTGCCGATCTCCCCGACCCAATGAAAAAGGTTATCTACCCTACAAAGCCAGAACCGATATGAACAGTGATTATTCTTGCGAAGTTACTAATACTACAACTTCCAATAGCTATTGGATGATTAAGGGTAAAGTGTGTTTAAAAGACAAAACAACAACAACAACAACAACAACAACTGAAACAGGCGTTACCGATCCCTCAACCACTCAGCAGGATAACGGCGGAGAGGCTGAAGTAGTTGAAGTAGCAACAGCAAACACTGGTACCACCGGCACCTGTAAAACTTTTATTAAAGATGATATTCTAATCTTTAACACTACTCAACTTAAAAGAGAATGTCAAAAAGCTTGCTTAGAACTAACTACTAGCATCGAAGAAAAAGCGGCTAAAACAGAGTCTCTTGCAAGAATTGCAACTACGGCAGGACACTTGATTACTGAAATTTCAAACATAATTTATAATTCTGATAAATGTATAGCCTCCAGAAGAAAACCTAGTAACCAAGAAAATGGTACTAAACCAGGTACTAATCAGGGACGACAAACCGCAAGATTAGTCAATTTAGACGGTGATTCCGAATCTGATGATCCTTGTAGCGGTGCTAAGATGGCAGACTTTATAGGAACAGCTGTTATAGCAGCTGGACAAGTTATGCAAACTCTTTTCTGTTCGAAAGCTTCTAGATGGCACCATCAATCAGCCGATTATGGCTGTTATGAACCTGGTGTTGATGTTAAATGTGGAGAAGCAAACGACGCTAAGAATCAATTCTGTGGTAATACTATTTCTTCACCTTTCGGTAATAATGCACCCTCAAGAACCTTCAAACGATAAGATAATCTATAGCGTAACCAAATTATTAGAATAAAAGGACCTAGTCTCCAACCAATTCTCATGATAAAATATATTTTAGTTTTATTGAATTGGTTGGAGTACTTAGTTGAATAATTCCGATTTTCTAATCTTAATAGCCGAAGACGACAAAGACCTAAGCGCCTTATTACGCAAGATATTAACCGACGCTGGATATAACACTATAATAGCTCACGATGGACAAGAAGCCACCCAAATTTTGAAAAAACAAGTTCCTCATCTGGTACTACTAGATGTTCAGATGCCCTCTTTAGACGGATACCATATAATAGAATGGATCCGCTCCCATCAAGTAATATCTGATATCATAGTTATTATGATGACCATGTTGAAGCAAGAAAAGGACATTATTTCTTTTCTCAATCTGGGAGCGGATGATTATATTGTAAAACCGGTCCCCATAGCGACCCTACTTAAAAAGTTAAAAAATCAACTGCAACAAAAAAGACAAAGAATTACTAAAACTATTAAATTAGAAACTTTAAAAACCCTAGAAACTACCCAAAAACCGGACACTAAGCACAGCCAGTCTCAACATACCAATGAACTCAAGAGCAACATTCTATACCCAGCTAATTTGACTGCTATAGGGGAGAATGGTTTAGTTTTTCAATCCAAGGCTCAGTTTCCTAAAAGGGTCCCCATCACTCTGGAAATCAGATCTCAAAATCAAATATATCGATATCCCCAGAGCCAAGTAGAAGACTCCAGCTTGGAATTAAACTCTAATCAAGATTTTAGTACCACCATACGTTTTTTGGATCCCCAAATGAATTATTTTATCACCGGTCAAAATTTTAAAAAAATACGGAGCATATAGTGATAGCTTTCTATTCTGACATAAACAAAGGATTTACTCGCTATTTACATCAATTTATCGATAAACTCACTAGTATGCCTATCTCTTCTATTACCTCTATTACTTCTATGACTATGACTATGACTATGACTATGACTTCTAATGATGAGAAAAAATTAACCAATAAAGACTTCTTAAAGAAACTGTCCTTATTAGTAATGGAAATGGATTTTCCTTCTAAACTCACCGTTACTCTGATACCTGAAATCGAAAAACTATACCCCAAACTAACTGTTCTAATAGTGGCCCCACAAGACAGTTCTTTGATATATGGTCAATCACATCATCAAAAAGGTAACACACACTACTTCCCTCAGCCCTTTGATGAACTTCTATTTTATCAAAAGCTACGTCAAACCATACCATTGGACCTTTACGACAGAGAACTGCAAAAAGGGGTCGTAAAGCCTTTTATCTCCCAAATTAAACCCAAAAATCTATACTTAGTTATTGATGCTCCAATATTAGAAATTAACGAAAATCAAATTACTATGCTGTGTTCAGGCTCACTTACTAAAAATACTACTACTACACTATACAGTGACCTATTTAAATTTAAGGGAAATACATCTCCCTCAATAAAAATAAGGATTGATGAAGTTATCAAGAGAAACAAGCAAGAAGCTAAGGAAGATCCTTTGAAAAGCAATCACCACCTATCTACCGAAAAATTTCCTTACATCTTATCTTGTTCAATTGTTTATAATTCTTTTGAAGAAAAGATGACAGTTCGCCGATGGATATACTCCCAATAGTTACTCATAATGTTAAAGAAATCTATTTAGCTAAAGGCTAATGGCTGAAAGCTATTTATTAATGAATTCAGTACGTCGATTCTTGGCCCAAGCTACTTCGTTATGTCCCGGATCAACAGGTTTTTCTTCTCCGTAGCTGATAATAGATATTCTATCAGAAGATACTCCTTGATTAACAAGAAACATCTTGGTCGAATGAGCTCTTCTTTCACCCAAAGCTAAATTATATTGATTGCTACCTCGCTCATCGCAATGACCTTCTATGGTAAAGGTAGCATTCATGTTAGTTTTTAGCCACTCAGCTTTACCTCGAAGGTTTTCTTGGGAATCCATATTCAAGGAATAGTCATCAAAGGCGAAATAACAAGGAGTCCTATCCATATCAGAAACTCCAGCAGCTTGTTGTGATACTTCCTGTTGAACTTCGGAAAGTTGTTCATTTTGCTCTACGGCCATCTGATTATCCATATTCTCTTGATCGAACTGTCCTAAATTATTCTCTTGGTCCAATTCTTGTTGCATGCCTTCTTCATCCATCTGATCTTCAACGGGTAAAGGCTCCTCTTCATCCTCGACCCCGGCACATCCCACTAAACCAACTACAAGGGATAAAGCCAACAACCAATACAAAGATAGTTTCTTCATATACCTTCCTCCTGAAATAAGAAAGCATTTAACCTAAAATAAAATGACATTAATATTAAGTATAACTTTTTTTTGCATTTTTTTCAAAGGTTTGATATAAAAATTTGTGGTTTTTTAATTTTTTTCTGGAGATCGAAGTGAGCAATCTAACAAATGAATCCCTTAAAAATACTAAAATATGGAAAAATTTATCACCTCAGGCTAAAAATGTAATTCTTGAGCTAGGTTACGA
>CAZJDM010000023.1:0-38822 GCA_964544765.1 uncultured bacterium
AATTGTATTCAGTGGAATATCAATCTTTAAAAACAATTAATTTCGCTGATTTTAAAGTAACGACTAATATTGATTCCAAGGAGTCCTTTGCTGGATCTGATTCGGAAGTTCAGGTTGAGTTAACTATAGAAAATAGCTATCACAAACACTTCACCTTTATTGAGAAGGGGCGGAGTATGTTAAATGCCTCTGTTTTGGTAACTCTTTCAGCAATAGAGTTTTTTGTTAATAGTGAAAAAACCTACCTTGTTTCTTATAAAGCAATGGAAGAAAGTAAAAAAAGAAATCGACAGGATCTGGTTGATCAATATAGAAATATATTGATTCAATTGGTTGAAAATACGTCATATTCTGAAACTATCGAGAATTCAAAAAAAGATAATTTGTCTGATGCTAATGTATGAATAGTTAAACTATAGTTGATTATTCTTAGGGGATATAATTAGGGATATTACAGGGATGTTTTTGTAGTTTTAATTAATTTTTAGGGAGGATTTCGATGAATTGGGAGGATTTAATGGGTATTATGCGTGTTGGTTTAAATGTTGGACCCTATATTGGTCTTTTGGGGTTGGGCATAGCGTTTTGGATTTATTTAAATATAAAATCCAAGGAAATTGCCACCAACAAAATGAAAGAAATAGCTGATATGATCCATGACGGAGCGATGGTTTTCTTAAAATCAGAGTATAAAATACTTTTAATTTTTATCGCCATTGTGGCGGTTCTCATGTACAGCTTTATTAGTCCAGCCACCTGCCTAGCTTTTTTAGGAGGAGCTGCGTGTTCCATGATGGCAGGCTTTTTTGGTATGAAAGCAGCTACCAGGGCCAATGTAAGAACCAGTAGCGCGGCTAATAAATCAGGAAAGGGAGCTGCTTTGATGGTAGCTTTTGGTGGCGGTTCTGTTATGGGCCTTTCCGTAGCTTCTCTTGGCTTGTTAGGTATTATGATTGCCTTTCTACTTATTAGAAAATTGGGCGGTGAACCCGCTGTTTTAAATGGTTTTGCCATGGGAGCTTCTAGCATTGCTTTATTTGCTCGTGTTGGTGGAGGAATATACACTAAAGCAGCTGATGTTGGAGCGGATTTAGTAGGTAAGGTAGAAGCCGGTATTCCAGAAGACGATCCTAGAAATCCAGCTACCATCGCTGATAATGTAGGAGATAATGTTGGTGATACTGCTGGTATGGGTGCTGATATATTTGAATCATATGTAGGATCTGTGGTTGCCTCTATTGCAATAGCAGCTACTTCTACAAATTTGGTATCCGAAGGTATGAGAGAATTGGCTGTCTTTTTACCAATGGGACTGGTTATATTTGGTTTATTGGCTTCGTTGATAGGTATTGCCAGCATGCAATTATTAAAAAATATAAATCCGGCTCATGCCTTAGAGGGTGTTACCTGGATTGCGGCAGTGATCTTTTTGGTGGCAGCTTGGTGGTTAGTAGGTGCTTTAGGAGTTCAGTTTAATTTATCTAATGGAGTTTCATCTGTTTACGGACCGTTTTATGCCGTTGTTTCAGGTACCTTAGCTGGAATTTTTATAGGTAGAGTCACAGATTATTATACTTCAAAGGCTCCGGTTCGAGCAATTGCTGAGGCTTCAAAATTTGGGCCTGCGACAAATATTATTGCTGGTCTTGGTGTGGGTATGAGATCAAATCTGTTTCCTATACTCGCAATTTGTGCGGCCATATATACATCTTATCTTTCTTGTGGGTTGTTTGGAATCGGTATTGCGGCTGTTGGTATGTTGGCCACAACTGGTGTGACAATGTCTGTTGATGCATATGGCCCTATTGCTGATAATGCCGGTGGTATCTCTGAAATGTGTGAACTAGGACCAGAAACTCGTAAAATTACCGATTCTTTAGACGCTATAGGTAATACTACTGCTGCTACAGGAAAGGGATTTGCTATTGGTTCTGCCGCATTAACCGCTTTGGCTTTATTTTCCGCTTTTGCAACTGCAGGTAATATTGGATCAATTAATATCTTAAACCCTATGGTTGTAATAGGTTTATTTATTGGAGCTGTTGTGCCTTTTCTAATTGGTGCTATGACAATGGATTCAGTTGGAAAAGCAGCTCAAGAAATGGTCCAAGAAGTTAGAAGACAATTTAAAGAAATCTCAGGATTAATGGAAGGCAAGGCCAAACCAGATTCTTCCAGATGTGTTGAAATATCTACTAAAGCATCACTTCGAGAAATGATGCTACCTGGCTTAGTAACAATTTCCACACCTGTTTTGGTGGGATTTCTTCTTGGAAAAGAGGCTTTAGGTGGAGTTTTGGCGGGTTCTTTGGCAACTGGCGTTCTATTGGCATTATTTATGGCTAATGCCGGTGGTGCATGGGACAATGCTAAGAAGTATATAGAGAGTGGCGCTCATGGAGGTAAGGGTAGTGATGAACATAAGGCAGCTATTTGTGGAGACACAGTTGGCGACCCTTTCAAAGATACTTCTGGTCCATCTCTGAATATCGTCATTAAATTAATGGCTGTAGTTTCTTTGGTAATTGTAGGAATACTGTAATTTCGATTACAATTTAATTCTGATCATATTATTTAACGCGATGCGCAGGTTTTGCCCATCGCGTTATTTATCCTAACAGCGTTTACGTTGAGTCAGAAAATGAACAAGTTGCGAACAATGGGGTTTTATAGGGTAATGTCATGGATTTTGAAGGATTTACCAAACAATCAAGCAAATCTATTTTGGAAGCTGAGCAAATAGCTAAACTTTATGGACATCAGGCTGTTCAGTCAGAACATTTGTTGTTGGCTCTGGTAAAAAAAGATCAAATTATTATTGATTTGTTATCTCAATTAAAAGTCACAACTCCTTCATTAATTCAAGAACTAGAAAAAGCATTAATAGCCTTTCCCAAGGTGCAGGGGGGTAGCACTTATCTTAGTGAAGATACCGCCAATCTTTTAAAGACGGCAAAGTCTGTTAAAAACCAATTACACGACAAATTTATTAGCCCGGAACATTTGTTATTAGCCTATTTTGAATCAAATAACAAATTAAGTTCTTTACTTTTCAAATATGGAGTAACCAAAGATAGCGTCCTCAAAGACTTAAAAAAAATCAGAGGAAATCAATCTGTTAATAGCAAAGATACCGAAAATACCTACAAGGTTTTAGAAAAATATTCTGTTGATTTAACAGAGCAAGCTCGTCAAAACAGACTGGACCCTGTCATTGGTAGGGATGAAGAGGTTCGGAATATTATTCAGGTCCTATCTAGGAGGAGAAAAAACAATCCAGTCTTAATTGGTGAACCAGGAGTTGGAAAAACTGCTATTTTAGATGGTTTGGCCCAAAGAATTATTCAGGGTGATGTACCGGAGTCATTGAAAGATAAGAAAATTGTGGCTCTAGATCTAGGGGCTTTAATAGCTGGAGCTAAATATAGAGGAGAGTTTGAGGATCGTCTGAAAGCAGTAATAAAGGAGATTGAAGCATCTAGTGGATTAATCATTCTATTTATCGATGAGATTCATACCTTGGTTGGGGCGGGTGCTGTTGAAGGAGCAATGGATGCATCAAATTTATTGAAACCGGCTTTAGCAAGAGGAGATCTTAGATGTATTGGAGCTACTACATTAGACGAATATAAAAAGCATATTGAGAAGGATTTGGCATTAGAAAGAAGGTTTCAGCCAGTCTATATAAGTGAGCCTTCGGTAGCGGAGACAGTTTCTATTTTAAGGGGGCTTAAAGAGAAGTACGAAATATTTCATGGTGTCGATATTTCAGATCAGGCATTGATATCATCTGTAAAATTATCAGCAAGGTATATACAAGATAGATTTCTACCAGATAAAGCTATTGATTTAATTGATGTAGCCGCTGCACGAGTGAGAATGGATCTAGAAAGCTCTCCAGAAGAAATTGATAATATAAGAAGAAAATTGGCTCAGTTGAAAATTGAAAATGAAGTATTAAAAAATGAAAAAGACAATGATAATCGAAAAAAGATTAAAGAAAATGAACGAGGTATGACAAAGTATGAAAAGCTACTTACAAAGCTAGAGGCCCAATATATCGAGGAAAAAAGATTAATTGAAGAAAAAAGACTAATTCCACCCAAACAAGAAGAATTAGCAATAGAAGAAAAGACAGCTGAACGAGAGGGGCAGTTTGAAAGAGTAGCTAGGATAAGATATGGAGAGCTTGAGGCCCTAAAACAGCGAGAAAAGGACCTGGATGAAAAAATAAAAGAAGTTCAAAAAGAGCATCAAATGCTTAAAGAAAGTGTCGATGAAGTAGCGATTGAAGCTGTAATTAGTGATTGGACCGGAATACCCATATCTAGACTTCGAGAAACTGAGGCCCAAAAGCTTCTAAAAATGGAAGAAAGCATGTCTAGAAGAGTAGTGGGTCAAAGCGAGGCTTTAAAAGCTGTCGCTAGCGCTATTAGGCGTTCTAGAAGCGGGATACATGACAGCACTAGACCGGTTGGAGTGTTTTTATTTCTAGGGCCGACCGGGGTAGGTAAAACAGAAACTTGTAAAGCTTTAGCTGAATTCTTGTTTGATGATGAAGACGCTATGGTAAGAATTGATATGTCAGAGTTTATGGAGCAGCATTCGGTATCAAGACTGATAGGAGCTCCTCCTGGTTATGTAGGTTATGAAGAAGGTGGTGTCTTGTGTGATGTTATTAAAAGAAGACCTTATTCAGTTATATTATTTGATGAGTTGGAAAAGGCTCACGCTCAGGTCCTCAATGTTTTACTTCAGGTTTTTGATGATGGACGTCTTACTGATGGACATGGACGCACGGTAAATTTTCGTAATACAGTTATTGTCATGACCTCTAATATTGGATCTAGAGAAATATTAGAAACTGAGGACGATCAAAAAACCAGGGAGCTTATTGATACTTTATTGAAGAAAACCTTCCGCCCGGAGTTTTTAAATAGAATAGACGATATGGTTGTATTTAGAGAATTGAATATGCAGGATGCTAAAAGCATTTTAAGATTATTATGGTCTAGAGTACAGGAGCAACTAAAAGATAAGCAAATACAAGTTTCTTTGTCAAAAGAAGCTGAAAACCATTTATTAAAAAGAGGTTTTGATGCTCAGTATGGCGCCAGACCCTTAAAAAGAGCGGTTGAAAAGCTGGTTTTAGATCCTTTAGCTAGAATTTTATTGGAACGACCAGAGATAAATTGTATAGAGATAGATTTTGAGGACGAGGATCTGTTTTTTAAAGATTCTGTTCAAAGAGAATCAGATACTTTAGAGGAAGCCTCCACTTGAAGATTAAGCGTTTATGTCCAGCCAAAATTAACTGGTATTTAAATATAGTTGCCAAAAGATCTGATGGTTATCATGAGATTGATACCTTAATGGTACCAGTGAAACTTTATGATAGGATAACAGTAAATAAGAGAAATGCTGATAAAACCGGTGTTTTATTTAGTTGCAATGATTTGAACCTTCCTATTGATGAGAATAACACCATTATTAAGACGGTAAAATTAATGGAGGAGTATACTGGAAGACAATTTGATCTGGATATATATTTAGAAAAGGCAATTCCTTATGGAGCAGGTTTGGGAGGGGGTAGTTCCAATGCGGAGGCAGTATTAAGTGCTATCGATGAACTTTTATCTTTAAAGATAGAATTAACAAAAAAACACGAGATATTATCGATGGTTGGAGCAGACGCTCCCTTCTTTTTATATCAAAGGGCTGCTATTTGCAAAGGAACTGGAACAGAGGTGTATCCTATAGATTTTCCGACTGAGCAGGAATTAGTAATTATAATAATTGTTCCTGATATTGAAGTAAATACGAGGTGGGCTTATTCTCTAATTGAAAAAAACGCATTGACACTATCAATCGGGCATGCTAAAAATTTCGTTCCCGGGGGTATCCCATCTGGAGGTTTATCTTCAGTGGAAAGATATAATTTTTTTGAACATCTGGTTTTTCCTCATTACCCGATATTGAGTGATGTCAGAGGTTTTATGGTTGGTAATGGTGCAATAGCATCTGGTATGAGTGGTAGTGGTTCTGCTATATTTGCTACGTTCGAAGACAGGGAATTAGCAGAGAATATTGTTGGAGCTTGTAAAGTTGAATATCCTTTAGCTAGAGTTTTTGTTACGGAACCTGAGTTAGATTCTAAATTAAGCTCTATCTGATAAAGTACTAAGGATATATTATCAAGTTCGGAGATTTTAAGTATGGGTAAAGATCTGGTTATTTTTAGTGGAAATGCTAATAAGCCATTAGCCGAGAGGGTTTGTGAATATTTGGGAGTGGGCTTGGGCCGTGCGGTGGTAGGTAGGTTTTCTGATCAAGAGACCCGAGTCGAAATAAATGAAACGGTTCGTGGTGCTGATGTGTTTATTATTCAACCCACCAATTTTCCTGCAAATTCTCATATCATGGAGCTTTTGATCATGGTAGATGCTCTAAAACGAGCCTCTGCGGATAGAATTACAGCTGTTATTCCTTATTTTGGTTATTCTAGACAAGAAAGAAAAGTTACATCCAGATCACCAATATCTGCCAAATTAGTTGCCAATATGCTGCAAGCTGCGGGTATAGATCGTGTGGTTTCGGTTGAGTTACACTCTGGAGTTATTCAAGGATTTTTTGATATTCCTTTTGATCATTTATATTCAAAACCGGTGTTTGTAGATTATTTTAAGGGTAAAACAGAAAATTTGATTTTGGTTTCACCCGATGCCGGAGGTGTAGAAAGAGCTAGAAGCTTTGCCAAGATTTTTAATTTAGATATAGCTATTGTAGATAAACGACGTGATGTCCCCAATGAATCAAAAGTGTTTAATGTAGTGGGAGATGTTAAAGGAAAAAGAGCTCTTTTATATGACGATATAATTGATACGGCAGGTAGCATAGTAAAGGCTGCCGAAGCTCTTAAAGAGCATGGCGCGATTGAAGTGGGAGCCGCATGTACCCATGGAGTATTGTCCGGCCCGGCCATTGAGCGTATCAAGAATTCTGCTCTGGATGAATTGATAATTACTGACACTATTCCTAATGAAGACAAGATAGCCAGTATTGATAAGATTAAGGTTCAAACAGTTGCAAAATTGATAGGAGAATCGGTATGGAGAATTCATCATTCTGCGTCATTGAGTTCTTTGTTTATATAAGAGAGAAAGTTAAAAGTAAGAGGGGTAGGCAGTGTTTGCCCTTGAGTGAAATATAGAAAATAACCGTTGGAGGGTATAAATGTTTAAAACAATAGATCCAATTAAGGTAACTCCTCGTGGAGAAATAGGTAAAGGAGTTGCTAGAAAGCTTAGAAGAGATGGGGTTTTGCCTTCAGTGTTGTACGGTTTAGGAAAGAATACTCTCGTTAATGTCAAAACTAGTGATTTACAAGAAATAACAAGTTTTGCGGATGTATTTCAAATAGATCTAGAGGGGAAGGTTAAGTTGGTTCATATAAAAGAACTTCAGTTGCATCCGGTTAACAGAAAGCCGCTTCATTGTGATCTATTAGAAATTGAAGAAAATACATCATTAGAGGTTTCGATCCCATTACGATTAAAGGGAAAGAGTGAAGGGGTTGCTCAAGGAGGTGTTTTAAATACTTTATTACGCGAAATACCCGCCAAATGCTTGCCAAGAGATATTCCCGAGTCTTTTGACTTAGATATTACGGACCTGGATATAAATCAGTCTTTAACTGTTGCCGATTTGTTAAAGGATGAAAAAATTAATTTTCTCCTTCCCGAAAAAACTGTTTTAGTGAGGGTTGTTGAGAAAGCTGCTGTTGTTGAAGAAGAGACTAAGGAAGCTGCTGAAGAGGGCGCTGAGGAGGCAGCTGGAGAAGCTCCTAAAGAGGAGGCCTCAGCCAAAGATAAAACTAATGAGTCTTCTAAGAAAGATTAAATATAAATGATGGTTGTTTGAAAATTGAAAATTTTATTTGGTTTAGGAAATCCAGAACAGCGTTATTTAGAATCTAGACATAATGTAGGTTTTATGTTCATAGATTATTTAGCGGATAAATACGGTTATCCTGGGTTTAAATCAAAATTTAACGGAGAGATCGCTGTTTCTGATTTATTTGGTAATAAAATCCTATTGGTTAAACCGCAAACTTATATGAATAGAAGTGGTTATTGTGTATCCGAAGTCGTAAGGTATTATAAAGTGACATTAGAAGATTGGATAGTTGTTTACGATGACTTAGATATAGAGTTTGGGAAAACCCGAATCCGTGAGACCGGTGGTGCGGGCGGACATAATGGAGTGAGGTCCATTATTGAACAAGTTGGAGAAAAAGAATTTTTACGGGTAAAGGTTGGAATTGGAAGATCTTCAAACAAACATATGTCGGAAGCTGATTGGGTATTGAGTTCTTTTGTTAAGGAAGAGTTATCAAATCTAAGGGAACAAGTATTTCCTGAGGTTGAAAAGAAGGTATTAGATCTTCTGGAGCGTTAATTATTAATATATGGTCTGTAAAAAATAGCAGGCTAAGACATGTTTCGTCTAAAAAGGGCAAAATCAAAGCCGTGCTATAAAAGGAGATTTTATGAGAGAATATGAGTTAGGGGTTGTTT
Organism: uncultured bacterium; assembly: GCA_964544765.1. Lineage (GTDB taxonomy): Bacteria > Bdellovibrionota_B > Oligoflexia > CAYFLR01 > CAYFLR01 > CAZJDM01. The sequence goes on from CAZJDM010000023.1 coordinate 8,577, forward strand.
TAAAACCAAGTTTAAACGAAGAAAAGTTGGAAGCTATTTACAAAAAATATGAAACCATGATGAAAAAAAATAAGGGTGAAATATTGTTTAAAAACCCTTGGGGAGTCCGAAAGCTTGCTTATCCAATTAATAATCAATCTAAGGGACACTATGTTTTTTATAATTTTGCCAATTCAGGCGATTGTGTTTCAGAATTAGAAAAAATCCTGAGAATTGATGAGGATGTATTAAGGTTTTTGACCGTAAAGATTTCAGATGGGGTTGATGTTGAGGCTAGAAGGGCTGAATTAATTCAAAAAGAAGAACAAAAACAACAAGAAGTGAAAGAAAAAGCCAAGCAATAGTCAGAAGAGCTATAACGAGGTTAAAGTTATTTTATTAGAGACATACCATACATAATATAAGGAGTATTAAGATGGAAAATGCCCCAATGTTTAAAAAGAAGAAAAAGTTTTTTAAAGGCTTATCTATCGATTATAAAGATGTAAGAGCTTTGAGTCGGTTTGTTACGGAACGACACAAAGTTATTCCCGCTCGGAGAACTGGTTTAGATGCCAAAGCTCAGAGAGCTCTTCGTGTAGCAATCAAAAGAGCAAGACAATTAGCTTTATTACCGTATTGCACTCATCATAAAGGATCTATTATCTCATAGGGAGTTATTTTTGTTTAAAAGTGAGGATAGAGAGCAAAATACAACTGTAATGATTAAGGGGTTTCTATTCCTGCTTATAGCATATCTTGTGTTTCCACCTGTTGCAGCCATACCGATGAATATCATTCATAAAAAGCTTGCTTCTACCACTAATTCATTGATTCTTTTGTTTTTTGTAACGTTTGCTTTTATTATGGCTTCAGGGGTAGCTGTTACTTTAATCAAAATAATACCTGTCCTGTTGGCTTTTTATTTTATAGAAACGGTAACAAAAGATAAAACTAAAATAGAGTTTATTTTTTATAAGTATTTTAAAGCGATGGTTTTAGTTACTGTGGTGGGATATGTTTTAGGTTGGCAATTAGGAATGGTTAATGATGCAGGAGCTAATTTTAGCGCGGCTTTTAAAATAATGTATGGTGATTCCTCTGAGAAAATAATAGAAATTTTATCCTATAGTTTTATAGGGGTACTTTTTTCAGCGTATTTAATGATATTTTTGTGTACTTATGCTTGTTATTTGGCTTCTTATAGATTTATAGAAGGAATGGATAAAATACCTTATGATCAGATTTTAAATAAAAAAATACCGCGTTATATAATATGGTACTTATTTGGTTCCATGACATTGATATTAATTGAAACTGAACCCTTTGTTCAGATAGCGACAAATCTGGTTATTGTATTTTTGTCTTTGTATTTGGTTCAAGGAATTTTAGTTGGTTTAGTAATTGTTTCTAAGAAGGCAGTAGTAAGCTTTTTACCGAACAGGTTTTTAAGATATTCTCTTCTTTTAGGTAGTATTTTATTAGTTCCTTATTTTATTGTTGGGTTGGGAGTTGCTGATAATTGGTTCGATTTTAGAAAAATTGAGCCTGAAAAAATAGATAATGATGAAAATGATGAATTAGAGGATTAGTTTTTTAATAAAGAAATTTTTAAGTATAGAGTTGTGACTATACATTTATATATCTTTCATTTAAAGGGGAGACTAGAATGAAAATCATCTTGCAAGAAGAAGTCCCATCTCTGGGTAGTATCGGAGATTTGGTAAATGTAAAAGCTGGATATGCTCGTAATTATCTTTTCCCAAAAAATTTGGCTGTTATTGCTGATAAAGTTGGAGTTAAACAACTTGAGCAGATAAAAAAGCAGCTTGAGGTAAAAAGATTAAAGAAAGCTGAGGAAGCTAAAGGACTTGCTGGTAAAATTGAAGGTATGTCGATAACAATAAATAAAAAAGTAGGTGAAGAAGAGAAAATATTCGGGACAGTGACTTCTCAAGAAATCGCGGATTTAATTAAAGAAGAAGGTATAGAAATTTCTAAAAAACAAATTCAAATTTCAGAAGAAATTAAAAAAATTGGCGTTTATCACGCTGATATTACTCTAGAACAGGGGATAAAAACCAAACTTAAGTTTTGGGTTGTTTCCGAATAATGAAATATGACTGCTCTTTACGAACCGAAAATTCCTCCTCACGATAAGGAGATTGAAATGGCGCTTATAAGTGCCATGATGCAAGATCCTTCAAGGGCAGTTAATGAGATCTCATCTAATCTTGGCTCTCAACATTTTTATCTGGAGAAACATAAAAAAATATATATTGCTATAGTCTTTTTATTTGAGCAAGCTGGTGGAGCTATTGACATCGTTGGTTTGAGCGAAGTATTAAAGAAACGCAATGAGTTTGAGTTTATTGGAGGATCAGCATATTTAGCGGAGCTTTTTTCTTTACCTACACTCACTATCAATCTTGATTATTATACTGAACAAGTAAAAGGATATTATTTTCTGCGTAAAGTACTAGCTACTTGTGGTTCAATTATTGAACGTGGATATAAAACCAAGGAGAACATACAAGAATTTATTAGTGAAGCAGAGCAAACCTTCTTAGAAATATCTTCTGAACAGAATAAAGGAGGTCTTCTTACCTTAGAGGAGGTTTTAAAGAGTTCATTAACCAAACTTGAGACCTTATATAAGGAAAAAAGAGATATTACAGGTATTCCATCGGGGATTATTGATTTTGATAAGATTACCGGGGGATTTCAACCGTCAGATTTAGTAATTTTAGCAGCAAGGCCAGCTATGGGAAAAACCTGTTTGGCTCTTAATATTGCTACTTTTGCATCAGTAAAAAAAGACAAAACAGTAGCAGTCTTTTCATTAGAGATGGCTAAAGATCAGCTGGTCATGCGGATTTTGGCCGCAGAAGCCAGAATTAATTCTTCTAACCTGAGAAAGGGTTTCTTAACTAGCGCTGATTGGACCAAACTGACTAACATTACGGAACGAATTTTTAAGTGTCCTATTTTTATTGATGATAGTACGGATATTAATATAACCGAAATAAGATCTAAATGCAGACAATTGAAAGCGGATAAGGGGAGATTGGATTTAGTTGTTATTGATTATCTACAATTAATAGTCCCAACCAGAAAATCTGGTTTTGAAAACAGAGAGCGAGAAATATCTGAAATCTCTAGAGGGCTGAAAGCTCTGGCTAAAGAAATTAATTGTCCGGTTATTGCTTTATCTCAATTAAATCGTCTTTTAGAGAATAGACCTGATAAAAGGCCCAAACCATCTGATTTAAGAGAGTCAGGAGCAATTGAGCAGGATGCTGACCTAATATTTTTTATATATCGTGATGAAGTTTATCACCCTAATACAGAGGATGTAGGAAAAGCTGAACTTATAATAGGCAAAAATAGGCATGGAGCCATTGATACTGTCAAAACAGCCTTTTTAAAAGATTACACATTATTTCAAAATTTATATGAAGGAGGTTAGTGAATATGGCTACTGAGCAAACTTTTGTGATGATAAAACCTGATGGAGTTCAAAGGGGGCTAGCAGGTAGGATTATATCCAGACTGGAAGATAAGGGTCTAAAACTAATTGCTATGAAATTTTCAAAGGTAAGTGAACAACAAGCTAATGATCATTATGGATTTTTAAAAGAAAAACCATTTTATGCCAGTCTTATTACCTTTATTACTTCTAGTCCTGCAGTAAAAATGGTCTGGGAGGGTGAAAATGCGGTCCGATTTGTTCGTAATTTAGTTGGAGCCACTAATCCTATGGATGCAGCTCCAGGCTCGATTAGGTCCGATTATGCTGTAACGGCGGGAAATAATATTATCCATGCCTCTGATAGTTCTGAAACAGCAAGACAAGAAATCGAAAGATTTTTTAATAAAGAAGAAATTATGGAATATTCACTTTGCCGAGAAAGCTGGTTAGGAGTATAATATACTAAGGGTTCTATTATTAGTTTATCAGTGAAAAGTTGCTTTTACTATGTAGTATCGTACATTAAAATAGTATTGTACATTAAAACTTAAAGCTAAAGACTGATAACTAAAAACTGAAGATTGATAACTGAAATTAAGTGAGTATCATATGGAGACAAATGAATTTCTTCTGAATTTATACTCAAAAAACAAAGAAGATTTTGAAAAAGATCAAATCATCTTGTCTTTTGATGAATTCATCGATCTTTTTACTAAAGAACCAATAAAGCTTGTCAGGTCGACTCATCAGTATTTGTATGATCTACTAAGGTATTTTTCCTCAAGTAATGTCTCAGAAGAAGGGGATGTTAATTTTGATAATTTATTTGATTCTAAGGTATTTCCTGCTGCTGTGTGGGTTGTGGGTCAGCAAGAAGTTTACCAACAATTATATAAGATCATTCGGAACTTAGCTTTGGTTAATGCGACAAATAAGCTTGTTTTATTACATGGACCCAATGGTTCTTCTAAGACAAGTATTGTTGAGTCAGTATTTAGCGGTATGGAGTATTTTTCTTGTCAAGATGCAGGGAGAATCTATCGTTTTAATTGGGTTTTTCCTAATGAGCGAGTAGGGGTAGATAGTTCGAATATTTTAAAGGAACCTATTGGTTTCGACTCTTCTAGACAAGGGGACAGGCACAAGAGTTTTGCATATCTGGAGGACAGTCAAATATCATCCAAACTAATCTGCGAAATGAAAGACAATCCCATTTTTTTATTACCTAAAGGGCTAAGAAAAGAATTATATGAAGAAGTTGAAAATAATTTTGTTGATAAGGAAGATTTAAAAAAACGCGATGTATTACAATATCTTTTAAACGGTGGTTTGTGTAAAAAGTGTCAACAGATTTATGAGAACCTGTTTCAGGTTTATAAAGGTAATTTGTCAAAAGTCTTTCAGCACGTACAAATTGAACGATTTTTCTTTTCTAAAAGATACAGGGCCGGTATTGCTACGATAGAACCGCAAATGAACATTGATGCGTTTGAGCGACAAGTGACAATGGATACCAATTTTCAAAATTTACCCAGTGTACTACAAAATGTCCGGTTTTATGAGCCTGCGGGAGATTTAGTTGATGCAAATAGAGGATTAATTGAGTTTTCAGACTTGTTAAAAAGACCTATAGAGGCGTATAAATATTTATTAACAACCGTTGAGAAATCCACAATTAAACTTCCTAATTCACTGGTATATGCGGATCTGATGATGCTCGGAAGTACTAATGAAAAACAGCTGGATGCTTTTAAGCAGACCGCTGACTTTGCTAGCTTTAAGGGGAGAATTGAGTTGGTTACGGTCCCCTATTTACTAGAGTATAGTCAGGAAGAAAAAATATATGTAGATGATGTAAGATTAATTGAGAAAGAGAGGCACGTATCACCGCATGTTATTTCTGTTGTAAGTTTATGGGCGGTTATGACTCGATTATTGCGTCCCAATCCAGAACTTTACCCTGCAGAAGTTAAGGCCATCATAGGAAAGTTGGGGCCATTGGCCAAAGCAAAACTTTATGATTCTTTAGAATTACCCGACTTTTGTAATGAGAAAGAAAAGGAAATCTTAAAGGGTTATTATAAAAAAATAAAAACTGAAACTAAGGGAACCCTTGCATATGAGGGTAGATTTGGTGCCTCTCCTAGAGAATTAAAGCAAATATTGTTGTATGCTTCGCAGAGTCCACGTCACAATTGTCTTAACATTATTTCCATTGTGGAAGAACTTGAAAAGATAGTTAAGGATAAATCAGTATATGAGTTTCTGCAAATTGAAGTTAACGGCGGGTTTCATGATGCGGTCAAATTTATCGAAATAATAAAGCAAGAGTTTTTTAATATTTTTGAACAGGAAGTTTATTTAGCAATGGAAATAGTAGAAGAGGGAGAACAATCAAAACTACTTAATAAATATATTACTCATATTACTTCCTATATTAAAAAAGAAAAGATTTATAATGAGGTAACCAGAGTTTACGAAGATCTTAATGAAAGACTAATGCAGGATGTAGAAAGACAGCTGGATGTAAAGATTGATAAAGATGAATTTCGTAATTCCGTCTTGAGTAAAATTGCTGCATATAAAATAGAAAATCCTGATAAACCAGTTATTTTGGATGAAGTCCTTTCTGAATATTTTCAAGCTTTGAATAAGCATTATTATCAATCAAAGTTAACTCAGGTAGCGGAGGTTAATCAGGATATGCTAGTATTAAATACACCTGATGTTAAAATTATTAGTGAAGAAAGAAAGAAAATGGCACAAATGACATTAGGAAACCTTAAATCTCAATTTGGCTATTGTGATGAATGTGCTTTAGCTAGCTTAGCTTATATGCTCCAACACAAGAAGAAGGAAATTTTGAAATAACTTAGTGCAATACGGCAAAGCATTTTTTTCCATTTACAAGTTCTATTCTGCGGAATTTTCTTTTGAATGATTCGTCGTCAGTTAAGGTGCGAGTAGCTCTAATACTATAGCCTATGTTCTCACCACTGATAGTCTCAAATGTTAGATCCAGCTCTTCGATTTGTTGGGGTCCTTGAGGTGTATGAGTAAATGAACCTATAAATTGTCTGGTGATATTGTTGGAACCATTTAAGATGTAATCAGCTAGTTCATAGGTAACGTTATTTATTAAACGATATGATTGTGAGGAAAAAAGTAAGTTATCGTTACTATATAGAGAGGAATCTGATATTCCAAACCATTGATTACCATCATCATAGTAAAAACTATTATCTGAAACTATAAGTCTATTATCTTTTTTAACAACAACCTTTACTGGGGTACCTGAGTAAACGTTTTTAAAACGAAGGTTATTAGTTATTGCTAGATTGTATGTTGCTCCTTCCAAACTAGTTGATATTTCAGGAAAACATTTAAGCTGAGTGTAAGATTCAATATTTTGAGCATTAATTGAATCCATTTGTTCTTCGTAGTATAAGGAATCGATGATATAAACTGGATCCTCTGAGGAAATTTCTAGATCTGATATTTGAAATTCAACATCTGTCACATAATAAGCACGATTTTGAGGTGTGGTTGTTAATAAATGTTCGCTTGTGATACTTAGAATAGGATCAATGGTTATTATGTCATCTTCGTTATTATCTTCATCTTCATTGTTGTCATTATTGATAACTTCAAGATTTGTAACATCAATATCCATGTATAGTTCATCCGCTCTGTAGTAAATAGTGTCGGTTTGGAGCCCGCTCTGTCTGCTCTGAATTACATCTACCAGTTGATTGAGCGATTGCCAAGAGTGTTGTAGAAAATATAACGAATAACTCTCTTGAGTGATATCGAACGGTAATCTACAAGATGGCGATTCAGTATGACTAATGACTACATCATTCTCTGGGATGTCATTTACAGTGAATATTGTTAGTGATTCACCTTCAAGATCTTGTATGAAGTCACCGCTATTTCTATCATCTAAGGATATTTCGCAAGTTTGATTGTCTTTTGTTTTATTTGTACTTTTATTCACTATTGATTCAGGTAGCTGTAATGTAAACACTTGGTCAATTTCGGTTAGATATTGCTGATAAGATTCATTACTTAGGGATGTTGTCTTAACTGAAAGAACATTGTCTTGCGGGTTGAATGTATATTTTTTCAATAGTAAACTGTTCTTAAGATATTCTATTGATACTAAATTAGTAATTTCATAATTGCCTTCTAATTTTTTATAAAGGGTTCTTGCTTTTTCTACTTTAGTATTTTCACATATTGTTCTGGGTTGGATTTCAGATATTAGACCACTTTCAGCGTAACTAAAGCAGGATGGTAAATCTACTACTTGTAGGGGAATATCAGACAGTTCTTCTATACTAACGTCATGACTGTCACAATCATTTTCTAAACAAAAACTAAAGGGGCTTGAAGATGTTTCTTGCGCTTGAATGATATTCGCTTCTGTGTTGTTTTCTTCCATCTCTAATCGTAGTACTACAGGATCACTTAAGGTAGCTTCAAAAGCTGCTTGATCAAACCTTTGATAAAAACGGGCATTAAAAATCGCGGCATCAATTCTTTGCCGATCAATAGAGGCTTTAAGGCAGAGTCGTCGATCAGAGAATGGGGTTTTAAAAGTATGGTTCAAAGCATCGGTTAAGTCGATCGCAATTCTTTTTTCTGGATTGGTTCCTCGATTGCCGGTGTTGAATTCTAGCGCTTCTAGAGGGCTTATACCGACTTCATCACATACTGCGGGAGATAATCTTAAGTTATCGCTTTGAGCCGCGATTACTTGCATGGAAGTATAGGCCTCTGGGCGATATTGAGGGCGATCCTCTATCCAGTATACAGTATCGAACATTCCGTTGTTACTGGTGAATTGCTCATAAGCCATCCACATAAAACCCAAGCTGGAGAATTCAGGATCTTCTTCGGGGGGAACATTATGTACTCCCCAGTCTGTTCCCCAGGAATTAACTATTAAGAAAGCACCTCTTCTAACTTCATCATTTACGGTATATTCTTTCTCATCATCATAACCAACAATAGTTAATGCATGTCGTTGGCTGGCTGGGCCACTACCGGCATAATGAACATCATTGCTTATTCCGCCCAAATTTTCTTCTTGACTGTACCTCATTATGTTTGAATAGGCTGTTATACTACCATTCAACAAGTTTCCGTTAGCTAATTGTGTTTTTATTTGATTGATATAATTATCCGCACTTGTATCGTATAAAGATAAGTAATTGACTTCTCTTATACGTCGTTTCATGCCTTCTATCCATGCCGCTTCGGTGGGCCATTCTCTTCGGTTAAAACCAGCTCCATTGTCAGGATAAGGAAAAAGATCAAGGTTAGAGCATCCAAAATTCTTAACCATTTCAAGAGCTATATTAATGGAAGATCCAGTAGTACTATTATTAGATAAATTGTAAACAAAAGATGGGCTGCAAATATTAGTAGTATTTCCATCTGAGACATCTATGTTTTCGTCTTTCGCTTGGGTGTATGTACTATTATAATATCCAACTGCCCAACCAACACACGAACCTTCACCGCCTTGATCACCAACTGGTGGGAAAAATTGTGAGCGTGAGTTATCTACTTTGTTGGGTAAATCGATATTATTATCGGTAATGTCATTGTTATTAAATGGATCGTCTTCTTTTTCATTTTCTTTTTCATTATTGATAGGTTTGTCTTTGGGTGGGGGTACTTTTTTCTTATCTTTTAAATTTTTAATAATTTTCTGTACTTTTTTTCTTATCTTGGCAATTTTATTAGGATTTTCCTTTTTTACTAATCTAAAACCCTTGGCTTTTATTTTTTTTAAATCTTCATCTAGAGCGCCCGTAGAATATATTTTGTTTTTTGTTCGTTTAGCTGTTTTGGATCTGGTTTTTTTCAGTGTTAACTGTTTAGCATCTGTAACATAACGTAGTTTGCCGTTTGGACCTACTCCAATGATTTTTCCTCCATTGTTGTCAATTTTCTTAACTAGTGCAAAAATATCTGTTTCATCATCTAAAATTTCGAATTTAATCATTTCAGCAAGTTCGGGTTTCTTTGAGGAGCTGTGTGATTTTTCCATCTTAATTGGATTATTTGTGCATGAATGAGCCATTAAAATTACTATGATTTGTATTATTGCTTTTAGGGTTCTGTTTTTCATTTGTTATCTCCATAATTAAAGTGCTAACCAAGCCACTAATTACTATTTCGGAAATAAAATCAGAATCTTTAATATCGTAAAATAAATAAAGAAAATTAACATGTTATATATTTTAAAAATAAATTTTGTATATAAAAATAGCAAAAAATTTAAATTTATATTCTAAAATAATCTAATTATTACTATTTAATAAATAATAATTAAATAACAGGTTGATTATTTTAGAGGATTGTTTATAAAAGGCAATTAGCCATTGTTTGTTTTGCTTATAAAGCGTAAATAAGTAGACTTCTTACTTAATTTTTGATATTGATCAAACAATATTTTAGGTTCCATTAAGATGGATTTTTAATATGACAAGAATTTGTATACAAATAATTGAGGATGATGATGATATTATTGAATTACTACAATATCACCTAACCAAAGAAAAATTTGATGTTATCTGTGCTACTAATGGGGAAGATGGATTTCAAACGGCTATAAAAAGAAATCCCGATTTAATATTATTAGATATTATGCTCCCAGGTCTAATGGGAGTAGAGTTATGTAAAATGATCCGCAAAGAATCAGCTATTGCTCATATCCCTATTGTCATGTTAACGGCTAAAAGTGAAGAATCGGATATTGTTGAAGGTCTGGAGGCGGGTGCGGATGATTATATTACCAAACCTTTTAGTCCCAGAGTTCTTGTCGCGAAAATATATACTATTTTGAATCGTACTAAAAAATCTGTCCAAGAAAATCAAGAAAATGTGGATGTAATCACCTTTCCAGGGCTGGTAATTGACAATAGTAAAAAGATGGCCCTGGTTGAAGGAGAGGATATTAATTTAACTAATACTGAATTTCAGATTCTTACGCTTTTAGCTAGGCGAGCTGGATGGGTATTTACTCGTTCCAAAATTGTTCATGCTGTTAGCGGAGACAATCATGCTGTCACAGACAGATCTGTCGATGTGCATATTGTAGGGTTAAGAAAAAAGCTGGGTTTGTTGGGCAATTATATTGAGACCATCAGGGCTATTGGATATCGTTTTAGAGAGGTCTAAATATGTTGCGTCGTAAAAGAATTTTTTGGCACCTTTTTGTTTCCTATTTGTTAATAGCTATTGTTGTGTTGGTTGCCGTTTTTTTGCTTTTGTTCTTTTCTTTCAAAGGTTTTTACTCTGAACAAATCATGCTTCTTAAGTTAGATCATGAAATAAGAGTATCCATTCAGACAGTCTTGCTTTATATTTATGAAGATCTTTATTATTATTGTATACTAATATTGTTTTTAATCTCAGTTTTATGTTTGTATCTTTCCAGTAATTTCAATAAACCTCTACAAATTCTTAAGCAGAGAGCTGAAAAATTTGCTTTGGGAGATTTTTCTGCCAAAGTAAAGTTGGATGATTATGTCTGTTTAGAGTTAGATCAATTAGGTCGAGCAATAAACAAAATGGCGGTTCAACTAAATCAACGTTTCAAGACTATATTTGAGCAGAAAAAGCTACAGGAGGTTGTTTTTGCCGGAATGGTGGAGGGAGTGATCACGGTTAATGGAGAAGGAAAAATTATTCAATTAAATCAGTCAGCTATAAAATTATTGCAAATTGAAACAGACGATGATCCAGTAGGAAAGTTGGTGATCCAGGTAATCAAGAACCCTATAGTACACAAATTAATAAATGGATATCTTTTCTTTAATGAAACCTTAGAAAAAGAAATAGTTCTAGATGATGAGAAAGAAACTTTACTATATGTACATGGAACAACTTTAAGAGACTCTCATGATAAAAAAATTGGCGCTCTTTTTGTCTTTAGTGATGTAACCCATCTAAAAGAGATGGAAAATAATCAACGCGAGTTTGTTGCCAATGTATCTCATGAATTAAAAACCCCACTAACATCCATCAAAGGGTTTGTAGAGACATTAATGGATAATAAGATTGATGAGGAAGACAGAGTTCGTTTCTTACAAATTGTACTTAAACAGGTAAATAAGATTAATTCTTTAATACGAAATATGTTTACTCTTTCTCGTATCAACGAAAAAAATATGCGATCGCAAATATTATTTAGCAATTATAGGTTAATTGATATTATTAACAGAGCTGTAAGTGTCTGTAATAAAAAAGCTATCTCCAAAAATATTAATCTTAAGGTAAAATTTCCTAGCAACTCAACTCACATGGTTAATGATAGTTTAATAGAAATGGCGCTAACTAATTTAATTGATAACGCTATTAAATATAGTAATGATAATACAAGTGTTTATATAGATAGTGTTGATAATGATCAAAGAGTTCTTGTTTCTGTTAGAGACGAAGGACCTGGTATTGAAAAAGAACATCTTTCAAAGTTGTTTGACCGCTTTTACCGAATTGATAAAGCTAGAAGTAGAAAATTGGGAGGGACGGGGTTAGGTTTGTCAATAGTGAAGCAAATTGCTGAAGTACATCTAGGAAAAGTCGAGGTTCTAAGTACCGTAAATAATGGTAGTACTTTTACACTTAATCTGCCCAAATAGATTATTAACAAATTTCTAACAATACGCTAATTAACTCTTAATAATTCTATAGTATTCAACCTTCAGACGTATTATTGTTGATACCCTTCTTGTGTATTGATATATAAGTTTTTCAAATTACTTTTTATTTTACTTAATGGAGGTCATTAATGAATAAGGTATCTTTGGTGAAGAAAGCGTTGGTCTTTCTTTCTGGAATTATGCTTTTCAATTTTAGTAATCTTTTCGCTGCAGCCGGTGGAAACTCTCAAAATATTAAATGGGGAGCATTATTAATGGGATTGTTTGGTGGATTGGCCCTATTTCTATACGGAATGGATAGAATGAGTGAGGGGATGAAGAAATCTGCTGGCGATAAGATGAGGTCCATTCTAGCAGCTTTAACCAATAATAAAGTTATAGGTTTATTTGTTGGTGCCTTTGTAACTATGGTTATTCAATCTAGTAGTGCTACCACTGTTATGTTGGTGAGTTTTGTGCAGGCTCAATTGATGACCTTCGCTCAATCTTTAGGGGTCATATTAGGAGCAGATATAGGTACAACTATTACAGCTCAGTTAGTAGCCTTTAAACTAACCGATTATGCTCTTCTGGCTATTGCTATTGGTTTTGCAATGAGAATGTTTAGTAGAAAAGATAAAACAAAACATATTGGCGATGTTGTGCTGGGATTTGGTATTTTGTTCTTTGGTATGAAGCTGATGAGTGATTCCATGAAGCCCTTACGTACTTATCAAGAATTTATAAATCTTTTATCTGGATTAGAAAATCCAATACTAGGTATTATTGTAGGGTCTGCATTTACGGCTTTAATACAAAGCAGCAGTGCCTTTACTGGAATCGTTATCGTTTTGGCTCAACAACAACTAATAACCCTTGAAGCGGGTATTCCTTTAATAATGGGTTCTAACATAGGGACATGTATAACAGCAGCACTTGCATGTATAGGAACAACCAGAGAAGCTAAGAGGGTAGCCCTGGCGCATGCTTTATTTAAAGTTGGAGGAGTATTACTTTTTATATGGTGGATTCCTACCTATGCTGAACTTATTCGAGAGTTGGGATTTAAATTTAATTCTACTGGGACCGCTAGACAGATTGCTAATGCTCATACAATCTTCAATGTTGGTTTGGCTTTTATCTTTTTACCTTTTACAGGGCTTTTTGCTCAACTTGTTACTCGATTATTACCTGACAAACAAGAGGCGAAAGGGCTAGTTCCAGCCATTTGGCACCTAGATGAAAAAGTTATCTCTACACCATCTATGGCCCTGGATTTAGCTAGAACTGAAGCTTCTCGTATGTCCAAGATTGTTGAACGAATGTTAGTTACCTGCATACATCCCTTTGTAGAAGGGCAAAAAGAATATAAAGATCCTAAATATCCTCAACTTACTTTAGTTGACAGTTTAGAAATGCGAGAACAAAAGGTAGATTTTCTTGATGAAAAAATTGGGGATTATCTCTACAAAATTGGTCGACAAGAATTGTCTAGCAGTCAATCAACTGAAGTATACAGCCTCCTTTCTATTTTGAAAGATTTAGAGAGTATTGGCGATGTTATTCAAAAAAACATTGTCCCGCATATTGCTAAGAAAGAAGCTTTACAAATGGATTTTTCTGCAGAAGGTAAAGAGGAAATTAGGACTTTTCATTTAAAAGTTTCTAAACAAATTAGCAATATTCAAGAAGCGCTTAAAGAACTTAACCCAGAAAAATCCAAGGATATAATGGGTAAAGCTGAAGAATATTTAGATTTAGAATCAAAGCTGCGTTTCCAACATCTTGAACGAGTTAGACAAGGTAGAAAAGAATCGATGCAGACTCATGAAGTACACATGGAGGTGATGGATTTAATTAAGCAGATTAATGTATACATTGGAAATATTGCTAAAACAATTAACTCCACTTCTTCTTCACCTTTTGAAAATATTCAGGTGACAGATTCAAAAGAGGGTCGTTCTTTAGACTTAAATACTGATATGGAAGAAGTAACTGTTTAGTTTAGCCTTAATAAGCAGCTATCTAGAGCTGTCGTCTTTGCGCGATAGCTCTAGCTGTATTATTCTCTAGCTTTTATTTTTGTAAATAGCCTCTAATAAAATATCTCTGTGGGCATCTTCAATTTCGTTTGATTCTCCAGCAAGTTCAATAAACCTATTAGAGATTCTGGCGTTTAAAGCAGAACTTAAGTTAGATGGAAGAACTCCTTTTATATACCTTGATAAGATTTCTAATTCTCCTAAAAATAGATCAATGTTTTGACTGTCCCAGTTCCTTGCCAAAACCCAGTCTCCAGTGTCAATAAAAGAAACTTTTGCTGATTCAGAAATCATTATATCAGGATCGATAGGTATAAGGCCGATTATAAAAACTTGAAGGTATCGTTTTGCAAACTGCTGGGCGAGTCGGTTAATGATTTCTGGTTGTTCCAACATTTGGGAAAATAGATTTTTTTGATTTTCATCGAGTAAAGCTTGTTTTAATTCTAATTTTCTTTCATTGGGAAATTTTAGCTCTAAATCAACATAATAATAACTCTTGCCTTGATATTCAATTTGCCCATACCCAAATAGTCTAGGAGCGCCTGACTTTTGTCCAAGATAGGCGACAAGGACTTCTTTTCTGAAGTCGGGCAAACTTATGTCACCTTTCATTCTTTGAAGTAATTTGATTACACGAGGTACACTATTAGGGGGTTGATAACGAAATAATAAAGCATGATTCATACCAGGTAAAGGTGTTTCTGGATTAAAAATAGTTGTAACAGTTCCATTAACTATAATTTCTCCATTGGTGTTTACTTCAGCCATCATTTTTTGAGGTTCAAATCGGCTTATTGGATCTAAGTCGGCGCCCATTGATCCATTATTTATGTAAATAGATTTTAAAGGAGGGCAGGCAGCGTTCATCAGCTGTGAAAAAAATAAAACTGAATTAACGCAAATTAAATTAACCAAAAAAGCTTTTTTAATTGATTTTATTTTAAGTGGTGAATTCATAAATACTCCAAAAAATCATAATATGATCGCTGTAACGGCTCGTATTAGCTTGTTATACCCGTTTTTATCATCCGTGTTGTTGATGAAAATATATGTTTTGGAGAGGAAAAATAACATCGGGAGAAGTATGAATTTCGACTACGAAAAAACCCTTAGTTTACACAAAAACCTTCTTACTGGTCCTAATAGCTTTAATTTATTTGCATTTTTCTGATGGATGCGATAAGCATATAATATCTATCTCTTAATTAAAATTTATTCCAGGGAGGAACGTTATGAAGGGAATCATGACCATTATGGTAGGTATGTTTGTGTCTTCTTTATATGGAGCCACTATTGCAGTTATTGATTCAGGGACAGATTTAAAACATCGGGACTTAGTAGATCGTAAATGGGTTAATCTCGGCGAGATTGTTGATAATGATTTTGATGATGATAAAAATGGTTTTGAGGATGACATTAATGGTTGGAATTTTGCTGAAGATGACGAAAAGGTTATTGACTATAGTTATTTGGGAACTTTTTCTAAGGATGTTTATAAATTCTTTGATTTACAGTTAAAACTAATACTAGGAACAATTACGGATGAAGAAAAAGAATGGATGAAAGCCAAAATAGAAGATGAAGCTTTTATCAAAGAGATTACAAAGTTTGCTAATTTTATTCATGGAACACATGTGGCGGGTATTGCCGCTAATGACTCACTTGAGGCCAAGATCATGGCTATCAAGCTTATTCCAACAGAGGTCAAACTTCCGGGTTTTGGCGCTAACTTTATTAACTGGTTGAATGCTAATAAGACAATGTTTACTTCGAGGCAAGTAGACTTTTTCCAGGATATGATGATTCGGATGATATTATCTAGTCTGATTCAGCAGCAGACAAAGGTTTTATTATCGGCAAGCGATTATGTTAATAAAATGGGAGCTCAAGTAGCCAATTGTTCTTTTGGAACAGGTATGGTTCAGGCAAGAATGGTGATAGAGGCATTGCTACAGCTGGTAGGTGTGGAAAATCCAACTGAGCAAGATATTGAGAAATATTCCAAAGTATTTATGACAGAGATGTTAAAAAAGGGTAAGGAGTTCATTAATAAAGCTCCAAAAACTTTATTTGTGTTAGCAGCCGGTAATGACGGTACTAATAATGATAAGTTTCCTTCTTCTCCAGCTAATGTTAAGGAGGATAATACCATTACAGTCGCGGCAACCCTTGATTATGAAGATATTGCTGTCTTCTCTAATTATGGGGAAAAAATGGTTGAGGTAGCGGCTCCTGGAGTTGGTATACGTTCGGCTATTCCGGGTGATGACTATATCCATATTAGTGGCACTAGTCAGGCGGCCCCATTTGTTGCAGATATTGCGGGGCAGATAATGGATATAAATTCATCTTTACCAATTAAAGATGTAAAAAAGATAATAATGGGAACGGTTGACCCAAAAGATTTCTTGAAGGGTAAGGTGTTGTCCGAAGGAATTGTTAATTCAGATAGGGCATTACGAGCGGCTACACTTTCATTGACAGTCAGCGTAGAAGACGCTATTCTGAGATCAAAAGATGAGGTGAAAGATATATCCAGAAGAAATGTGATTGAAGATCAGTCGAAAATATTTGTTATGCCATTATTCAGTCCATTTAAATTGGCGAAGTAATTATAGAAGTATTTATAATTGTAGTAGTCATTTAATAGTATAGTGTAGTATTTGTGTCATAGGATATTACTTTGATTTCCTGTGGCGCAATTACTATAAGTTCTTTGATACTGAATAGGAAGTTAGAAAAACTTTTATGGGAGGAAAACATGATTATCAAACAAGGATTGTTTTTCAGTTTAATGATATCGATACTGGTTTGTTCATGTGTTTGTGATCCCAAACAAGTTGTTGATGACACATTGGTAATAGGCGTTGAGTCCAAACCGGAAAATTTAGATCCCAGATATTCTACAGGAGCTAACTCTCAGTATGTAAACGGGCTAATATATGCTAGTTTAATCAAATATGATCAGCAAGCCAGAATTGTACCTGATGTCGCTGCGAAATGGGAGATTTTAAGTTCTACCCATTATCGGTTTTTTCTAAGGAAAGGGGTTTTTTTCCATCATGGAAAAGAGTTAAAAGCCCGGGATGTTAAGGCTACCTATGATAATATCAGGGATCCTAATTTGTCCCCTCCTTCTCCCAGATCACATGGATATAAAGTAGTTAAGGAGATAAAGGTAATTGATGATTATACGGTTGATTTTATTTTATCAGAAACCAACGCTACTTTTGTGGGGGAGTTAGTGATAGGAATAATTCCGGCTGATATGATCTCCTCACCTAAATATCATCAAGAATTAATTGGTGCAGGGCCTTATCAGTTGATTTCTAAATCGGATAATAAAATCATTTTAAAATCTTTTCCTAAATATTTTAATGGTCCGGCTAAGACCTCTAAACTGGTTTTTAAAGTGATTCAAGACGCTAATACAAGATACCTGAAATTATTAGAGGGAAGTATCGACATCCTGCAAAATAGTCTTCCTAAAAATAAATTAAAATTGTTGTCCCAAAAAGATTTTACTGTCATTCGGGAGAAGGGTTTAAATACAGCTTATTTAGGGTTTAATTTCAAAGATCAGGTTTTAAATAAAAAAGCGGTGCGAAAAGCTATTGCATTTGCTCTGAATAAGGGAGAAATTATAAAATATGAGTTGGAAGGCTGGGCTGATGAGGCCAATAGTTTATTACCACCATTTACGGAATATTACGCAAAAGATTTGATTGTTTACCAGCAAGACAAGGAAAAAGCTAAAAAGTTATTGGATAGTGCTGGTTATCCGGATGTGGATGGTAAGGGTCCTAAAATGAGATTTACCCTATCTTTCAAAACTTTTAATGACAAAACTCAAATAGGAATTGCTAAATTGATTGGTGCTCAACTTAAACAGGTGGGTATTGGTATGAAGATAGAATCTTATGAATGGGGCACTTTTTATCGTGATATAAAAAATGGTGACTTTCAATTATTTTCACTAAGGTGGGTGGGGTTTAAGGATCCTGATTTGTATCACTATATTTTTCATAGCGATTTAATACCAACCCCTAAATCAAGTGGAGGAAATAGGGGGCGTTATAAAAATGACGAAATAGACCGATTGACCGTGTTAGCAAGAAGAGAACCCCAGACCTCGATTAGAAAGAAGTATTATCGTAAAATTCAACAAATAGTGGCAGATGATTTACCCTATGTGAACTTGTGGCATACGCATAATTTTGTAGTTTTAAGAAATAATATAAAAGGCTATGAATTATATCCTGATGGCCAGATGATAAGTTTATTGCGTACATACAAGGCTCATCAATAATCAAAAAAGTCCTCAGTCTTCAGTTCTCCGTTTTCAGTAAAATTAGCTGATATCTGAAGACGGAAAACTGAGGACTGCGGCCAGGGGCCGCGCTATGATAATAAAGTTACTAATAAAAAGACTGGCAGTATTAATTCCAACGGTTTTAGGGGTGGTTACTATAGTCTTTTTTTTGATTAGATTGGTTCCGGGTGATCCAGTTGATTATATGTTTAAGGATGTATCGGGGGTTATTGATAAACAAAAGTTAAGAGTTCATTACTCTTTGGATAAGCCTTTGTGGCAGCAATATTTGATTTATTTGAAAAATCTATCTTGTTTAGATTTCGGGTCATCAATAAAAGACAAAAATAAAAAGGTTTTTAACACTATAATAAAACGTTTTCCGGCAACGTTAGAGTTAGCTATTGCCTCAATATTGGTTGCTTTATTTGTGTCTATTCCTATTGGTATTTTAGCTGCTGTAAAAAAACATACTGCTTTAGATCATGGATCTATGGTTATAGCTTTATTGGGAGTTTCAATACCTAATTTTTGGTTGGGTCCCCTTTTAATTATCTTTTTCTCTATTAAATTGGGATGGTTCCCGGTATCAGAAAGACAAGGATTTTTATCCATTGTTTTACCGGCGCTAACATTGGGAACATCTTTGGCGGCAATATTATCACGTATGGTAAGAGGCAAGTTAATTGAGGTTTTAGGCGAAGACTATATTGTAACTGCCATTGCTAAGGGTTTGAGTCCTTTTTTTATTTTATTTAAGCATGCCTTTAGAAATGCCTTGATCCCGGTAGTTACTTTATTAGGTTTACAATTTGGGACTTTATTAACGGGTTCAGTTATTACTGAGCGAATATTTGACTGGCCAGGTATTGGAACCTTGCTTATTGAATCGATTGAATCTAGGGATATCTATATGGTTCAGGGATGCGTGTTATTTATTTCATTAGTGTATGTTTTAGTTAATTTAGGAACCGATATTACCTATAGTATATTAGATCCAAGAATTCGTTATAAGTAGGATCTTAAAGTAGTATCTTATGTGATAAGTAGTCTCTTTATGTGGTTTTATAATAATAAATTAGCTTTTATTGGTGCGATTATTATTTCTATAATTGCGGTGGTTAGCCTTTTTGCGCCAGTGTTTGCTCCCACTGATCCCACTGAAATACAAATAAAAGATAAATTGTGTCAACCCAGTAAAACACATTGGTTAGGTTGTGATCATGAAGGAGTCAATGTTCTTAGTAAAATGATTTATGGGGGGCGGGTTTCTTTATATGTATCTATTATTACAGTGTTTTTTTCCTTAATTCTGGGTGGGTTGATAGGTTTAATTTCGGGATATTGGGGTGGAAAATTAGATTTATTTTTTATGAGAATTTGCGATATATTTCTAGCTTTTCCAGGTATTTTGTTAGCAATAGCGATTGCTGGGATGTTGGGTCCTAGTGTTCATAACACTATAATTGCATTGGTTATAACAGGATGGGTTGGCTTTGCTAGGCTTATTAGAGGGGAGGTTCTTTATGTAAAGGAAAGGGAATATGTATCTTCAGCTCATGCGATTGGCGCAAGTAATTTATATATAATATTTGTTTATATACTTCCTTGTATAATTGCTCCCATTGTAGTTCAAACTACATTTGCTTTAGCTGGAGTAATTATAGCTGAATCTTCTTTAAGTTTTTTAGGATTGGGAACTCCTATTGATACTCCTTCGTGGGGAAAGATGTTAGATGATGGACGGGGGTTTTTATTTGAAGCTCCTAGGTTAACCATAATTCCTGGGTTAGGAATTATGACCCTGGTTATGGGATTCAATTTTATTGGAGATGCTCTAAGAGATTATTTTGATCCAAAATCAAGAAAACATAATTAATTAAACAACTTTTAAAATATCTTCTGGTCCTTTCGAAACTATTTTTTGTTTTTTGTTATTTACAAGATTAACAATATCCTGGGCAACTTGTAATATTTCTCTGGCAATATTTACATCTTTTCCTTCTAATAATGATAAAGCGACCAGAATAGGCTCATACATAATAGCGTAGTTGGGTTTTTGTATGAGGGTTTGTAACTTTTTGGTGTAACCGTTACTAGACGCTAATATTATAAAATCAATTATGGTGGTGGAAGGTTGAGTGGTAACTGTTTTTAATGAAAGTATTTCATCAGCTATGATAAAGGCTTCGTTCCATTGGTTTAACTTTCCTAATTCAAGAGCTATCAACATTTTATAGAAAGGGCTATCTGGTTTAATTTTTAAAGCCTGTCTGAAAGCTTGTAAGGCAGAGTTATAGTCCTCCATAAAGTCATAAAAGACACCCAGTCTAGCGGAGGTAGAGTCATTTGATGGACATAAGCCCAATGCTGTTTTATAGGCGTTTTCTGCTTCTTTAAGTCGTTTGGGATTAGCCGCATATAAATCTCCTAGTCTACACCAGGCTATAGGACGGTTGTGCGGATCCAATAAAACAACTTCGCGATAAAGTTTTTCTGCGTTGCTTATTAATCCTAACTTAGTATATAGATCTCCTAATTTTCCAATGAATACTACTTTATTGATCGATTGATTTTCTTTTGCCTTTTTAAGAAGCTCTATGGCTTCTTCTGTTCTTTTCGTTTGATCGAGTAAGTTTACCATTTGGTATAGAGCGTAACCGTTGAGTGGTGATATATCTATTGATTTGCGATATGTACTTTCAGCTTCTTTATATCGTAGCGTTTTGAGATATAAATCTCCCAAATGATCAAGCGCTTCGGTTGAGTCTTTTTTGATTTGTAAACATTTATTATAAGCATTTTCTGCGTTTTCTTCTTGGTCCGCTCTATAATATAAATGTCCAATTTCCAGGTATGCTTCGTATCTGTTTGGATTAATCGAGATAATTTTATTTAATAACTCAATAGATAAATGTTCTTTTCCTGGCTTTTCCTTTAATTCTGTTACCCGTTCAAATAGTTCGTTTACTTGGTCTGATGGATTCTCGGAAGTTAGATTACTGTATATTGAGAAATGATCATTTTTATGAGGTTGATTGTTATTATCATTAGAAATATTGCCTTTTCTATTAGTGGCTCTATTTGTTTTTATTAAGGCTTGTTTAAATTTCCAAGATTGATCCATAAATAGATGTGAATCGAACTTACTGGCTTCTTCAGCGAATTTACTGGTTGTAGTTAACTTAGTTTTTCCATAAAAAGCAGACATGAAATTAATTATGGCTTTGGTTCGATTTGAAGATAGGCCTTTACGTTTTATTAGGTGATATATATTATCCATACGATTAGATAATTCATAACTTTTTTTCCGACTTTTTTCTCTAACGATTGATACCTCACCACGGTTTACCAATCTGTTAAGAATAGAGCTGGTTTTGTTGATATCAACTCGAGCCGTAATAGCAACATCTCTAGCTGTAGCAGGGTCCCATATATTTGCTAGTACAGAGATAATTTTTCTTTCCAATGGGGGGAGTTTTTCAAGATTGTTCTTGAAATGAGTTGTATTTTCATCAAGAAGTCTGGTAAAATCGTTGATAAGAGAAGGAAACGAAGCATTGTCTGATAGGGATGAGAAGGTGGTGATATGTCTAAGTGTTCCTCCTGTAAGGATTCTAATGGGACGAGCTTTTTCAATGTCAATATTATTACCTGTTTCAAAGGACCATATTTTTTTACAATCAAAATCACTTAATGGGGGTAGGTAATGACAATTGAACGTACTATATATCTCTTTATTACGATCAAAATTATTGGTGGATGTTCCTATTAGTTTAATTTTGGGTTCATTTCTTAATGTATGATTGATTAGTTTTATACTATTATTTGATAATTGTTCTTCAAAAAGGGTGTTTAGATTTTCAATAATAATTAGTAGTTGTTTTTCTTGTTCATTAGCAAAGTTAATTAATTGTGTAAGGGCCAAATTATGTAATTGTATTTCTTCTTTTTCTTTTGAAATTGACTTAAAGGCTTCGTACCATCTTTCATCATTTGTTTGTTCAAATAATTTTAATAGAGTTTCTAGCCAGATTTCGCCAACGGTTGCAATGGTATAATTCTCCTCATTAAACATTATGCTATACCATTTCTTATTCAACTCAGGGTTTTTTTTCATTTCAATGGCTAAGCGTAGTGTGAGGGTGGTTTTTCCAGAACCATTATCTCCAGTTAAAAGGACATGTTGACTTTTATTAATATAGTCTACGATAGTATTAAGGTCGTCCTGTCTAACTACAAAGGTTTTTAATAGATCCTTTTCAGATAGAAATCCAGGATTGTGTTTCATTCTAGTAATAAACATTAGAACGTCCTCTTGAATAGTTTTTCGATTTAGGTAATCATCTTCTACGTGGAGACAAAGGGACCAAGAGATAGGGAGATGAGGAAGCAGGGAGATAATGATATTATCTAAAATTAGCTCAGCTTCAAATTGAAAATCTTTTGATTATTTTGCTTGTAATATATCTTTCTTTTATGATATAAAAAAGGATTACACTTGTCAATATAGTCGAAAAATCTCGTTGAGATAGAACAACGTAGCTTACCGTTTCGAGGTTAATTTAAATGTATTAAAGTATAAATTAATATCATTTTTGAAGTTCCATGGTAGATCTGAAGTGTTTTTCCAGAAAGAAACAATTTCTATTATTTTATCTTCGTTTATGTGTTTTTCATCTAACATTAGTTTTAATAATTTTAGGCTTGACCATACTTCTATATCGAATTCTTTAGCCAGCATGACTAAATCTTTGTCATCTGAAACGATTGGTAAGTTTAATATTTTTGCTGTGGCGATTGCATCGCAATCAACTGGTCCTGGAGGTAATTTACCTTTTTCTTTTGATTCGGACCCTCCTTCAAAGTCAAAGGACTGTGCAGCGTTCCATACAAAGTCATAAAGATGTTCAATTTCTTTTTTTTGTTTATTACTTCTTGTGATCTTTTTTCTTCTGTTTTTTTTAAATTCTTCTTGTTTGGCCCAATAAAATTTAGTTTTTAACCGTGAGCTTTTATAATACTCACCTTCAAATCCATCAATAATGTAAAGGCAATATCTATTACAGCCAAATACTATTTCGAGCAGTGGTTTTATGCTTTGGGCAAGTCTAAAATATGTATTGGAATCAACTAATATTTTACTCTGGGTCATCTTCAGTTAATACTCCCCAAATCTCATGTGCGTCGGAAACTGAAATATCTAATATATCTGCAACAAACTTAGGAGTCATTACTTGGTTTGATCTGAGAAAAGATTTTAAAATATCAAAAAAATCAGATTGAAATATATCTTTGCAAATTTTTAAATAGTCTTCAATTGTGGGGACTGCTTTTTTAAATAGTGATTCGCTAACAGAGTTAAATTTTTTATTAAACTTTGAAGTGCCTTTGTAAATTATCCGATCATCCTCAAGATCTAAAGATTCTAGATTGTTCATTTTAGCATATTTTTCAATTTCTTTATATATTGTAATAGGTGATATAATGCGCTTTTCAGCAATTTTATTGATGTGTTTAACTCTTTCCCAAGGGTTAGAGATTTTAATGAGTTCTGAATAAGTATTCTTTGATTCTTCAGCTGAAAAAAGCAATGCTCCAGCGAAACTGTCTGCAAACATTTCACCTTCATCAGGCTTTAAATAAGGTGCTTTGGCGTGTCCGAGTTCATGAGCCATCCAAAATAGAAAATCAAATAACTTTGAATCTAGGTTAATAAAAACCCAATTAGTATTTGAATCCGGTAATAGCGCATGAGTTCCCTGTTTTTTACTTTTACCCCATAGAACAGGTATTAGAATTGTATGAAGCTCTTTGAAGTAACCAATAAGGTCTTTGAATTCTATTATACCGTTATCTGGATTAATTTCATTACGAATATTACCTGTTACTTTTTGGATATATTCATAATCTAAGCTGGGGTTAGATAGAATTGGAGGAACACTCATAGTATCAATAGAGACAAATGGAATCAACTTTTCTAGTAGAGTTGATCTATACTCAAGTTGGGTTTTTTCAGTGTTAGTAATTTTATAGTTACCGCTACTTCTAAAAGCAACGTGATTTATTCCTATTGCATCTTTTATAACTAATTTATTAAACTCTAAACCTAAAAATTTTGCCAATTTATATAAATGATTGGGTCTTGGAAATTTTTCAGGTTTTAACCATGAAGAAACCGACGCTTTTGAGACGCCAATGTACTCAGCTATTGATTGTTGAGAAACGCCTTTATGCATCATTATTTCTTCAATTAAATTAAGGTTTAGCCGATTTTTATTCATAATACACCATACCATTGCAGTGAACTAAAATCAACTTTAGTTCACTTTTGTCTACTATAATTATATTCGGTAATGCAAGAGAAAACTTAACTGTTTTACAATTAATCATTATAATCAAGATGTTATGTTTTGAAGGTCCGAGTCGAATCATCAGAACTGTTACCCATGTTGGGTTAACTATTTGTAATAATTATAGATTCTTTTATGCATGGTAAAAAATATGTTGATTTACCGAAAAACATAGCATATTTCCTAATAAAAGTTTAAGAAGATATGTTTTAAAAATAAAATAAAATAAAATATTAAAATGAATGTTTCTGAAATAATACCTGAATTACTTAAAGAGAATAATGTTCCGGGCTTAGCAATTACTGTAGTAAAGAATTACGAAACCCTTATATCAAAGGGCTTTGGGTATAGAGATATTGCCAATAACAAAAAAGTAGATAGAGATACTATATTTCCAATATGTTCTCTAACCAAGGCTTTTACTGCTCTTTCTTTAGGAGTTCTTGTAGATAAAAAGAAACTAGATTGGGAAGATCATATTAAAGATTTTCTACCTGAAGTCAAGTTGTACGATGAGTTTGCTTCTAAACAATTAAACGTTGTTGATATCCTTTCTCATAGAAGTGGTCTCCCAAGGCATGATTTTTCCTGGTATGGTTCTAAATTGACGACTGAAGAGATGATTAAAAGATTACCATATTTAAGACCTAACCGGGAATTTAGGGTGGTTGCGCAGTATCAAAATCTAATGTTTATGATAGCGGGCTTATTGATTGAAAGACTTTCCAATCAATCGTTAGATGAATTTATGAAAGAAAATATCTTTGAACCTTTAGAAATGAAATCGGTTAATACTTCAATTGAAGTTAATCAAAGGCAAACTAACATAGCCTTACCTTATGAGGTAAATAAAAATAATAAATGTGAACAAGTGCCTTTTCGAAGTGCTCATGCTGTGAAAGGAGCTGGTTTTATTAACGCATCAATAAATGATATGAGCAAATGGATAATATTAAACTTGAATAAAGGGAAATATAAGAAGCGTAGAGTTATTTCTGAACAAAGCTTAAATATCATACACCAAACAGTAATACCGATTTCTTCTGTGGATGAATTATTTTTTATAAATATGTTAGAATTTTCATTGCATTCTTTTGCTTTGGGCTGGCATGTTTGTTCATACAGGGGATATAAGTTATTTCAACACTCAGGTAGTATTGATGGTTTTCAAACGTATATTTCATTGGTTCCCTCTAAAAATCTAGGCATTGTAGTTTTATCAAACAGAGGGGTAAATCCTCTTCCATTCGCGATTACTTATAGTTTAATCGATGATTATCTAGGGTTAAAACCCATTAATTGGCCAAATAAATTTCAGATAGCTTTAGATAATTATAAGTCTAGACAGAATAGTGATATCAAATCAGAAAAATTCAAAAATATAATTTCAAGACATGGACATGGTTATAAAGGAAATGAAACATTAGTAAACAATCTTGCATCCTTCACAGGTAGGTATAACAATCTAGGATATGGCCAAATTTATATTGAAAAAAAAGATGACAAGCTAATGTTTAAATTTAATACCTTTGAAGGGGAATTAAATTATATTGATTCTGATAATTTTTTTATAGATCATCCATTTCTTGGTAAAAAAACGTTTTGCTTTTTTCGAGATAAAGATGGGATTGTTAATAAACTCGCTGTAAATCTGGAGACAAGAGTTGACGATATTTGTTTTGAGCAACAATAGTGAAATAATAAAATAGAAATCAATGTTGGTTATTGCTCTCTTTCCAGTTAGCTTTTACAATCGCATATAGATATGAAACAGGCCTGTTCAAATGCTCGCCTTTAGGCGTTGTAAACCATCCGACTTCGTTGTTCCAAAATTTACATATAGTTTTAAACACCAAGCCAGGTTCCCAATTTTTATTTTTCAGTCCCTCATAGCTCTTCCATTCACCAACAATCGTACTGGCAAAGGTTTTGTAGAATGATAATTTGGTATCAGGATTTACTTCTTTGTTTATTTTTTCGAACCAGTCCACAACAATACCATCGAAATATTTAGACATATCTGGATCGTCGGTAACTCCATGGTCAAAAAGATTAGCATCTAATTGAAAAGTCTTTTCTTTAAAAGCGGTTTTAGTCAGTTTTAAATATTTTTTTAAATTGTCGTAAATGGAAGGGTTTTTGGCTGATGGTTTAGTTTGTTCTGATTCAATTAGTTTTGGCTCAATTGCTTCTGATTTTGAATCTTTTTTTGAATCTTTATTGTCAAAAATATTTGAAATGTTTGTTTTGTTATTATTATCATTGCTGTTGCTGTTGCTGTTGCTGTTTTCATTGTCATTGTCATTGTCATTGTCATTGGAGAAGGTATTTTCATTTTCTTTCGCTTCTAACTTCTCAATTAACTGGCTTTCATCAATTGCTAAATTGGCATAGATCTCGTTAACAAGTTTATAACTACCGGCTTTATTTCTAGTAGGCTTTTCCAGGCAGACTAATATACCATAGCTAAGTAGCATTGAAATAAAACCGTTATACGTTTGTTGGCCAATACCACTGTCTCTAACAGGAGCATTCTTGATAAGTTCATTCATGATTCGTCGGGAAAGTAGAAAAGTGTTTCGGCATTTAGTAGCTATTCCCAGAAGTAAAATAGCAAATAATCGGAGGTTCGCTTCTTTAGACTTTCTCAAGACTCTATATTCAGTTATAAAATCTGTCGGTAAAAGATGAAATGATTTTACACAGCCCAACTTATCATGAAATTGCTGACACATTCTTTCTAATTTTGATCTTTCAGTTGCGAGCTTCGACTGATCTACTGTAGTAAGAGCGTTGCTATCGCGTAATAAGGTTACATTAGCTGATTTGTCTTCCATGACTGGTCCTTTTCAAATAAAAAACATTAATAAAAATATAAAACATAATCAAAAGTATAAAAAAGTGGTCAATGCAGTTAAATTAATATTGAGCAGGAGTATTCTTAACAAGATAGGTTGCCAAGAAAGGCTTCCTATCGAGTTGATTACTCTTATTCCCTTATAAATTACTGCCAAATTGCAACTAAATTACGGCTTCTTTTTTTAGAAGGCGGTTGTTCCAATACAAAGTTTGTAAAAAAGGTTGATAAAATCAGGCTTTTTAGAGTTAATTGTAATGGAAATTGGGTGAATAATAGGTTATGGTGCTTCTTAGACATAAGATCCTCCGTGTTCTTTAGGATTTTGTGTTTAGAGGTTCAAGAAAGTTGCTGCTTTCTTGAATCTTGCTTCTCAAAACTATCCTCTATTTTGAATAATAAATCAACAGCATTTTAAAATTTATTTTGATCTTAATAGTTAGCACGAATTATGAAGTACGAATTACGAATAGGTCTTTTGAAAAGAATTGAGAAAATTTGAGAAAATCTTTTTATTGAGTTTTTAAAATCATTATCGATATCGTTATTAAATTCGTTATCGTTATCGTGGATACGGTTGGGTTCGGTTAGGAAAAATTGTGCTGCATTTTGGTGGTCTGAGGGATTGGTTGAAATGGCTGAAGGAATCGAACGAATGCTGACATATTACGCTCTTTCATTTGTGCTTCCGTTCCGTGAGTTAAGTGGTGAAACCATTGATGAACAAATGGAAGAGTGGGAGAAAGTAAATCATGAACGAGACAGTTTCAAAGCTTTCATTGACTATCAACTTAAGCCTATCTTTGCAGGCCAGTTGCCCGACTGGATTGAAGTTGGTGAACAGGTTAGGGGTGGGGGAGTGTAAAGCCGGTTACCGCCATGGTGGAATAACATGGATTACAGAAAGGTACTATTGAACTCCTGTCGTTGGGAGTCAGAGAATCTAATACCTTCTTCATCCAGCTGAACTTTATATGCTTTGAATCTTGACTTGAATAAATCAAGTAATTCGACCAGATTTAAGACAGCTTTAACAGACCACTCACTTCCGACCCTAAAGTCTATTGATATTGAATTGCTAAAAATTCCCAACCCAAGAGAGGGCATCTCATGGAAATTGTGTAGTAAAATATGGTGACCATCTGTTAACTTGTCAGCTAGGTTGGGTTTAGAAAGAGTCTCAAGTGCAATATCTTGTTCTGAATCCTTGTCCCAAATTGTTGCTTCAGAATCTAACTGCGAATTTACTACCAAATAGTTTATAGCACCTTTTAAGGACTCGCTGTCCTTAAACGAAATGCTTATTTCTGGGAGGCTACCATCTGATCCTTCTGACATCATAGTTTGTATCTTGTTTATTTGGTCTTCACGCTTCATTTTAATACTCTCTATCAATCAATAAAACCTTTGAATGTACCATCTCGATTAAGTCTTAGACCTCTACCATCAGGTAAACGTTTCTCCAAAAATGTAATTCCTTTAGGAGTGGTGACCTTTTCAAACTTTCCAGGACCATTGAGAATCTCATTAAAGTGCCTTAATCCGGTCTCATTCTTTACAGCATTTGAGCCTTTTACTTTTCCCCATTTATGAGGATTGGTAGCAGCATTACGGGTAGAATGTTTATGAAACGCATGACCCGCCCTAGTCATATTACTACCAGGTTTAGCGGGTTCCAGTGCAGATTTCAAGATCTTAGTAATCTTATCACCAATCCCACTTTTCCCAGCAGACTCTCTTATTCTATTACCTATTCCCCATACACCTGACTCAGCAACATCATCAGCAAAAGTCTGTAATCTCCCAGTTGCCTTGGGTGCTATGAGAGACAACTCATCCAATGCTTGTGATCCTTGTAAAGAACTACCTGCCTTAAAAGAACCATAAGTGATAGTGGCAAGCTCGAATAGTATTTTACCTGCATCTCGACGCTTATTTCTAGCTGAGGTGTTATCATTGTACTTCTGATAAGCTTGAGATAAACGTTTATATGTCTTTTCATAATTTAAAAGAGCCTTTATAAAAAGTCCACCTCTATTTATTATTTTTTTACTTAAGCCAGCACTAAAATAATATGCATCTATCATCCAGGCATCAGGTGTTTCACTGGTGATGTAGTTTAAGACGTGTGGAGTTGACATAACAATAGAGCTTGTCAAATCTGATAATACATACATTGTATCTATCGCTCCTTGAGCGAATCCTGCTGCATAATCATGAATATTATAAAGATTATCAAGTTGAATGTGAAAAAATCTAAAAGCTCTAGAAGTTAGAGAGTGTGATTCTATTTTGGCTTGATTTAGAATTAAAGAAGACGAAATCAGCAATTCTGGATCATTACGAATGGCAGAATTAGCAGCAAGTTTACCACTAATATCCACCATTTGATAACCCATGTAAGTTTGAGTATTAGCTTCAATACCAAACAGTTCTACCGCATTAGTAGTCATTTGAAATTGAGAGTAGTACTGCACCCTAGGATGATTTATCTCGTAATCGAGTAATACTCTGGATCTATTTAAATAACGATTTCCTAATTGCTTTACATTATTTGCAAAAGATCGATCT
>CAZJDM010000024.1:0-19129 GCA_964544765.1 uncultured bacterium
CTCACTCGCATGAGGGTTTCGTTTCGCCTTCTTGCTATTCAGTTTTCAAACATCGCAATCCTCAAAAAGAGCGAAGAAATTTATAGCTATTTTGTCCTATATTGTCAACATTTAATTATCTTTTTTTATTTAATTAATCATCTTACTATTCTATAATAAGGAATATGCATAAAATCTTCATTTTAGATACAAATGTAATTCTATCCTCTTCTGATGCTATTTATCAATTCGAGGAACATGATGTTGTTATTCCTTTCTCAGTAATAGATGAAATTGATCGTTTTAAAAAAGATTTAAGCGGAACGGGCCATAATGCCCGTTCTTTTAGTCGCTTTGTTGATGAATTGCGAGCCAAAGGTTCCCTCACCTCTGGGGTTCGCATTTGCTCAACAAGAACCAAATCAGGGAAACTTTTTATAGATTTAAATTCCGAAGTTAAAAATCTCCCTATCAATCTGGCAAAAAATGTTGATAACCAGATCTTAAGCGTCGCCTTTAAATACAAAAACAAATTTAAAGATAAGAAAATCATTATTGTTTCTAAGGATACCAATTTACGTATAAAAGCAGATATCTTGGGCATAGAAGCAGAAGATTTCGAAGCCGAGAAAATAGTTAACATTGATGATTTATATGCTGGAATTAGGAAAATTTCTGTTCCCCCCGAATTAATAAGTAAATTTTATGAAGAGAATTCTCTAGAATTAAATTTATTGAATGATGAATTTTTCCCGAACGAATTTGTCATCATGAAACCAAATGATAAAAAAGAACAAGAAATACTTACAAAAGTTAATTATTCTAAACAAAGAATCGAAACTATTTTAAGGGCTCCTAACGGTATATGGGGAATATTTCCTAAAAATGTTGAGCAAGCTCTTGCGATAGATATTTTATTAGATGATTCAATTAAATTAGTATCTTTATTTGGTCAAGCAGGGACAGGAAAAACATTACTTGCTGTTGCCACCGGCCTTTTAAAAACTGCAGATGAGGGAACCTACAATAAGCTGTTAGTATCGAGACCTATATTTCCACTTGGTAAAGATATTGGCTATTTACCAGGTAACATTGAAGAAAAACTAAATCCTTGGATGCAACCCATATACGATAATTTAGACTTACTCATTGGAACCTCTAGTAAAAGCCGTCAAAAAAGGTTAAATAGAACTTACCAAGAGTTAATACATCAAGGCCTTCTTGAAGTTGAGCCTCTAACATATATCAGGGGGCGCTCTATCCCTAATATATTTTTAATTGTAGATGAAGCGCAAAACTTGACACCTCACGAAATTAAAACCATACTCACTAGAGCTGGTGAAAATACCAAGATAGTTCTAACCGGTGATCCTTATCAAATTGATAACCCTTGGTTAGATTCATCTAGTAACGGAATGACATACGTGATTGATAGATTCAAAGATAAAAATATATCGGGACACATTACATTACATAAAGGGGAAAGATCCACTTTAGCTACCGAGGCAGCCAAAATTCTTTAGCAAACCTTACTCTACAATTAAATTATCAATTTAAAGACAAGCAACCCTGTCTCACGCAAAACATAGAAGTGTTTTTCAGTAAACCCTATATCTACTACTTCATCTCCTTTTATGCCTACTTCATCTCTGAATTGAACCTGCCTCATCTCCTTCTTATCAAGAAGGTATAAAATAAAAAAGTCTTCTTTAACATAATAGACATGGTGAGTCGGATGAAATGAAAAAATTTGTGTAGCAGTAAGTTTTTGATCAAACAAAATTCGTTTCTTTACCTTAAAATTATTTGTATCCACAATTATAATGTTAGAACCATCGTACAAAACAAAATCATTTTCAATAATAACAACCCTTTCCACCTTAGAATAAGGAACAAACCTCCACCTACTTTCACTGACATCTAAATAAAACAGATGATCTTCTTTTTTAACCAAAATCTGTTTATCATCTCCATACAATAATTTACCGCCCTTTAGAGATGTAGAATGTCCCCCGATCCAAATAGATGAAATTAGGTTAAATGAATTAGTTTTTTTATCCATCTTAACAAGACCTTCAGAAGTCCCTATCCATAGGCTATTACTATTTTGAATAAAACTATTTATGGACTGATTTATTGATTCTTTTAACGACATTACTTCACTCAGATCAAAATATTTCCAACTTTTAGAGGCATAATTATAATAATAAATCCCAAAAGCCGTCCTCAACCATAGCCCCTTGTTGGTGCTTAATAAACTAAATATTGAGTTATTGCCATTCTCCAGGTCTAAATAAGATAAATCCAGCTTTAAAAAAGTGTTTTCTTTAATATCATATTTTACTACATTCTTAGCTCCAACGATCCATAAATTGTTATTTAAAGATACAACCTCAACTAATGGATAGTGATCCGATAACAAGTCTTGTAGAGCAATAGGGAGAGTTTTCTTGGTAAGACCCAGAACCTCTTTACTCATTATAAAACAACAAAATAATATTATGATTAACCATGATGAGTTAATTAGACATATATATTTATTAAACAACTCCTCCTCCCTTATTATCAAACAAACCAAATATGGATAAGGATTTGACTGTTCCTTCATAAATATAAAATTGAACGTTAAGATATATTATAGATCAAACACTTTATCTATGGAATGATTATTACTTATTAAAGACAAAATTAAAGCTTCCATTAACAAACTTTTGGAGGTATTTGAGTATTTTAACTTAAAAGACAGCATATTAAATCTATGGAAAAGTTTTCTCAAATAAGAAGTTGTATATAGACTTGCCTGACGAGTAAATTGATTTATCCTATATGAAGAAAGACCCAGCTTTTTTTGATACTCACGTTCACTGGTTCCGTCTCGAAGGAAGATTTTTATCTTCATTAAAACTTTAAAATGCCAGCGAATCAAACCCAAAATAGGTAAAACTTGATACTCATCTACCATTTTTCTTTTAAGAAGTAAGATTGCTTTAGAACCGTTTTTTTCAACAATTGCATTTACCAAAGAAAAGGCATCTTCTTCCTTGGAAGAAAGAATACACCTATTAACATCATCAACATCAATTCTCGTCTTTTTCCCAGAAAAAAGAACCAATTTTCTTATCTCACTATGTAATGTTTGAACATCTTGATTTACTATCTCAATTAGTAAATTAATAGCAGAAATAGATATGCTTTTCCCGCTAATAAGAAACTCTCTCTCAATAAATTTCCTACTTTCAGCCTGCCTAAGCTTAGAAAAAGAAAAATAACACCCTCCGTAGCTATTAATAGTCTTCAGTAATTTAAGCCTTTGATTGAACTTATTCCCTACTACACACAGATAAGTAGTATCTGGAATCGTTTTTATTAACTTTTCCAAGACACCTCGATTGGCTGACACAAAATTATCCGCCTCTTTTATTACTACCAATTTTTTTGGCGTCATTATGGGTAATTGTTCTATGGCTTGTCTAAACGCAGACAAGTCCAGAGATCTACCGTCAAATAAATCAAAATTAAAATCCTTAAAAGAGGGGTCAGGGCAAATAACCTGAGTAAGTGTGGTCACTATCTTATCTTTAAAAAAAGACTCCTCTCCATCTATAAAGTAAATTTTGTATAACTCTCCTTTTTCAATATTTGATTTTAATTTATAATAATCCATATTAAGAAAATATATCCTTGTTTTAATTTGGTCAAATACAATTCTCTTTATCAATCTATTATTTCTACTTGTCAATATTTAAGATAACTTGGTAAAATAGGCTAATATATGGAAATTATTTTTATACTGACCATTTTTAATATTCTATTTACCGGTCTAACGGTTAATCTATGGCATTTTACTCGAAAGACCAGATTATTAATTAAGAAAGAACAGCAAAAAACACTAGAAGAGTTCATTCAATTCCATAGTGTAATAAAAAACGATCTTAATATTTTAAGTAAAGAAACTGGAGTAATCCTCAGTAAACTGGATCAGTCAAGTAAATCCCTAAAAGAAGAATATTCATTAGCAAATAAAGAAGTCGAAAAAAACTGCGATCAATTGAAAAAAGACTTTTCAAACTACGAAAAAAAATTGATTGAAGAATATAATACAAAAAAAGCTCATATTATAAAAATGTCATCTGATTTAAATAAATCTATTATGGAAGGAGAAAACATTTTAAACTGTTTTAACAAGGGCCTTAAACCTGATAGATTTATTGATAAAATTAAGGATTCTATCCATGAAGAAGCAGTTTCTAGAATTACACAAGGAGAATCCCTGGATAAAGTTGCCAAATCTTTAAAACTTCCAGTAGAAGAAATAAATCTTTTAGCAAACTTAAATAAAACTTAAGGTTTAGTTAAAAGATTCTGCTCAAACCGCCTTACCTTTTGTCTTAGTTCCATTAAAATTTGTTGAAATTTTGCTTTTTGGGATTCTAAAATTTGACAATGTTCTGCATATGATAAAGTACGTATAGATTGATTATTACTTTTCTTTTTTTTAGTATCTGTTTTTAAATACTTTCGGGCACCACTTACAGTAAATTTTTTATCGTATAGTAATTCTTTTACTTGCTTTAAAAAAACTATATCTTCTCTACGAAACAATCTATGGTGTGATTTGGTCTTAACTGGTCTTACTGAAGGAAATTCCTTTTCCCAATATCGAATGACATGGGGCTTAACTTCTAAAATCTCACTAACTTCGCCAATTTTATAATAATATTTAGAAGTTAGTGAACCATTACCCTTTTTGGTTTCTAACGTTGACATTCCTTTGTCCCCTCAAATCTACACGTTTCTATTTAACAGCTATGTCAACAATCTCCTTAAAACCCTTAGGGTCAGTCACGGCAATATTAGATAAGGTCTTTCTATCAATGTCTACATTAACCTTTTTCAAGCCGTTTATAAACCGACTATACGACACACCATGGGATCTAACCGCAGCATTAATTCTAGTAATCCAAAGCTTACGAAATTCTCTTTTTTTAACTTTCCTGTCTCTATAAGCATAAGATAATGCTTTTTTAACGACATTAACAGCTACTTTATATAATTTACTTCTAGTTCCTCTATATCCAGAAGCCAAGTTAAGTAATTTTTTCCTTCTTCTGGTTCCTTTATACCCTCTTTTTACTCTAGACATAATTACTCCTTATATCCTTATATCCTTATATCCTTATATCCTTATATCCTTATAAATCTAACCTATCATTCTCTTTACCCGTTAGGTAGACATCTTCTAAGTAAACGTAAATTACTATTATCAACATAATCTGTTTTCTTATTTGCGGTCTTGCGGCTGCGATCTTTTTTTGTCAATATATGACTCCCAAACGCTCTATTTCTCTTTATCTTACCAGATTTAAGAATAGTAAAACGTTTAGCCGCGGACCTTTTTGTTTTAATTTTAGGCATCTTACTCCTCACTGTAATAGATTTGAAATATTTTATCCTTCTGCATCTGACACTGAATCATCTGATTCAACGACTGAATTTGCCGATTCTATTATAGGCTCAATAGATTCTGGCCCAACTTCATCTGCTGGAGCAGGGTCTTCTATCTTTTCAACTGAAGTTTCGGTAGAAGACACAATAGAAACTTCCTTCATAACTTCCATAATCGTTTTCAAAGGAATAGGTCCTTTTTCTGGAGAGTCTTTTTTCTTTCCTTTTAACGATTTTGGAATAAGAATAACTATCATTTTCCGTCCCTCCATCTTCGGAGGCGCTTCCAAGTCAGCAAAACCTTCAGTGAGTTGAATAATCTTATTAAAGAAAATTCCTCCACGTTTTATGTAAACTACTTCCCTACCTTTGAATTGTAGAGATAATTTGGTTTTATATCCCGAGTTTATAAATCTATATACGCTATTTAATTTGACAGCCAAATCATTCACACCAATTTTTAAAGAAATTTGAACTTCCTTTAGTTTAGAGATGTTTCCTCTCTTTTTGGCTTCTTGTTTTCTTCTTTTTTCCTCATACCTAAATTTACCATAATCAATCAATCTACAAACGGGGGGCTTAGAGTCTGGAGCAACCTCCACCAAATCTAATCCTTGACTTTTAGCCATTTCTATAGCTTTTTCAATGGCAATCATACCCAATTGCTCTCCATCAGCACTAATCAACCGTACTTCTGAAGCACTTATTTGATGATTTAATCGTAAACCTCGTGTTTTTTTCTGCTTAAGATTTATATTATACCTCCTTCATATTCATATGAAATTAGTAGGCACGGTCGGACTCGAACCGACGACTTCTACCCTGTCAAGGTAGTGCTCTAGCCAGCTGAACTACGTGCCTATAAAGGCTACATACGAACGCACCCCTCCCTTCCAAGATTAATGGAAATAACATAATAAATATACCTTTACAAGAAAAAAGCTATTAATATAATTGATTAAATATCCTCAATACTGTACCCCGTAAATCGAAAAATCTAATTATTTTTTATAATAGCACATGATTTTTAATAATATATAAAATATTGTTATTAAAAAGATTTTTAGCAATAGCTTATTTTAAACCAATTGACAACACATAATTAAAAGCCTAATATATCTTTGGGGATAATAATTATACAAAAGCATATATGATTGAAATTAAAGACGTTTCGTGATGTTTTAATTTTTTTCTTAAAATCGGCGATTAATAAAGTATGTTGTGAATATTTAAATATATTTTTAAGTCATTGTTGAGGGGGCTTTGATGGTCAATAAATCAAAATGCTTTCATTGTGGTCAAATGTCTAAGGTCCGAATTAGGGACATTAGCGTTGACAGCTGGGAAAAGCTATACATACTTGGAGAAGTTGGTCGCTCTGAAATCAATATGCCTATATGTGATATATGCACTAAAGAACTTAGAGAAGTGATGATTGAAAGAAGAGATGAGATAAACAGTATTATCGTAGAAAAAAGAAAGAGTGCCTAATCAAACTTAAACCTTTCCTAATTCCTACATAAGATTTTTCCACACTTAAAAATACCGAATCCAGGCTTTTTTGAATTAAAATTTCTGTACATTTTCTTGTATTTTTCTTGAATTCATTATCATGTTACATTATCATGTTCCTAAAGCATCGATATAATTATCTAAATCTAATTAATTTGAAAGATAGACGTGAATATATATTCTTCGATTAGTTTTTTTATTGCCATAGTATTTGTAATTCTCCAAAGTAACCCCCTAACAGCAATTGTTATGAAAAAAAAAGATTATCCTACCAAACAAGTCTTTGCCGGAGAACACGAAATTATTAATCCACAAATTTCTCCTAATGGAAATTATTTGGCTTTTACCAACCGCAATTTCAAGGGAATTAAGGTATATGATATTAAAAGAAGAAAAACTATAAAGGTTTCAGAACTATCTGGAGCTGGTTTAAGTTTCACCTGGGCACCTGGGTCTTTTAGGCTAGTTTATAAAACAATCACTATGTCCAGAAATATCAATAGCAGGTCTCCCAAAGCCATTACAATGGCCAATGTAAAAAAAAG
This sequence comes from uncultured bacterium, assembly GCA_964544765.1. Taxonomy (GTDB): domain Bacteria; phylum Bdellovibrionota_B; class Oligoflexia; order CAYFLR01; family CAYFLR01; genus CAZJDM01. The sequence continues at coordinate 7,482 of CAZJDM010000024.1, forward strand.
AAAAAAGTATGCGATTGAGGTATTTGACATTATAAATGGGTTTAAAACTAAAATATATGAATCTTTTAAGCCTATTGGTCCCCCTATATGGGATAACAATGGTAGAAGAATTTACTTCTTAGTTAAAATAGGTAATCAAAATATTTTTAAATCCTACGCTTTTGTATATGATCGAAAAAACGACCAAATTCAAAATAAGAAATATTCAACATTTTACTACCCAACTCCCACAGGTCTCCTTACCGGTTCACATGGTGGAACTAATATAGAAAAAATCAATCCGTTGAACGAACGTTTAGAGACAGTGTTGGTTTCTCCCGACAAGAAAAGCGTTATCTTTGAAACTATAACTCATAGACTATACCTTTCAAATATTGATGGTAGCCAAGCTAAATTTATTTCTTTAGGAACTCATCCTCGATGGGCCAAAAATAACTCGAGGTTTGTATTTGTCAAAACAAATAGTTTACAAAATACAGCTTACTCAGATATATATCTATATTCAGTTGATGAAAAAAAACTTCGTAGAGTAACACATACTCACCAAGCAATGGAAACATGGCCCATATGGAGCCACTCAAATGACAGCATTTTCTATTCTCTTAAAAATAATAATGGATTGTATGTAAAAAAACTATAATTAGATAGATTGCGCTGAAAAAGCCAAGTCCAACGCGGCATGGAGAAAATGACGAGGCATAACATATGTTAGTTAGACGAGGAGTTTTCGATGAAGCCAACGCCGAAATTGGCTTTTTCAGCGCAATCTAGGTAGTTATTCGAATTTGGTTAAACTCATCTTCCTCTTTAAGAGGATCTTTTAAAGAATCAAAATCAGAGACAGCCTCAACTTTAGTAGATTCCTCAGCCTTGTAACCCCTAGGTTTAAACATAGAGGTAGCTCCATCAATTATGGCCCCCTCCTCTACTATTAGATTTGGTGTAATTATTTTTCCTTGCACAATTGATGAATTATACAATTCAACTTTTTCTTTTACATTAATATTTCCTGTAACTCTACCATACACCTTTATAATTTCACCGTTGATATCTGCTTTAATATCTGCGCCCTGCTCAATAATCAAAAGCCCATGACTAAATATTTCCCCTTCAACCTTACCTCCAACATGACTCGTACCAGAACAAAGTAGTTTTCCTTTAAAAAAACAACCTTCGGTTAGTACAGTAATTGGTGAGTTTCTTAATTCTTTTTCAATAGAATTAACCATTTTTCTAACACTCACAATTATCCTCCCAACGAATATATATCGCTAAGAATAAAAACCTTGAATTATAATGATTATAGGTGATCAGTTACTATTAATAATAACATAATTTGTTGTAAAGGACATAAAACAACTCTATAAAAATTGTAACACCATAATATTAAATAAATAATTTGAAGCCTGACTTTAGATTACGGAGGAAAGTTCCATTTGACGAACTACGGTTAACTTAACTTGACCAGGATATTTTATTTCACTCTCTATCTGTTTAGATAATTTCTCACTCAATTCACTTAACTCATTATCATTTATTTTGCGACTATCAACAAAAACCCTAATCTCTCTCCCAGCGTGCATTATAGATGTGTTAATTAGCTCAGGATACTTATTAAATACATTTCTAATAGCATCTATTCTCTTTGTATAGCCTTCTTCCAAATCGACCCTAGCTCCAGGTCTAGCAGAAGATAGTGCATCTGCAGATTTTAATAAGTCAGCCAGAGGAGTTTCTAATATGATATCATTATGATGAGATTTTACAGTATTACAAACCTCATCAGACTCTCCATAACGAGCGGCATAGTCAGCGCTAATTACTGCATGCGATCCCTCAATACGATAATCAAGCGATTTCCCCAAATCATGTAGTAATCCAATCCTTTTGCTTAAAGGTATATCTAGATCCATCTCAGCAGCTAAAATTCCCGCCAGACTACTCACTTCTAATGAATGATAAAATTGATTTTGAGTAAAACTTGCTCTGTAATTTAGGGCGGTTAAATACTTTATCAATTCAGGACTAAGATTCTTTCTCCCTAGTAAGGGTTCTAAATATTTCTCTAATTCCGCCAACTCTTCCTTCAATTGAAGGTCATATTTCTTTAAAAGTTGTGAAATTAAACTCACCTCATATTTATTTAAAGAAATCATTTCTAAGATAGATCGCCGTACCTTTTCTTTATCAACCCCATAACCATCTGATATTTTAATAGAAAGAGAGTCGTTATCTAATGAGATAATTTTTACCTCAACTAATTTTATAAATTCTTCTACGATTTCCCCATCATTTCTCCAAAACAAGTTTTTTGCCTTCTCATCTGGAAATTGTATTAGAGTTTTTATTTCCGAAGGAACAAATTTCGGTTCATATCGATTTAAAACGGTATCTAGGACTCTACAAGCATACTTAGATTTATTGTCCTCAATTTCTTCGACATGTTCCTTAAGCCACATTGCTGCTTTAGCATTTTCCATCTCAAGTATCTGCTCGGTTACCATGTTCTTAGCTTCATCTCTAGATAACTCTGCAATATTTTCAAGTTTTCCAACCATCTCCAGCATTAATTTATTATACTCATCACTATACTTAGTTAATTCAATTGTTTTTTCCTTATTGTTATCATCCAACCTATTAACTAACTTTTCCTTCTTTTGAAGTATCTCTTCCCTCTTAAAAAAACTTTTCTCACGGCTGGATAATAATCTTTCTAATTCTCTAAAATCATCTTCAGTTTGATGAAAATCGTCAAAAAACTCTTGAATCTTTTCAGTATATGTAGAACCTATCTTCTTTTTGGCGTTTTCTACTTCTTCTGCTCTTTTTTGCTTAGCTGCAAATACTTTTTCATCAGCTTCACTTAAAGCTTTACTCCTAAGGGATTTACTCCTAGCTAAAAATATCCGTTTTAGGATATAAAATGATAGATAAAAAGACAGTAAAAAGGACGAAATTATTACTAAAGAAACAAACATAACAATAGACCTTATTACACAAATATACGAAACCGTAAATTAAAAAATAATACGAAAAACCTTTTACAAAATGGTAGGCATTGACTATAATTCTTAATTATATACAACAATAGCGGGTAAACAGCAAGTATTTTCTCACACTTAATCACTAGATAGCAGTTTCTTTATGGATGTAAAGATATTTTATACATCTAATTTACTTCTGGATAACCTTTACGAATTCATTCCAGAAAAGAAAATTCGTGATAAAATTATTCAACACAAATTCGACTCTTTTGTTTTTCTTATTGATATTATTAAAGAAGAAAAACCTGATGCATTAATTTTTTGCGGCAATCTCTTTAACTTCTCCAAAATAAACCTCAAAAGCATCAATTTCCTGCAAAACCAATTCAACAGAATTCCTCACATCCCAATTTTTATAACCCCAGGTGATAAAGATCCTCTTACAATAGGTTCGTTTTATACTAATACGAAGTGGGGAAAAAATGTCCATATATTTAAAAATGAACAACTTGAACCTTTCTCTCTAAAAAATAAACCTGTAGTAATATGGGGAGCCGCTTGTAAAAACATCCTTATAACTCCCGAAAGTCTAGCTCCACCCGACATAACCAATCAAACATCCAAAATTCATAATTTAATCACTTTTCAAGGTTTCCCGTATGAAGACCAAATCTCCAAAACTACGACTTCCAAAATTGACAAATCTTTTCCTTTTCACATAAAAAGCTTTACTAAAAACAGTTCCTTTGACTTATTGATAGGCAACACCAGCCCCTATCAAGAAATAAAGCATAATAAAATCTTTTTTAGTGGATCCCTATTTTTTAATAGCCTACTTGATTTTAACAGTGGTTTTATAAAAAAATATGTTTTTTCCAGCTCTGGCGAACATTCGGTCACTTCCATACCGATCGCATCAATTAATCTAAAAAAAATTGAATTTGATATTGGTCCTTATATTAATTTCGATGACCTTTTTAAAAATCTAAAAAAACGATTGAAGAGATCCTACAAAGAAGAAGATGTTGTATACCTTGTTTTAAAAGGTAAATCAAAAAATTCCTTCAATATAGAAATAGATAAAATTGAGCAATATTTGGCATCTTATACCTATTCAATTCTGGAAAATAAAATTTCCTCATTTTTAAACTGGAACAATTATTTACATCAACCAAATTTAAAGGGATGCTATTTAAGACTTTTAGAAAAAAGTATCTCTGAAAAAAAACTCCCATATTTGAATGAAGAACAAAAAGAAAATATCATATATTATGGCTTAACATCCTTAATGAAAAATGGAACTCTAAAAACCTTATGAATATTCTAGAATTAGGAACAAAACGATACCAACAATTAAATAATTTCAATATTAAATTTTCTGAAAGATTTAACCTAGTTGTTTCACCTAGTATATCAAATCTACAATCTCTTAAGAACCTTGTTTTTTCCACTGTTTTTGGAAAATTTTCCGAAAATAAAAATATAAAAAACTTGCACCAACTTGAGAGCAAAACACCCCCTTCTCTGAAAGAATCTAGTACTGCATACATCAAATGTAAAATTAATATAAAACCTACATCTTATGAGCAATCTCATTTACTGGAATTTGAAAGAAACTTAGAAAACCATGAGTGCCAATCATTTGATTGTATAAACGGAAAGGATAATACCAATACATATTTGCCAAAATCCAGAGATTCTATATTTCAAAAAGTACCACTAAATCCAATAGCTTCATCTTTAAATAATACATTTTTTTTCATCAATGAAAAATTACCAATTACCTTAAAAGAAGAAAAGACACTTTTATCAATATTCCCATTATTATCTAGCCAAGATGGTGACGAAAATTCTCTTCCAGTAGCAATAAAAAAACTCTCCAACTTTAGAACATCCAATTATTCCCCCGCTACTAACAATAACTTGTTTTACGATAAAAAACTTCAAGATCTTTGTAAAAAAGAATTAGAATTACAAACAAAAATAAAAACAATCGAAACAAAGCTCGACCAGCACCAACAATCTGAGTCCTTTACTTCAACTATTGCTGAACATAATAAAAAACTTGATTACTATGAAGCACATATCGCTTTGACCGGCCTTAAGAAGATATTAAATCAGCATAATGATCTTCAAATAGAATTAGATAATTTAGAAGAAAAAATACAAAAGGCAAATGATACCTTACATTCGATAGGAGATTTTAACTCAATAAAAACCGACTCTATTTTACAAGACTTTGAAGAGTATCTTAATATTCTAAAAACTGATACTCCTCCATCCACTGAAATCTTTTCCTCCGAGACAAAGAACTATTATGATCTACTAGAGACCTTCGGTAAAACTGATACACTGGCTCTCAAGCACCAAATATTGGAAACAAACATCTCAGAAAAAACAAGTCTTGAAACTCAAATGAAGAGTCTTACGCTACTTAAAACACTTTGTTTGTCAATTTCTTTCTTAGTTTTTCCTTTATTGGGTTACTACTTATTTAATAAGAAACAAAAATACCATCAAAAAAAAATATTATACTTATCTGAACAGATTAAATTACTTACCCTACAAATAGAAGATATAGAAGACATACAAGTGATTAAAGATGACATATTTTCAAAATTACATATATCTTCTATTCAAGAATTTAAAACTAAAATAAAAGAATACGAAGAACATAGTTACTCAAAAAATGATAACCTCAACGATCAACAAACAGATCGATTCAATAAAGCGCAAAAAATTATCATTAAATATCTAAATGCAGCTAATCTTTATTATGATGAAGTAATGTTATCTGACCATAATATGGTAAAGAGTTTTCGAGATTTGTTAAAAAAATATCTCTCTCTTAAAGAGGATAAAAATGAATGGACATTAAAACTAAGCGATACAAAACAAATCCAAAAAAATCTACTAGGTAAAAGCTCAATACAAGAGATAATCTCCCTAATAAAAAAATTAGAGTTGGACCTGAAAAAAAACCAGTCTACAGAATTATCTGTTAATAGTAATTATTTTAAACAAATGCATAAAGAAACCCTTGAAAGAGTCTCTAGTTTGACAAAACAAAAACTAGATAATGATAATCACGGAAACAATTTACTTAAAGAAATTAAAAACTGCAAATTACATAAATTAAGTATTCAGTCAGAAAAAAAAGAATTACAAGAGAAAGTTGATTTTGAGAAAAAACAAAAACAATGTATGGATGTCGCAATTGATTTATTGGTTAAAATGAAAGAATTATCCAATAGCTATTCGTTGCCCATACATCTTGTTGACATAATAAATTTAAAAGTACAAGATTATACCAATGATAAGTTTGATCGATTATCATTATCCTCTGGATTACTTGAAGTTCATAATAAAGAACGAGATAGTCATCACAGAATTATAGATGTTCCTAAAGTTTTTCAAGGATTAATACTGATGGCTCTTCAGATAACACTTTTCGAGTCTTTTTTAAAAAATGACAATAAAATACCCATAATGATAAATCTACCAACAATCTTAGATATAAACCTTTATGATAAACCATTACTTGATTTATTAAATTTATCTCTAAATTCACAAATAATTATCTTTGCTGAAAACATCTCTATTACAAGAATTTTACAGAAAATATGGAAAAATAATTCAATTAATGATAGCCAAATAAAAAATCACACGTATAATAACTTTTCTTTGTACCATTTGGAGAATTGTTGATGAATAAAAATTTATTTATAATGTTTTTTGCAGGCATCATATTGATTTCATTTATACTGACAAACAATTTAATGGCAGTAAAATACTTATTACCTCAAAAAAAGCCCTCTTTTATAGATTTTTATGATAAATCTATTTTTGTAACTATAACTGTTCAAGCGAATTTAACCAATACATCAACAAACAAACATAAAACAGATGCTCTAAAAGACGCTATAGAATTAACCGAACGTCTAAAGATCCAAAAAGCTATTAAATTATTTCGTCAAGTAAACCTAACCAATCAAAAAACTCTCTTAAGTTTTCTTTTTGAAAAGGGTTGGAATCAAGATGTACTTGAAAGAATCATTACCTTCAATGCCAGACCAATTAAAACCACTTATTTTGTAGAAGGAAGTATTCGCCAACTATTTAGAATACCTCTTTCTTATTTAATAACAGCCAATCATTTTACTGGATTTGGTACAGCAATTGATCCTCCTAATGATAAGAACACTTATACCGGTTTGATTATCGAGTTACCCAAAGATACTAATATTCAACCCACATTAATAATTGAAATAATTACAGAGAACAAAAGAGTTATTTATAGTAAAGAAAAAATAGAGTTCAATTCATTCAGAAGATCTGGAATGGCTTATTATGCTGCCAAACCACTTCGATATAAAAATGAAGGGAGCGTTGGGAAAAAACCTCTCACAATCACCGCCATGCCCAGTTCACACGGCTCTACCATTATAATACCAGATAAGGATGCTGATCATTTATTAGCAGCAAACAACACCCTAGACTTTTTAAAAACAGGAAATGTTATTGTTGTTTACCAAGAGATTTAACTAAATTGCGCTGAAAAATCCAATTTCAGCCTCGACTTCGTCCCTCTTCAGGGATTTCCCTGGGTCATCGAAAATTCATATTAAAAAAGAATATGCTGGGTTTTAAGAGGAAGAAATGACTTAATCCTAGCCAGATCATTAGCGCTTTTTTCAATGTCAAAAGACAAAACATTTTGAGATATTAAAGAAACTTTCAAGTTTCCTAAAAAAGAGACTTTTCCATCTACTATATTGAAAAAGTCTCTTTTCCTTTTTTTATCAACAAAAAGATTCCACTCGTCCTTATGATTGAAAATTCTAATTTTTTTAAGTTTATATGATCCTTTGGGCAAATGAAAAAAATAGGGTTGAGCCAAATAGTCCACCATTAATAAAAAGTCCTGATTAATACCCTCATTATGAACGGTTAATATTAGTTTTTTAAGACGCCTCTTATTAATGCTTAAAAAACCCATAAAATTTGCTTTCTCATGCGTTGATTTTGGTGGCATATACAATTTATCATTCTGTTTAATTACTTTGAAAGAAAGACCTTTATTTCTACTAACCGATTCAATCAATCCGTCGGAGTATTCGGTGAAAACCCCTATTGTTAAATTATCCTGATAGGAAAAATAAATATCCCCCAAAGATATCGCCTGATCTTCTATCGTGTAAACTTCCTTATTAGGAAATTCAAAAGCAAAATTCTCCTCAGGAAGATATATTTTTTTAACCACATATTCTCCTTTGGGCAAAGAAAAGAAAAACGTACCTTTTAAAGCGTCTTTATTGGTCCGTACAAAAAGTTGGAACAATTCTTTTGTCTCTTTTTTTACAACAATTAAAACAGCATCTCTTACATTGATATTTTTTAAATCCAAGTTACCAAAAAAATTTATGCCTTGTTGATGTTCTGAAGATATTAGAATTGTTTTCTTAGTGTCAAAATATCTAATTGGCATATTTAAAAATTTTTTTCCTTTATATGTCTCAAATAAATACTCAACAGAGTTAACAATGTTATCACTTTTTAACAAAACAAAACTTTTTCGATCATATTTTTGTTTTAAGGAGTAACCTAAGAGATAGGTAATTTGATTTGCCCTTACTGAAAACGAAGCGTTAATTTTAGCAGAAAAGATCTGTTTGTATTTCAAATCTTTGGAATCAAAAGTAATATTTTTAAATTTGTAATTTCCTCTAGGTAATGGAACAAAATAATAGCACATAAAATTTGTTTGTTCTGAAATAGGACAAAATATTTTATGCTTCTTTTTACTGGCAATATTTTCTACTAAAATTTTTACTTCAGAACGATTATGTTGCATAAGTCTTTTGAACACATGAATATGACCTAAGATATAACCTTTTTTTGAGCTTCTATTTTTTATTACACCTTTACCTTTATGCCTTGCTTTATAGTCACTTGAGACATGTGAAAAACAAGAGACTAACGTAAACATCCCTATTAACAAGAAAGATCTCATAATTACAACCCCTATTTTATTGTCCAATACTTAAACAACGAGTCATATCTCTTCAGTACTATTTAAAATTAATTTATGATACCCTATTAAAGATAATTTATTTACAAATCCTTTTTACTCTTAAAAAATGAAGATAATTCCTTATACCATTTTAATTTTTTTTATCTCTTGTTTACATAGTAATTTTTTATTTTCTACCCAAAAAATAAAAAATTCTCCTATAGATATATGTATTTTTCAACCTATAGGTAATGGTTTTGCTGGGCAATTGACGGATATAAGAAATCTCTTTATTGATCATTTGAATAAAGTTCCTTTCATAAGAACATCCCTATGTTCAAATCAAAAATTACTTCGTCAAAACCAACAAAAAACAGAAACATTAAGTGAAATATTATTAAACAATATCTCTCCTATAATGAAACCCACCTCAACATTATACTTCAATTACCACTTTTTTCTATTTATTATAATTACCGAAAAAAATATTCATATAGTCCTTTTAGATCGATCTACATCATATCCGATTTTAAATCACCAAATAAGTATTTCATCATCTATCAATGATTTAGAGTCTCATTTTACCTATTTTAATATGATAGATATAACCACTATAATTAGTAAAAAGATAGGATCATACCTCGATATATCCTATTCTCCAAAAGATATACCTCTTAAATACCGTTGGTACAATGATTCTTATTTTTCTTTTGAGATAGGCGGACAATATTATCGTCTCTTTGGAAATCAAGATGTTAAAAATTTAAATGAAGAAATTAAACCTCAAATATCGATCCTTTTTAAGCCTTCAATACATTATGGCCTGATAATAAACTCCAGTCTTAGTGTTCCAGATAAATTATTACCAGAAGCAACTTATGAGAGTTCCTCCCAACAACTTGCATATGAAACCCAAGAAATTGAGGGAGGAGTATTTTTTCAATATAATCGCCAAACCAGCCAAACAGATCTATTTGAATTTGAGTTTGCTCGTTTCGGAATTTTATTATCTTCTACAGACAACACTATCAAAAATACAGAAATTGAACTACCTGTAGGAGATTCATTATATTATTCAGGTTTTCTTGAATTAGGTATAAGTTACCCATCTCGTCTTATTCGGTTGTTTACAGCTCAATCTTTTTATATATATGACTTAAATAGAAGTTTTCTTTCAGCAAAACTCTTCTATGGTATCAGATGGAATGACTTTTTCACTACAAATCTTGTAGCATCCTTCAAAAAAATTGCCGATAATCAAAATGACGAATACTCGATTAACCAAATGGGTTTTGGGTTGAATTTGAAATTTAATTTCTGGCCTTCATCTCCCAAACCTATCTGGCTTTCAAAGATTAAAAAACTTGACAAGTAAATATTATTGCTTAAATTAGATCAGACTTATTTATGGGTGGTATTTATGAGTAAAAGAGATTATTACGAAGTTCTGGGCATTACACGCAATGCTTCCTCTACAGAAATTAAAAAAGCTTATCGAAAAAAGGCTATTGAATTTCATCCTGATAGAAATCCAAATAATCCTCAAGCCGAGGAACTATTTAAAGAATCAGCAGAAGCATATGATATCCTATCTGATCCACAAAAAAAGGAGCTGTATGACCAATATGGTCACGCAGGTCTTTCATCGTCAGGCTATAGTGGTGGTTTCCAAGATATTAATGATATTTTCGGTAGTTTTGGTAGTATTTTTGAAGACTTTTTTGGATTTGGAGGTTCTGGCTCCCCAAGATCCACTACCAGAGCTCGCAGGGGAGCTGATCTACGATATGACCTAACGATCACTCTAGAAGAAGCAGCTTTTGGTTTAGAAAAGGAGATAGGGGTTGACCAAAAAGTCACTTGTGATAGGTGTGATGGAAATGGGGCTGAACCCGGTACTCAACCGACAACTTGCCCAACTTGTCGAGGAACTGGACAAATTAGACATTCACAAGGATTCTTCAGCATAAGCTCTACATGTAATCATTGCTATGGAGCAGGCACAATCATTCAAAATCTATGTAATAAATGTAATGGCGAAGGAATTTACGATAAGAATAAAACTATTTCATTAAAAATACCTCCTGGTATAGACAGCGGAGTTAGATTAAGAGTTACCGGAGAAGGAGATAGAGGTCGGCATGATGGTCCTCCAGGAGATTTATATGTGTTTATTGATATGAAAGAACATCATTATTTTTCAAGAGAACAGGATGACATATATTGCTCAGCAGAAATAGATTTTTGTCAAGCTATCTTAGGGACTAAAGTAGAAATCCAGACTTTGTATGGAAAAGAAGAACTAGACATTAAAAAGAATACCCCCAACAACCATGTTATAGTTCTAAAGGGTAAAGGCATGCCTCATTTGAAAAAATCAGGTCGAGGTAACCAAATTGTACAGCTAAAAGTAATTCTTCCTCAAAAAGTCTCTAAAAAGCAAGAGGAACTTTTACGAGAATATGCAAAACTTTCTGATACTAAAGTAAATCCTAAAATTGATGGGTTTTTTCAAAATTTATCGCTGTAAACTTGCCGCATTCTTTAATCTGTTTTTAACTATTTGATTGCTAGATATTATTAAATTTCTGCTAAATTTTTCTCCTATGAGCAAAATTTGTTACTGTTTTTTTCTCCTATGAGCAAAATTT
>CAZJDM010000024.1:19229-37985 GCA_964544765.1 uncultured bacterium
TTTTTCTCCTATGAGCAAAATTTGTTACTGTTTTTTTCTCCTATGAGCAAAATTTATTGCTATTTAATTTTCCTAGTGGTAAAATTTAGTAAAATGAAGCGTTATATTTATTCTCAAATTATCAATGACTTAAAAGAAAAATCGGTTTTTATAGGGGGACCTAGGCAGGTTGGAAAAACCTACTTAGCAAAATCCATTAGCTTGCACCCTAATCAGCTATATCTCAACTGGGATTTTACACCCGACAAGAAAACAATTCTATCAGGTCAATGGCCTGCTGAGCCAGCCTTAATCATTCTAGATGAAATACATAAATATATAAAATGGAAAACCTTTATTAAGGGACATTTTGATAAATTCAATGATCTACACTCCTTTCTAATAACTGGTAGTGCACGATTGGATGTATACAGGAAAGGAGGAGATTCTTTACAAGGACGATATCATTACTACCGACTACACCCACTGACTTTAGCTGAAACTACAGGTCTTTCTCTAAAATTAAAAGAACGGAAAATTTTCACCTCTCTTCAATTTCAAACTGGAATCAATCACAACGACTTAGAGCCTTTATTTGAGTTTGGTGGATTTCCTGAACCTTTCTTACGACAAAATAATAGATTTTTTCGTAGATGGCAAAATGAACGTATGGAAAGGCTATTTCGAGAAGACTTAAGGGATCTTGAAAAAATTCCCGATTTATCAAGAATTGAAATCTTGAGTCAAATTTTACCTGAAAGAATTGGTAGCCCTCTATCCATCAACTCTTTAAAAGAAGATTTAGAGGCGAGCCACAAAGCCTTGAATAATTGGGTAAATATTTTAGAGCGATTGTACTTCCTTTTTCGCGTACCCCCTTACTCATCTTCACTGATTAGATCATTGAAAAAAGAGAAAAAAGTATATTTATGGGATTGGTCAGTAATAAAAGACCTTGGCTCTAAATTTGAAAATATGGTAGCTTCCCACCTTCTTAAATATTGCCATTACCTAAAAGATTGGGAAGGCTATAAAGTCGAGCTTTATTATTTACGCGATGTGGACAAGAGAGAAGTTGACTTTTTAGTGGTTTGTGATGACAAACCTTGGTTTGCTGTTGAAGCTAAAGCATCCTCAACCAAACTTTCAAAACACCTTCTCTATTTTAGCAAAAAGCTTGAAATATCCCAATTATATCAAGTGGTATTACAAGCAGATATTGATTATTTTGACCAAAACGTTAGAGTTATTTCCGCTCATAAATTTTTTACAGCTTTAATGTAAATCTACTTAAATTTCAAATAATAGAACTCTGGTCTAAAACCTCAAAAAAAATGATTTACATTATTTAATAACTATGATAGCTCATAATTCGTTTTTATTACACTAAGCATCGGTAATAATAATTACTTATGTTTTTCATCTAGTCTAAACATCCTTGGTATAAACAATGTCATTTTATAAAGTTTCTTTTTTTAGCATTATTTCAATTTGTCTATTATTCTTAGCTACTTCAACGTTTTCTTTGCAGACATTACCTCCAGACGATATTCCAGCATATTTCAAAAGCAAATCAGGAAGAATCACCGTAATTGGAGATACACAAGGAGACCCTTCAGTTATTTATACTATTTTCCGTCATCTTAAATATATTGATGCTGAAGGTAAATGGATCGGAGGGGCAATAGATGTTGTCATTATGGGTGATTTTACTGGAGGTCCTGATTCTTTATTAAATACAGATTTAATTACAGCGCTCTCACACGAAGCTGCTCGTCATGGAGCCCGAATACACATAATCGGTGGAAATCATGAGCTATATTCCCATGAGAAAACAATGACCTTTAGTCTTGCAAGTGAAAAAGGTAGATTGAGACGTTGGTTTAAAGGTGGGTTTAGCGGAGTTGTCACTCAATTCAAACGATATACATCACTATTTATTCCTATAAACACTATAATTACTATAGATGACATGTCTTTTATGCATGGTGGTTTTGATGATTGGCTAGAAAGACACTCGCCATCCAGAATAAACGCAACAATGCGTGCTTGGCTCAATTATTACAGGAAAGAACTTAGAAGTAATCGTTGGATAAAAGAACCTCCCTTTTCAACCTCGTGGATTATAGGTCAAGATATAGATGGACTAGAAGATGGCAAGGTAGGCCCATTATTTACTAGAGCATTAGCTAAGGGCAAATTATCACTGGAAAAATTTAACAACATTTTAACCCAATACGGGTGGAAAAAAGTCTTCATAGCCCACAAAACAACCCCTAATGGACGAATATTCAGAGTCCCTATCTATGGGGGTAGGGTTATTATGACAGATACAGCGCTAGCAAGAGAAAAATCCGAAAATAGAAATCAAAATAGAGATAACATGTCTATCGTGGTAATTGAGAATGGCCAAGATAAAGAAGTAATTATTCCTCGTGGCACACCCCCTAGCAGCAAAGAAGTCCGCCTTCTGATCAGCAAAATAAGAAAGAGGTATCCAGAATTATCAGCTAATAGATCGAGTGTAATAAAATTATTAAAATCAAAGAAAAAAAGTAAACAAACTAGAGGTTTATTGGCATTAGATAGTCTTGATTGGCAACATGATGTAAGTATCAAAAACAGGGTTGCTGCTTTGATCAAAAAGTCAAGTTCCGCCACTAGAGAAATGGCTCTTTTCTCACTACAATATATAAATTGGGAAAACGAACGAAATATACGATCCATTGTTGTTAGAGTATTAAATGAGTTTGAACCTAATAATGTGGTCCATGAGATGGCTCTCGAAAGAGTAATTAATGATTTAAATTGGCAAAATAATAATGAACTTGTTTCAATAATCATTAGGATACAAGCAGAAAACGACAATATTCCAAGAAACATACGTGATTTTTATAAAGAAACTAGTGATTGGCTATCAATACCCGCTTTAAGAAATGCTTTTCTAAGACATTTAGTTGCTATACACCATAGACAATATAGTAACTTGGATAACATTTCATTACTAGAGGGGCATCATTGGGAAAAATACCCCGATATTGTTGATTTCATCTCATCAAGATATCCTTTAGAAAAAGGACCGAAATTTAAAGGCTCCTATACCGCAAATGATTTTGACACCAAGGTTGAATTACTACTTTCCAAAACAGCTTGGTGGGAACTTAAGCCGTTTAGACCAATTATTGTCAACCTAGCCTTAGAACAACCTACTCCATTACCCTCATACCATCAAGAACCTCCCAAAATATATCACAATTCCATGGCAAGAATCATGCTGGCAAAAGCTTTAAATGAACAAGAAACCGCCCGACAATTATTATTTCCTCTGATCCCCAGAGAAGAACTAGAAAGACTGGCGTCACCAGCGGAGCAACTCACTATTGAAGCTCAACTCTCCCCCCATTGTATGGGTTTATGGCAAAGACGTAATAATAGGTTTAAATACTGGCTATACAGTAAATGGAAACATTTGTTCTAGAAGTTTGGCCACAAGATGTGTAGTAGACTATAAACGTCTATGAAAAAGTATGTCTAATCAGCTTATCTTATTGGCTACAGATTGTAGTTTTCCAGTCATTGATTGATCTTTATCTACTCGCAAGGATATCTTAAGATTGGTTGAAACTCTTTTTACTCCCTTATTTATTAGCAACTGATTACATCGCTTAACAGCTTCCATAACAAGATCCCACTCACCTTCAATATTGGTTCCCATAGAATGCTCCTCTATTATTAAATTGGTTCGTCTAAGATATTTAGTTATTTCAGCTATATAGGACGATAATGTGATCCCAGTTCCTAAAGGGATAATGGTAAACTCAGCAATTATTTTCATTTCAAAAATCCCCGGAAAAAGCCACCCCTTGAAGGTTATTATGAAATCAAATGAAGCAAATTAATTAGTTACCTTCACAGGAATTTCCCCAAAAACCTCTTCATTTCTTACTATTTCAAATACTAAGTCCACAGCCTCAGATTCTGCTATTTTGTTTGTTTTGGTTCCCAAAACATCTCTTTTTTCAGTATTTCCATCCTTTTGAAGAGTAAAAAGCGGCCCTTTTCCAATATCTCCCGCTAATAATTTTACCCGTAATTTTACACCTTTATTATCTTGAACATTGGTTTTCATATCAATTATTTTAATATTATCACTACGTTTTAAATTCAGCGCTTCGTTATTAAATAACACCATTTTACTACCCTCATTACGCTGTAATAAGAGGTAACTAAATTGCGGGTTAATTATCTTAACATAAAAATAGGCAATCTTTTCCGTCCCTTCCTTAACGTATATCTCATATAAATCTTTATCTTTATTTAAAGCGAATCTAGATAAAATATCTTTGTCAGTTCTAAATGGCCTATTGCGATCTTCTTCAGAGGACTTTTTATTCCCTCCCTGAAAACCAACAAAATTTATAATTAATTTCTCTTTGTCAGGTATATCTCCTACTACATCTACTACTTCCAACACGTCTCCTTTAACTACATGTAAAGTAGTATTGACTTTAACCAACTCAAAGTTTTTATTTCTTCTTATAACTAGATATTCAATTTCGGTTTTAAAACCACGAAGAGGGACTTCTCCTTTTTTTTCAACATTTAAATTTTGTATATGATTTACATTTAAGGTTTTATTTACTCGAGCATACATTTCCCCAATATTAGGAAGTATACTCATTGCCCCAAACACTATCATCATGGTCCAAACAACAAACGAATGACGATTTATAATCATGATCCCTCCTTATTACCGTTAAGAATTTTATCTATTGTCTTCCCTAACACATTCGTTTTTTCAGTTGCTGTAACAACTGCGCTAATTAACATGGAACGTAAACCATGTTTTTCTAATTCATGAATGGCTGAAATAGTTGACCCCCCAGGAGTAGTTACTTGATCCTTTAAAATAGCCGGATGCAATTTTGACTGTTTCAAATGTTCAGCGGCACCTAAAACTGTTTGTGTAGCTAGTTTCAAAGACAAGTCTCTGGGTAATCCAACCTTAACTCCTCCATCTGCCAGTGACTCAATAACCATATAAATATACGCCGGACCACTTCCACTTAAACCTGTTACAGCATTAAGTGTATCCTCTGAAGATACATAGACCTCACCTATCTGACGAAACACTAATTGAGCCAACTCGGCTAACTCCTCATCATGATTATCAGAAAAAGCTACAACCGAGGTACTACATAAAACGCTAGCAGCAATATTAGGCATAGCTCTGGCTACCCTAACTCCATTTCCTAAATTATATTTTAAAGTAGATATACTAACACCAGCTAATACACTAATAACAATAGAAGATTTTGGAATATTATTCTTTAATTGGGGAGATATTTTCAGAAGTTCTTGTGGTTTAATAGCTAATATTATGATTTTGGACTTAGCAATTTCACTAGAAATATTAGTACTGCGGGTCACACCAGTTAAGGAAGTAAAGGACTCTAACCTATCATGATTGGGATCTATTACTATCATCTTATCCTTAACAAACTTATCAGAACTCCACAAACCTTTTAAAAGAGCTCCTCCCATATTACCAGCACCGATTATAGTTACCGTCCCATTAACCATATAAAATCCCTTAAGAATTCCTTAAAAATCCTTTATAAAATCCTCATAAGCATCAGAATCTATTAATGAAGAACCATCCTCATCTAAATCACTGGGTTTAATTTTCACCAACCATCCTTCTTTATAAGGATCCTTTTCCACTATTTCTGGAGAAGATAATATCGAATCGTTTACTTCAACAATTTCACCTCCAATTGGAATGAAAATATCAGATACCGCTTTGGTTGATTCTATTGTTCCAATAACAGAGCCATTATCAAACTCTTCACCAACCTCAGGTAATTCCAGAAATACAATATCTCCTAATTGTTCAACAGCAAATTCTGTTATACCAATAGAAGCTGTTCCATCTTTATCTACCAATACCCACTCATGCTCTTTTGAATACATTAAATGTCCTGGAAAGTCCATTATTCCTCCAAATAATAGTTCAAAATCGATCTATTTTTTCTTTTTATATAATGGTTTTTTAACCACCTTGGCTTTTTTGTATGCATCTCTTATTTTGACTGATACTATATTATCCATTTTAGCTCTAACTATGTCAATATATCCCATAGCTGTAGCTTTATTTAAACTAGGACTTTTCGTCCCTGAAGTAACTACACCTATATCATCTTTTGTCTCATTGTCCACTATAGAATACCCTTGTCTAGCTATTCCCGGTTCCATCAATTCCAAAGCAACCAATTTTTTGTGAATCCCTTGTTCCAGTTGATTTAATAATTCACTTCTACCAATAAAATCCCCTTTATCAACTTTAACCACCCATTTTAAACCAGCCTCTATTGGGGTATAATCCTTAGTTAATTCATTACCATACAGAGGAAAACACACCTCAAAACGTAGAGTATCTCTAGCACCCAGACCAATTGGCATAACCCCTAAAGATTCGCCCTGATCTAACAAACTGTTCCAAATATCAACACAACCTTTCCGGTCAACATATATTTCGTAACCCAATTCACCCGTATACCCCGTTCTAGAAACCAATGTGGAGTGTCCTAAAACGGTCTCTTCCTTAAAATGATAGTACTTTAACTCCCTAACATCGATCAATTTAGACACCAATTCTCTAGAATGTGGACCTTGTATGGCTATTTGACCATAAAAATCACTCTTATTTTCAATTAATACTTCCGGCCATTTTGATTTAACATCTCCAGCATATATGTCCGTAATCCACTTAAAATCCTTTTCAATATTAGAGGCATTTACTACTAATAAATATTCACTAAACCCAGTCCTATAAATCAAAATATCATCAACAATGCCTCCGTTTTCATAACACATCATTGAATATTGAGCTTGCCCAACATTTAACTGAGCAACATTATTTACTGTTAGATACTGTAAAAAACTCTCAGCATCTTTGCCTGTTATCAAGAATTCTCCCATATGACTAACATCAAACAAGCCTACTTTTTCTCTTACTGTTAAATGCTCTTTAACAATACCTTTGTATTGAACCGGTAAAGCCCACCCTTCAAAATCTACTATCCTGGCCCCTAATTTTTTGTGTTCTTCAAAAAGGCTGGTCTTTTTTAATTCCTTATTTAAATTGTTAATCATTGCTACGGTCCTTTTCTCTTTTACACTACCGTCTATCACTCTCAATCCTTTTGCTCTAAAAAAGCCTCGTAGGTATTTCGCATTAACATTGCTATGGTTAGGGGACCAACGCCTCCAGGCACTGGGGTAATAGCCAATACATGGTCTTTTACTTTTTCAAAATCTACATCACCCATTAATTTACCCTCATGCCTATTCATACCAACATCAATAACAACGGCTCTATCATTAAAATAACTTTCATCCAGCATCTTGGGCTTACCAACGGCTACTACAACCAGATCTGATGCTAATGTTATACTTCTTAAATCCTTAGTTTTGGAAT
The DNA here is from genome assembly GCA_964544765.1 of uncultured bacterium. GTDB lineage: Bacteria > Bdellovibrionota_B > Oligoflexia > CAYFLR01 > CAYFLR01 > CAZJDM01. The sequence goes on from CAZJDM010000024.1 coordinate 26,689, forward strand.
GACATATAGTCACTGTGGCTCCTCGATGCCTCAACAAATTGGCCATAGGAATCCCAACAATTGCTGATCTTCCAATTACCGTGGCATTTACTCCTTCAATTGGCATAATATCATAGTGTTCGATCAACTCAATAATACCTCTAGGGGTGCATGCAGGTAAGCATTTTCTTCCCAAAGTCAATTTACCTACATTAACCTCATGAAAACAGTCAACATCTTTCTTTATATTTACTTCATTCAAAATACTCTCTGTATCTAAATGTTTAGGCAAAGGTAATTGAACCAATATACCGTTAACTTCATCGTTATTATTATAATTATGGATAACTTCCAAAAGATCTGCTCTGGTTATGTCTCCAGGTAATTTAGTTTCAAATGACTGAATTCCTATTCTGGAGCATGCTCTTTTCTTACTCCTTACATAAACATGCGACGCTGGATCATCACCAACCAAAATAACAGCCAATCCCGGTTTTTTTGACTCCTTTTGGATTTTCTCCTTTAACTCCTCTTCTACTCGTAAAGCCAGTTTCTTGCCGTCTAAAATCATTATGCCCCTCCCCTGTCAATCAATTGATGAGAAAATATTCCTGTTCCACATAAAATTCTCTCCAATACCTTCACCATATAACGAAAAATTACTAATTCCCTCTACTTGTCCATTACGTAAATAATATTTCATTTCTTTGGATTCATAACTTCTTGAAAAGAAGCTTGAAAAAGCCATTACCTTCTCTTCATTTAGATCCTTTAGATTATTTACTAAGCCGATTTTAACCAAAGCTTTTCTAACGTTCCTCATCATTTTAGCAATTTCATTCTTTTGGTTAGATAAATCCTCATGAAAATAACTATAAAAAGTTAGTAATTTTTTCGATTCTGACTGTTCTTCATAACTTGAACTGTTACTTAACAATCTGGTTTCCAATGGCCTTATCTCTAATTGCAAAGATAAATTAGGAAAAACAATATGTTCCGGCAAATCCTCAATCATATCAGTTAAAATAATATTCAGAACCAAAGCTGCTACAGGAGATGTCTTATCTATCACCCTAATTAAATTCTCTGGACAACTCGCCTTAGGAACAACACCAAAAAGATCGTGCATAGATCCGGTGTAACAACACTCTCCGACATCTATTGTTTTATCTCCTATTCGAAGACCATTTATTTTATCCTCTTTAAAAAAGATTTCTTCAATTTGAGAATTAAGAATTATCTCTCCTCCTGACTGCTTAATGAGTCTGGTAAAAAGCGGTATTAGAGAACTTTTTTCAAGGTCCACCATTAATAGATCTTCTTCGACTAACAAATATCTAAGAGCTTTCTCAATCATAGGTAGGGGTAAGTTAAAAAAGTCATATACCGCTAGGAACGTATTAAAAAAATCTCTTAAATCAAGATATTTCTGAGCATGGGTTCCACCCAATTTCAGGATACGCCTTATATTTCTTATTTTTTCATTTTTTTCAATGCTTGATTTGCACTGAGCCAAAGTATCTCTAATTTTCTTGGCTTGTAACCAAATCCCTCTTGCATTTAAATCTTCTTTAAATACTGGAAACATGGACGAATAATAATGGTTCCAATAATAAAATGAGGCCGATTTTATTGGAAATCCATTGATCTTCTCTTGATTAAATCGATATAATACATTGTTAATACCATTTAAATCATCGGGCTCAAGATATATCTTCCCATAATATGAATGCTCACCAGTACATTTATATAATGAATTTTTTGCTACCTCATTCCTTGAATCCAAAAGAGTCACTTGATAATCAGGATATTTATGAATTATTTGTAATGCTTTAGTTAAACCAGCTAAGCCAGCTCCAATAATGAGAAAATCTGATTTCATGGTACATCCTGTACGACAATATTTTGACTACTCGTCAAATAACCGTCTGTTAAATACTACTACTAGGAAATTCTTGCTTACAAAAAAGCATTTATTATACTTCTAATAATCAAAAAAAAGATCAAAACGATACAGATCAATTTTATGATCAGGCAATTTAGCATTTTATTCTAAATTGGGCAACAGCTTACATATGTCTCCGTTAGAAAGAGAAAAAAGCCATTTGATTACTAATCTTTTTTCTTACTTTAATTCTTTCATCTATTTATAAAAAAGTTTTTGGTTCGCTTTTTGCACTTATTCTTTTCGGAACAAAATATAATGATGCGATACAAAAGTTCGACTTACACAAAGAAAGGTGTTTAACACACAGAAGGGCGTTTAATATGAGTAATGGTATCTTTTCCGCCTTATCAGGGAGCATAACACAAGAAAAAGTTTTGGAAATCATCGCCAATAACCTGGCCAATGTAAATACCAATGGATATAAAGAGGACAAAGTCTCCTTTAAAGTAATTGATCCAGATATCGATAAACAAAATCATGCACCTATACCTCCAGATAATTACAAAATAGATCCAAATATATTTCCTCTTATTGGTAATGATATTAAATACGTGGGATTCGGTGGGGTTTCCACTGATCATAGTCAAGGATCCCTAAAAAGAACTTCTGATCCTTTGGACTTTGCAATAGCGGGATCTGGATTCTTACAAGTAGAGACACATGCTGGAACCCGTTACACTCGAGCTGGAAATTTAACTCTAGGACCTAACGGAATATTACAAACATCTGATGGAGATCCTGTTCAAGGGTACAAAGGAGCCATCCACTTACAGAACCCAGATTTCGAAGTAAATGAGGAAGGAGAAATTTATCAAAATAAAATACTAATTGATCGAATAAGGGTAGTTAACTTTCAAAACAAAAATTTATTACATAAAGTAGGAGAAAATAACTTTATTCATAATGGTAGTCCCGATAACCTAACTAATACAGAAAATACTCGAGTACTACAGGGATATATTGAAGGCTCAAATGTTAACGCCTTACAAAATTTAACCAACATGATAATGGCTCAACGTTCCTTTGATGCCTATCAAAAAGTAATCAGAACCCATGATGAGAGAATGGGTAAAGCAAATACTTTAGGAGAGATAAAAGCCTAACATCCTATATTAAGGAGGATTTATGTTAAGATCATTATTAAGCGCAGCTTCTGGCATGGATGCCCAACAAAAATCAATAGATGTAGTTGCCAACAACTTAGCAAACATAAACACCAATGGATTTAAAAGAAGTCGAGCTAACTTTCAGGATCTACTTTACCAAACCTTAAAAGCTCCCGGCTTAAATTCAACCAGCGGTAATGTAATTCCTAGTGGAGTGGAAATAGGACATGGTACTAAGCTTATATCAACCGAAAAGATGTTTACCAAAGGCCCCCTTAAACCAACCGGAAATGTGACCGACCTGGCTATTGAAGGAAGGGGATTTTTCCGTATTCAAGCCCCTAATGGAAACATCTCGTACACTAGAGATGGATCTTTTAAAGTAGATAATCAAGGAAGGCTCGTCACAGCGGATGGATTCCCTATGGATCCTCCTGTCAGTATCCCCCCCAACGCATATAATCTACACGTAGGCATAGATGGAACCGTTACTGCGAATCTACCGGATCAAGAAGAGCCAATTCCCTTAGGTCAAATTCAACTGGCCATGTTTGTTAATCCAGCAGGTTTAAAGAGTGAAGGAAGAAATTTATTTGCGTCAACAATATCCTCCGGAGATGCGATTGTATCTAGCCCAACTGAAAATGGTTTTGGTGCACTAAAACAAAGATCATTGGAAGGATCCAATGTCAATGTTGTAGAAGAAATGGTTAATATGATCGTTAATCAACGTGCCTATGAACTAAACTCAAAAGTTATTCAAACCAGTGACCAAATGTTGCAAACCTCTAATCAACTGAGATAATATGAATCCACTCTTATTTAAAAGGGCAGTTTTTTTTATTCTGACAGGTCTTTTTTTTGTTTCTTATTCTAAAGATATTACTGCCTTGTCCTTGCCAAAAAAAACAGATCCAACTACCCGGATTGTATTAGTATTTAAACCTTATATCTCTACCAATGCCCCTAATATTTTCTTAAATAGCCTTATCCAAAAAAATGCGATCTTATCGCAATACCCGGAAGCAATCAAATCTCTTAAATCAATTAAAGTTGCCTCATCACCTCAACCAGGAAAAAAGAAAACCGTTCCCATTGTAACTATCAAAAACTACTTAAAAAAAGCTAAATTTCCCTCAAACATCCCCGTGTTGTTAAAGTTCCCCAAGACAGTTGTTATTCAAAGAACCTCGCAAAAAGTTAGTAAAGAAGTCATAAAAAATCTATTATCTAAACAATTGAAACTTCTGTCCCCTCGAAATAATGCTATTCCCAAAATAAAATGGATTTCTTATTACGAGAACAAGAATTTTCCGAGTGGAAAACTAGTTTTAACAATTGAAAAAAAATTTCAATCCAGATTATTAGGTTTAGTAAATTTTCCTGTTAATGTATCCATCGATGGACATGACTATGACAAAATCTGGATACGTGGAGAAACAGCGCTTTTGATCCCTTGTATAGTGGCAAATAGAATTATCAGCCGAGGTAGTATTGTTAAAAATGAATATTTAAATACTAAATATATTGAAATAAAAAATCTATCCAATACACCCCTACAAAATAATAAAAAAGTAGTGGGAAAACGTTTAAAAAAAACAATCCTAGCCGACCATCCATTTTTTGAAACCATGCTGGAAGCAATACCCATTATGAAAAGGGGACAACGAGTTACAATTTCGGTTAAAGGGAAAGGAATATTAATTACCACCTCCGGAGTTACATTGGAAGATGGTTGGTATGGAAAATGGATCAATGTGAAAAATAATCATAATAAAAAACTTCGAGCAAAGGTAATAAGCTCCAAACAAGTTGAAATTCTGCTATAATATTCTTATGGGCATAAAAATAAATATTTTTATTATACTTAAAGTAAAAAGTATGACAAATTCTTTGCTAATCATCACTTCAATTATCTTTGGTCTAATGAACTGTGCCACACCACGAACAAAAGACTCAATATTTAATACTGACAATCAAAACATATTGGCAAAATCAACCCAAACTAATCAAAAAAATAGACCATACCTAGCAAAACATAGAGTTAAAATAAAAAAAAATACTAAACAAAATCAATATGGATCATTATGGAGATCAGATGATAAACGAAATTGGTTTTTCCAAAATCCTGGACGTGTTCAACATGGAAAAACTATTCTGGTAAAATTACCCGCACCATTAAAAAACTCGGCAAAACAAGAAGAGATAGACTCTAAAAATATAGCTCTTAATAAAAAGAATACAAATTATAAAAAACCTAACAACAAAAAGGAAGAGTACGATTCCTTTCTTGAACAACTGACCAAATACGAAAAAGCATTTAAAGATTTATCAATAAAAGGAAACAACACGGCTTCTCTATCCAAGACTTTTAGAGCAAAGGTAATCGAAGTGACTTCACAAGGAAAAGTTAAATTACAATTTCGAAGATATTCCAAAACGACCCACGAGGAAAATTATCTCTTATTAAAAGCTGCAACCAATCTTAATGCAATTAACGAAAAAAATATTGTATCAGTAGATGATCTATATGATGTCTCAATCTATCAAAACACCAATGGTGAAATTAAAAACAGTTCTTCTATTGGTTGGACCGATGAGTATACCCAAACTATTCATAGTTTCTTTGGAGCGTTAACCGGGAAAGAACAAAGAATAAGAGAACAACGTAAACTTATCAAACATTCACGAAAAAAGATTCTACAAAAACTCAAACATCTTAGATTGAACTATAAGAAATTAACTGAAAAACAAAGAAAAATAGAAGAATTGGAAAGACGCCTTAAGGATCAACAAAAGGCTGAAAAAGAAGATTCTGTTTCTAATACCCAAGACAAAGAAAAAGAAACCAAAAAAGAGAAAATAAACCTAACAGAACAAATTGAAAAAAAACGATTACCTAAATAAATGGGGTCATTGTGAAAAATAAAATCTTAAAAACCAAATCAGGCTTATTCTTAATATGTTGTGTAATACTTATTCTATGCTTATGGCAATGTGGAAGGGATCAAGTGGTTGATCAGCGCTACACTCAACCTCCCCCATCTTCTCAGAACACACCCTCTTCTTCAGCAAATAATTCATTATTACGATTATTACCCCCTTTATATCTTTTTAGAATACCTCTTCCAATTAATATGGAATACCAAGCAGCATATTTATACCTACATTCATTGGCAAGCGATCCCACAAATCCTAAAGATGAAGTCCTCACACTTAAAGAACAAGCTTCCATTATTAATACCATATTTAAAAACACCCGCGTTGATTTAGCTAAGATAAAACAAGGAGTCTCCTCCGGTACCATACAGCCTGAAACCACTGCAGAAGGCTCAACAACCTTAACAACAACCTTTGATCCTATTTCCCAACTTCAAAGCAAACTTACAATAATAGATGGTTTAGGTGGAGCTTTAAGCTGGACATTGGAAAGAAAGAAAAGAAGCAGTGAAAATTTCACTATTATCTTTACGGGGAATTTGACTAGCACTACAAGTACAACAAATACCATAACCGGTTCCTTCACCTTTTTGACCCAACATGAAAACGCTTCCTATAAGCTCCCGCTTCCTATTACTTATTTGTTTGAAATATCTGAAGTTTTTTCGGATAGTCTGGCAAAAGTTCCCTCCCCGGTACCAAGTCAACCAGAAGAAAGCGAAAACCAACCTCAATTACTTCCAAGTATCTGGTATTATCTCAAACAACCAAACGATGACTTCTTTAACCTGACAAACTCATTGCAAAACACTGAAACCGAAGATACACATATTGTCTTATCAGCTACCATAGGAGGGAAATTATACAAAGAAACTATCTCCAAATCTAATACTACCTATACAGCAACCAATGTAACTTGGATCTTAAACAGAAATATTACCTTAAACACTGGATCATTACTTTTTGATACCACAACACTTAAGATGGTAAACAGTAATAAAAGAATAGCTGCGGGCAATTACAAATCCTACCGATTTTCTTGGGATGCAGACGGTTCGGGTAAGGCTGAACGCTTTACATTAAACACAACTTCAATTGGAACAAATGATACCGGAGGAACATCTGTTTGTTGGAACCAGGATCTAAAATATACTAATTGTGAATCCAGCACAGTTGACAACAACAATTCTAATAACTAATATCCCTAAATTGCTAAGAACATATATATCTCGAAAGGATTGGTTCTATGACATCTGTAGATGTAAAAAATATTAAGAAGAAAAAGTCCCCCAAAGCCGTCCCTAAATTATTTAAGGTATTTTTTTTCCTTTTGATTCTAACAGGAATTGGATTGGTCATATACACCTCACAAAAATCCTACTATCAAGTCGACTCGCATGAACTTTTAGTAATAAAACGATTGGGAAAATATAATCGAACCATGGGGCCAGGACTACATTTTCTGATTCCTTTTGGGATTGAAACCGCCTACCGAGTTAGCACCAGAACTAAAGTTGAAGAATTAGGTTTCCGAACAGTTAAAGCCGATATAAAAAGTACCCTCGACAAAAAATTTGAGCAAGAATCTATTATTTTGACCGGTGATCTGAATCTTGCAGATGTTAGGTGGTTATTACAATATCACGTAACCAATGCTCCAGATTACTTATTTAATGTAAATAATGTACAAAAGCTGATTAGGGATATAGCTTTATCGGCAATGCAAAATGTAGTCGGAGATACATCTGTAAGTGACGTCATTACCATTGGAAGAAATATTATCGGTCAAAAAGTGAAACAAATTATGCAAAAGGCTTATGATTCCTTCAAAATAGGGATTACAATAGATCTAGTAAGCATTAGAGAATCCAATCCACCTAAATTAGTAATGCCTTCTTTTAACGAAGTAAACGAAGCTAGACAAGAGAAAGAAAAAACTCTAAACCAAGCATGGGAACATTATAATTCTGAAATTCCTAAGGCTGAAGGAGAGGCCAAAAAAATTATTTCCGAAGCTAAAGCCTATTTCTATGAAAGGATCAACAGATCTAAAGGAGATACAAATCGCTTTTTATCTTTATTAGTAGAGTACGAAAAAGCACCACTTATTACTAAAAAACGTTTATACTTTGAGACACTGGAAGATATAATTCCTGGTATGAACATATATATAAATAATACAGAAACTGGCGGAATTTTACCTTTTTTAAACCTGGCCAATAAATTACCATCACTAAAACCCTCTCTTAATAAATAAAGGACTTTTTATGAAGTTTTTTTCATTTTCTTTTGTCATTGCAGTCATATTGGCTTACACAACCTACCAAGCTGTTTTTTTGGTTGATCAGACTGAATACGCTTTTCGATTGCAATTTGGTAGCCCGGTTGGTGATACAATAAAAACACCAGGTATTTATTTCCATATTCCTTATATTCAAACCATTGTTAAGTATGACAACCGCCTATTAGACTTCGAGGGAGATTCTACTTTACTACCAACTAAAGATAAAAAATACATATATGTAGATACTTTTGCTAGATGGAAAATCACTGATCCCCTACAATTTTATCAATCAATTGGTAACTATAAAAGGGCTCAACAGGTGTTAGACGGTGTGATAGACTCTACTACAGGGGGAGTTATTTCAAGTTACAATTTAGTCGAAGTTGTTCGAAGCTCAAATAATATACTTGAAACCGTCGATAAGAGTTTTCAAACACTTGCTGAAACTGGAATTGAAAAAATTCAAACTGGTAGAAAAAAAATTCAAATTGAAATCTTACAAAAAGCAAAAAAAGCCATCAAAAATAATGGAATAGATATCCTGGCTGTGCGATTTAAAAAAATAGCCTTAGAAGAAAATGTTCTAAAAAAGGTTTTCGAACGTATGATCTCTGAAAGAAAAAAAATCGCCTCACAAATACGAGCGGAAGGAATGGGAAAAAAGGTTGAAATAGAGGGAAGAGCTTTCAAAGAAAAAAGTCTAATATTAGCTGAATCTCGTAAACAAGCTGCCCAAATCCAAGGTGAGGCCGACGCTAAATCAGCCCAAATATACGCGGAATCTTATAAAAAAAATACCGATTTTTTTGAATTTTATAGAACCTTAAAATCTTACAAAAAAACCTTGTCCAAAAAAACAACTCTTTTGATGAACAAAAACGACCCTTACCTAAGTGTACTTCAAGGACAAGGGGTTTTATCCAAAAAACCAAAATAATCAATTACTCTTCATTGAAACAATTATATTAATATGTTATTCTTAGATATCTGGTAAATCCGTTACATTTTGGAGAATTGTATGAGAATAATCCTCCTTTTATTTTTGCTACTAAGTCTATCAGTTCAATTACCTGCTAGACAAATTATGAAACATCACCCAACCGTAAGGGCCTTATCCCTAGGTAATGCCTTTACAGCTATATCTGATGATTATGGAGCTTTATATTACAATCCGGCGGGATTAGGACGACAACTTGAATGGACTTTAGAAGTCCTAACTGTTGATTTAGAGGTAGGGCAAAACTCTATAAAAGCCTTTAATGACACTCTTGAATTAGCAGAAAAAATGCAAGGATCTCCAGAATTAGGGGATATACTTGAGACTATGCAAAAAAACCTGGGGCAAAAGAAAAACATGCATGCTCGTGTGGGTATTCATCCTTATTTAATGCTTCCAATAATTAATTTTGGTATAGGCTTTTTCTTTGATACAAGCATAGATCTAGTGTTCCATCGCGATCCTTCAGCAGAAATGAGAGTTATTATGGACGCGGGTATGGTAACAGGGTATGCTCATAACTTCTTTAATAAAAGATTAACTCTTGGTGCTACGATTCGGCCTACAGTTCGAGCATCCATAGATGAAGAGTTTGGTATAAACTTACTAGATAGTGATAAGGATTTTATTGAATATGGCGGTCAAGGTATTGGTACTGGAGTTGATTTAGGATTAATGTTTACTCCCTATAAGAAATGGAAACCCACCTTAGGTCTTTCCATTCTAGATATAGGCGACACTAATTTCCAACCAATAGAGGCGGCTGCAGACGTTTTGGGAGTAAAAACTGAGGACTTAGTTGCTCCATTAAGAAACCCTCAATCTGTCAACATAGGTTTTTCTATTAAACCTTCATGGAGAAAATTATACTCTTTGATTTCATTTGATATCCAGGATATTAATCAAGCTGAATCTTTCGGTAAAAAACTACACTTTGGTACTGAGTTCGGTTGGGGAAGATGGGTTAAACTTGGACTTGGTATAAATCAATTTAATTTAAGCGATATAGTTAAACAGGAAGGATGGACCGCGGGGATATCTTTGAATGTTATGGTGATTAGAATTCAGGTAGTTACTTATGCTGAAGAACTTGGACCGGTAGCTGGTTCTAATCCAGACAGAAGATACCTTTTTCATTTAAAAGCCTTATTATAGATTATAGGACTTTTACATATGATTATATGGGCAGTAAGAAAAAGTAGTATTTAATTGAGGTACAATATGATAAAAAAATTGTTTGGTGTTTTGGTTTTAATGTTTATATACTCCTCTTTTTCTTTATACGGTGAAAATCAAGAACCAAAAAAAGAACCTGCCCCAAAAGAAAAAATGAATACTGGTGTTGAAAAAAAGGATGTGGAAACTAAGACAGAAAAGAAGGAACCAAAAATTGAATCCAAAGAGCAGGTAGGTAAAGAAGAAAAAAAAGGAGTGAAAAAAGTAAAAAAGGTAAAAGTAAAAAAGAAAATTAAAGAAGAAAAGGTTTCACCTTTCGTACAATCTTACATCATCGATAGATTTGTATTTGGTTTTGAATGGGGAAAGGCCATGATTTCTCATGACCTAATTGAAAAAGCAGAAGGGTATACGACTATATCAATGAGATATTTAATTGGAGATATGATTTTTGACAATCCTTTTTGGGAAGGTATTTTTGCAGGATTAAGTTATAGTGCTCTTTCTGCTCAAGCTACCAAAGACGATGTTTTTTATCGTGTAACAAGAAACTATCTCGGAATTGAAGGTGGTATATCTTTTTATTTAGCTAGTTTTTCCAAAGGAAACACCTGGAAAGAAGATATTCTTTTTTCTGCTTCCTATGGTATAGGATATGTTAAAAATAACACTTTCAATTATTTAGAAAGTAGTGATAAGAAATACTCTTCTGAGTTAGATGGCGAATTATTGACCCAGCTAAAAACTTCTGTAGGGTATAAATTTTTTGGACCATGGCGAGTAAACTTAAACATTGGCTTTGAAGTTGCAGGTTCTTCTTCCATTCTGTATGGCATTGGCCTTCGTTCAGGTTTTTAATATAAGTTG